>CAZELD010000013.1:0-41579 GCA_964512855.1 uncultured Muribaculum sp.
TCAATAAAATCGATATATAACAGAAAAAGCCCGATTTTCATCGGGCTTTTATTATGGGGCTAATTAGCGTCATTGGACTAATTAGACTAAAAATTACTGGCGGCCTGAAACGACTGCTTCTTTATTAATTTTTGAGATAAGTCCTTGAAGCACTTTACCAGGGCCAATTTCAATAAATTCGGTAGCGCCGTCGGCGATCATATTCTCAACAGTCTTAGTCCAACGTACCGGAGCGGTAAGCTGAGCGACAAGATTAGCCTTAATTTCAGCAGGATCAGTGTGAGGCTTAGCGTCAACATTCTGATATACCGGACAAGCTGGGGTATGGAACGGAGTCGCTTCAATTGCGGCAGCCAGTTCTGCACGAGCAGGCTCCATACAGGGACTGTGGAAAGCACCGCCAACCTTCAGCGGAAGCGCGCGTTTCGCACCGGCTGCTTTAGCTTTTTCACAAGCTTCATTTACCGCTTCAATCTCTCCTGAGATTACAAGCTGCCCCGGGCAGTTGTAATTAGCGCATACTACCACACCATCTACCGAACTACAGATTTCATCAACCTTTTCATCTGATAGAGCGATTATAGCCGCCATTGTTGAGGGTTTAAGCTCACAAGCTTTCTGCATAGCTTGAGCACGGGCACTTACAAGACGCAAACCATCCTCAAAGCTCAGCGCTCCGGCAGCCACAAGAGCAGAAAACTCGCCCAGAGAATGACCGGCAGCCATATCAGGTTTGATTTCGTTTTCAAGAGTTTTTGCGAGGATTACCGAGTGAAGGAAGATGGCGGGTTGGGTAACCTTGGTTTGACGAAGATCTTCATCGGTACCATTGAACATCAGGTCAGTAATGCGGAAACCAAGTATTTCATTGGCTTTTTCAAACATTTCGCGGGCAACGGGATTGTTGTCATACATATCTTTTCCCATTCCAACAAATTGCGCTCCCTGACCGGGGAAAACAAATGCTTTCATAATGCTTAATTGATAATGAATTTTAAATCAGGCCACAAAATTAACAAAAAAATCCAATATGATGGAGTAATCTCAAATAAAGTCGCTATCTTTACGTTATCATTTGTGCAATAAACGTAATTTACATCTATGAATTCCATAAATATCATACCATTTTTTTTAGGCAATCTCGGCATCACCGAGATTATCGTAATAGCATTTGTGGTCCTTCTCCTGTTTGGCGGCAAAAAAATTCCTGAACTAATGAGAGGTCTCGGAAAAGGCGTCTCCAGCTTCAAGCAAGGCATGAACGAAATTCAGGACGAAATAACAAAGCCTTCCGCACAAAAGGATGACTCCCCTAAAGAATAGTCCGCTCAAATCACAAGAAGCGAATTTTTGGGATCATGTAGATGAGCTTCGGAGCGTGTTGCTAAAAGGAGCGGCGACAGTCTTGCTGTTGATGCTGATATTTTTTTACGCAATGCCGGAGCTTTTTGATCGATTGATACTTGCGCCTTGCCGTTCTGATTTTTGGTTATACAAAGCAATTGGAGCCGATGAGTTCAATGTGAATATCATCAATATTCGTCTCGCCTCCCAGTTTTTCATTCACATTTCCACCTCTTTTTGGCTTGCGCTTGTCTTTTCATGTCCGGTGTTATTTTATCTAATCTGGACATTCGTGCGTCCCGCGCTCTATCCAGGAGAAAAGAAAAGCGTGAGATGGGTATTTGTTTTCGGCAATTTCATGTTCTTCCTCGGGATCGCATTAGGTTATGCCATAATTTTTCCAATTATGTTGCGTTTTCTTGCCGATTATCACATCAGCGCAAATATACCCAACGACATTTCGCTTGATTCATATATGGACAATTTCATCATGATGATTTTTGTCATGGGAGTTGTTTTCGAGATGCCGATTGTTGCGTGGCTTCTAGGGAAACTGGGACTTGTGACACCCCAATTCTTCAAAAACTATCGCCGACAAGCCATTGTAATACTGCTTATAGCGGCAGCCTTGATAACACCGACCGGAGATCCGTTCACTCTAATGGTAGTGTTTATTCCCCTATATATGCTTTGGGAATTTGGAGCGCTCCTAACCCCCAAAGCCACTATTTCTACAGATTCTGATTATTCCCGGTAATACACTCGTTTCACACGAGTAGAAACCGATGTAAGAACTTCATAAGGAATGGTGTCAAGGATTCCCGCAAGCTCCGTCACGGGAATATTGAGGCCAAAAACTTCAACCAGATCGCCAACTTCGCATTTCACATCAGTAACATCAATCATGCAAGCATCCATACATATATTACCGACTGTGGGACAACGATGACCGTTAATAAACACCACTGAACGCCCGTTGCCAAAATGACGATTCATCCCGTCGGCATATCCAATGGGTATCGTGGCTATGCGTGAGTCTCTTGCCAACACTCCCCGACGATTGTATCCTATGGTTGTTCCCGCTTTCCAGTCTTTAATTGAAATGATTGCCGTTCTTAATGAGCTTACCGGCTGCAAGAAATCCTGAGAATGGTCGTTCATCGTCGCAATACCATAAAGACATATCCCCAAACGCGCCATATCATACTGATATTCCGGAAACCGCGTAATACCGGTAGAGTTCAAAATATGACGCATTATATGATGGCTGAATCCCGACTGGAGCATATCGCTGCACTTTTTAAATATAGAGAACTGCTCCATTGTGTAATCATCCATAGCCGGATCATCGACCGCTGCCAAATGGCTGAAAACAGATTTTGGAGAGACCGCATCACTCTCTTTTAACAATTTTACAAGATCAGGGATATCCTTTTCAAGAAATCCGAGGCGGTGCATTCCGGTGTCAAGCTTTATATGCACAGGATAGTTGCGTATTCCACGGCGACGGCCTTCCAGAATAAACTGTTCCAAAAGGTCAAAGGAATAAATTTCAGGCTCAAGCTTGTTTTCAAACATCATCGGGTAGCTGTCTACGCGCGGATTCAGCACAAGTATCGGCATCGTAATCCCGGCTCGACGCAAATCAGCGCCCTCATCGGCGACGGCGACCGCAAGATATGCCGCTCCCTGCGACTGCAATGTTTTGGCAAGCTCGTAGGATCCGGCTCCATAGCCGAATGCCTTCACCATGGCGACAATTCCTGTCGACGGCCTCAATCGTGATTTATATTCATTGAAATTATGCACAATCGCGTCAAGATTAACCTCAAGAACGGTCTCGTGCTGACGCGCCTCAAGCATATCGGTAATGAAATGAAAATCCATTACCGGAGCACCTTTCACTAATATCAATTCATTACTGAAATCCTGTTGCGATATTTTCCCCAGAAATTCTTTAACTGATGGGAAAAAGCATGATTCCCCTGAAAATCCGGCAGTATAAGACGACACATCCTTCCCTATGCCGAGGAGTCGGCTTACCCCTTTGCTATTCATCAATTTAACGATTTCGGCATAAACAGATTTCTCCTCCTTGTCCACACACTCAAGATCGCCAAGAATAACTGTCAGCGCCCGATCGGGCGTTTGCCGCCGTTTCATGAAGTCAAGAGCCACCGCCAGCGAATCATAGTCATTGGTAAAAGAATCATTTATGACCATGCAATCACGCACACCCTCAATCACATCAAGCCTCGTGTCAACCTTATGCAAATGTGACACACGCTTAGCAATCTCAGATGCAGGAATGTTGAAATAATTCATTGCGACAATCACGTGCAGAGCATTTTCTATGGAGACATCGTCTTTAAACGGGAGGACGGCCTCGACTGGTCCGGAAGAAAAATTTACAGTAACCTTAGTCCCTGCTTCTAAACTTTCAACTGCAACCCCAATCGATCCGGGAGCGCCGTTAATCGACCATCCGAGTAAATTTTTCACTCCAAGTTTTTTCACCTCCTCATTCACTTCAGTATCATCGGCACAATAAATCAATGTCTCAACTTCACTGAACAATCGCAACTTTTCACGACATTTCTCACGGCGATCGCTAAATCCGTCATCATGAGCCGACCCTATATTAGTTAAAATCCCCACAGTAGGTTTTATCACTTTCTGCAGTTCGCTCATCTCGCCTACAGTCGATATTCCGGCTTCAAAAATACCAAGCTGAGTAGCACCGTCAATTTCCCACACTGACAATGGCACACCTATTTGACTGTTGAAACTTCGCGGACTTCGAGCAATTTTAAATTCAGGTGAAAGTCCATAATTAAGACATTCTTTAACCACGGTCTTTCCACGGCTACCTGTAATCCCGATTACGGGAATACTGAATTTCTCGCGGTGCGCGGCAGAAAGCTTACGCAAAGCCTGTTCCACGTCAGGGACAACAAAGAAGTTCACGCCTTCCGGAGCATCGGCAGGTAGAGTCTCAACTACAAAATTTTTAACGCCGCCGTCAATCAATCCGGAAATATAACGATGTCCGTCATTGGTTGATGTCTTCAATGCAAAAAACAAGGACTCTTCAGGATAAGTCAGCGCTCTTGAGTCAGTAAGCAACACTCCAATTTCATTATCGGGATAGGCTGGTGCCGATAACCCTAACATATCGGCAATTTGCGATGCATTATATTTCATTGTCGTGATAGAGTAAATGTCTCGGCAAAAATAGTCAAAATAATGGGATTTTTATGTACTTTTGTCAAAACAGTAACCATATACCATTTTTTGCAACATGACACGACCGATTCTCTTAGCCGCCGCTATCATATCAGGAGCTAACCTATTCCTTCAAGGCATAATTGACACCGCTGAAAGCCCTATGGACGACAAAACCGTAGAATGGCTGTTCCAACACCCTTTAAGTGATGGCGGACAATATACCGGATTATCTGACAACATAATGAAATATGGGGTGGTGCCGGCCGAAATAATGCTTGAAACCTATAGCAGCAACAATACGTCAAAAATGCGCACTCTCATCGGCTGGAAGCTAAAAGAATGGGGGCTTGAACTTCGCAACCTCCATGATGAAGGCGCCGAGCAGCACAAACTTGCGGAACGTAAGACGGAAATGCTTGGAGAGGTGTATCGCATCCTCGCCCTCACATTGGGGGTTCCACCTACCGAATTCACCTGGACCCGCAAAGATTCCGACGGCAACATCATAGACACCCGCACATATACGCCACAATCATTTTATAAAGAGTACGCCGGCAACGACCTTAAAAATGATTATGTCATGTTGATGAATGATCCCACACGCGAATATTACCGTCTTTACGAAATAGACTATGACCGCCACGCCTATGACGGCCAAAATTGGACTTATGTGAATTTACCGGTTGAGGATATCAAAGAGATGGCTATCGCGTCAATCAAGGATAACAACATGATGTACTTCTCTTGCGATGTCGGCAAAAGTTTTGACCGGTCAAGGGGCATCCTCGATGTAAACCATTTTGACTACGAATCTTTATTCGGAACAAGTTTCGGCATGAACAAGGCCGACAGGATACGAACTTTCGCAAGCGCCTCATCCCACGCTATGACGCTTGTGGCGGTTGACCTTGATGAAAATGGCGCTCCTATAAAATGGATGGTTGAAAACAGTTGGGGACCTGGAGCTAATGACGGGCATCTTATTATGACCGACAAATGGTTTGATGAATATATGTTCCGCCTCGTTGTAAATAAAAAAATACATAACGGCAAAAACAAAGGACATCTTAAAACAGACTCCGGAAAAACTCCCGGCATGGGATCCGATGTTTGCCGAAGAGGAATAATTCATCATCAAATAAGAGCCGCGAACTTTGAATAAGCCTATTTGTTTAATAATCATGGAACGGTCAAAAATCGATCCATGACTGTTAAAATAAAAATTACTTATCTCAAAATTCAAAGTTATGAAAGCTCACACAAAATTCCATCGTCTCCACTGCATTCTGCATTTCGCACTCGAAACACTGACATTAGCCACAGCCATCGCGACACTATGCGAAGTGGAACGCCATCACAAAGAAGCTAAAGCCGCGCACAAGGAACGCCGCCACTTGCTCTAACTGTTAGAGCGCTTCGGCTTGACTTGCGAGCGTTTATAATATGGACACGTTCACAAAGCAACAACGATCGAAATGTATGTCGCACGTAAAGAGCAGAGATACAAAGCCCGAGCTTATCGTGCGACGTTATTTATATTCACGCGGGTATCGTTACAGAAAGAATTTGCGTTCATTGCCAGGCACCCCCGACATAGTGCTGAAGAAATATCGTGTCGCCATATTCATCCACGGCTGTTTCTGGCATGGACACGAAAGCCATCTGCGCATACCAAAATCCAACTGCGAATATTGGGAAAATAAAATCAATCGTAACCGCGAACGTGATGAAGAGAACAAAGAACGCCTGCGCAAGCTTGGATGGAGCGTGATGACGGTATGGGAATGTCAGCTTCGCCCGGAGTTAATGGAAAAAACGCTCTTGGAGATTGAATACCACCTAAATCATAATTACCTGAATCAGTTCAAAAACAAGCCTGCGTATAAAATCGAACATAATGACACACCTATTGCCGCCGATGACAAAAATGATTATTGATTATTCACATTAATTTTAGTCTTATTTTACAGAATTTTGTTATCTTTGTAAAAATCAACTAAGTTAATCCTAAATCAAAAAGCTATGAACGTAGTCGATAGATTTCTCAAATACGTGAAATTTGACACTCAAAGTGACGAATTAACGAATCTATGGCCTTCAACTCCGGGTCAGATGATATTCGCCCAGCATCTCGAAGAAGAATTGCGAGAATTGGGTCTCAGCGAAATAACACTCGATGACAACGGTTATTTAATGGCGACACTTCCGGCTAATATTGACAAGCCCACCCCCACCATTGGATTTATCGCCCACCTCGACACATCGCCCGATCTTTCCGGCAAACACGTCAATCCACGCATAATCGAGAATTATGCCGGGGGAGATATTACTCTTAATGAAGCAAAAGGCATTGTTCTTTCACCCCGTGAATTTCCGGAACTCGACCTGTACAAAGGGCAGAACCTGATTGTCACTGACGGCAATACGCTTCTTGGCGCTGACGATAAAGCAGGCATTGCCGAGATAATAACCGCAGTAAAATATCTTAAAGACCATCCGGAAATAAAACACGGTAGAATCCGCATAGCATTCAACCCCGACGAAGAGATCGGACAAGGCGCTCACAAGTTTGATGTAGAAAAATTTGGCGCCGACTGGGCTTATACCATGGACGGAGGCGAAATAGGAGAACTTGAATACGAAAATTTCAACGCCGCCGTAGCCCGTATTACATTTACCGGGCGCAACGTGCATCCCGGCTATGCCAAGCACAAAATGATTAACTCGATCCGTATCGCAAACACTTTCACCTCAATGTTGCCGCGATGGGAGACTCCGGAACATACCGAAGGTTACGAAGGATTCTACCACTTGATTTCTATCGAAGGAAATGTTGAGAAAACTGTCGTCACCTACATAATCCGTGACCATGACCGTGACCGGTTTGAACGCAGAAAGAAAGAACTCGAACATCTTGTAAGAAAAATCAATAATGAATTTCCTAACTGTGCGGAAATCGACATAAAAGATCAATATTACAACATGAGAGAAAAAATCGAGCCGGTTAAATATGTGGTAGATATCGCTGAAGAAGCTATGCGCAATGTCGGTGTAACTCCCCACGTAGTGCCTATACGCGGCGGCACTGACGGAGCTCAACTCTCATTCAAAGGACTACCATGTCCCAATATATTTGCTGGAGGTCTTAACTTCCACGGCCGTTATGAATTCATTCCAATCCCGTCATTGGAGAAGGCCGTAGATGTAATCGTGGAGATAGCCCGTCTTGTGGGTCAACGATAATCAATGAACCTCCGACCTACACTTATAATAATCACCGGGCCTACAGGCTCGGGGAAAACAGATTTATCCATAAAACTGGCGCAGGAGTTGGGATGCGAAATCATCTCGGCCGACTCGCGCCAGCTTTTTTATGAGATTCCCATTGGAACCGCCGCGCCTACAACACAGCAGCTAGCGGCCGCGCATCATCATTTTGTTGGGACTTTGAAGCTTAATGAGTATTATAGCGCCGCCCGCTACGAAGAGGATGTAATGGCTCTCTTACCCAAACTTTGGCAACAGACAGATAAAGCGATAATGTGTGGCGGATCAATGATGTACATCGATGCAGTACGTTATGGCATCGATGAGTTACCAACTATAAGCGATGCCGTGCGTTCCCACGTAATGCAACTTTATCAGAAGGAAGGCATCGAAGGCATAAGATTGATGCTGAGAAATCTCGATCCCGATTATCTCTCGGTAGCCGATCCGTCAAACCATCGCAGGCTGATACACGCAATTGAAATATGTCTCGAGGCGGGTGTGCCTTATTCATCCCTACGCACCGGCGCGGCCAAGGAAAGGCCGTTCAATATCATAACCATGATGATTGACTATCCTCGTGAACAACTGTTTGACCGGATAAATCGCCGAGTAGATGCTATGATTGAAAACGGACTTGAAGATGAAGCAAGAAAAGTATATCATCTCAAGCATCTCAATTCGCTGAACACGGTTGGATATAAAGAACTATTCGCATGGTTCGACGGAAAAATGGATCGGGAAACAGCGATAGCGCGCATAGCCAAAAATACCCGTGTTTATGCAAAGAAACAGCTCACATGGCTCAAAAAAGACCCGGCAATCATTCATCTTCACCCTGATAACGCATTTGCCGAAGCACTCCACGCAATCTCAACCGCCATCACAAACTCATAATTTTCATAATTGCGATAATTTGCTTAATTTTGCATAGTTTTAATCCTTTCATAATCGCTGTATGCAAGAGAAAATTATAATCCTCGATTTCGGCTCACAAACTACCCAGCTTATCGGTAGACGAGTGCGCGAGCTAAACACTTACTGCGAGATTGTGCCTTACAACAAATTTCCACACGACGATCCTTCGGTAATTGGCGTTATCCTATCCGGAAGCCCGTTTTCAGTGTATGATGAAAATGCGTTTAAGGTAGACTTGTCAAAAATTCGCGGCAGGCTCCCTATTCTTGGAATTTGTTACGGCGCGCAGTATATGGCCTATACAAACGGCGGTTCAGTAGAACCGGCAGGAACACGTGAATACGGGCGCGCGCATCTCGCTAAATTTGACATGGAGAATCCGTTGTTCAACAACATCCCGGTCAATAGCCAGGTGTGGATGAGCCATGGCGACACCATAACCGCGATCCCTAACAAATTCCGCACAATAGCATCAACCGAAAAGGTAGCCATCGCAGCTTATCAAGCTGAAGGTGAAAAATTGTGGGGCGTTCAATTCCATCCCGAAGTTTACCACTCTGTCGACGGAACGCAATTGTTGAAAAATTTCGTGGTCGACATTTGCGGCAGTCATCAGGATTGGAGTGCCGCGTCATTCATTGAATCAACCGTGGCTGCGCTTAAAGAGCAACTTGGCGATGACAAGGTAGTGCTCGGATTGAGCGGAGGTGTTGACTCTTCGGTCGCCGCAGTTCTCCTAAACCGCGCTATTGGCAAAAACCTCACTTGCATATTTGTCGATCATGGGATGCTCCGCAAAAACGAATTTAAGAATGTGCTTCACGACTACGAATGTCTCGGACTAAACGTAATCGGAGTTGACGCATCTGAAAAATTCTTCAGCGAACTTGCCGGCGTGACCGATCCGGAACGCAAACGCAAAATCATCGGTAAAGGTTTCATCGATGTGTTTGATGAAGAAGCCCATAAGATAACCGATGTTAAATGGTTGGCGCAAGGCACCATCTACCCCGACTGCATAGAATCATTATCCATAACCGGAACAACCATAAAAAGCCACCACAACGTGGGCGGACTACCGGAGAAAATGAACCTGAAACTATGCGAGCCTTTGCGCCTGCTGTTTAAGGATGAAGTGCGCGCTGTGGGTCGCGAACTCGGGATGCCGGAGCATCTTATAAAACGCCACCCATTCCCCGGCCCGGGACTGGCAGTACGTATTCTTGGCGACATCACCCCCGAAAAAGTCCGCATATTGCAAGATGCTGACGACATCTTCATCCAAGGGCTGCGCGATTGGGGATTATATGACCAAGTGTGGCAAGCCGGTGCTATATTGCTTCCGGTTCAGAGCGTAGGAGTTATGGGCGACGAACGCACCTACGAGCGCGCGGTAGCCCTCCGGGCTGTCACATCAACCGATGCCATGACAGCCGACTGGGCGCATCTCCCCTACGATTTCATGGCAAAAGTCAGCAACGACATCATCAACAAAGTGAAAGGCGTAAACAGAGTATGCTACGACATCTCCTCAAAACCGCCGGCAACAATCGAATGGGAATAATTCCACAAAACATAGATACTACGCTGTGTCAACTATAAATTGGCACAGTGTATCTTAATATATTGGAATTTACATCCTCTTAAACCGAGGATAAACAAAATATTTTTTATCTTTGTTGGTATTGGTAATAATTTAACTTTTAGATTATGAATGTGAGGTCTATTTTAGCGATAATGGCAAGCGTCGCATTGCTATCGCTCTATTCCTGTTCTAAAGATAGTCAGTTGCTCGACACCATACCTGCCGACGCTCCCGGTATCGTAACGATCAATGCGGAAAATTTGATAGAGGCCATGGACGGAATTAAGCATGGCGGCAAACTTACCGCCGCCGAGACTCTCGACAAATTCCTCACAAACTCCTCCGAACGCTGCAATCAAGAAATAACCGCCATACTCACGTCTGGCGCTCTTGACCACAAAATGATGGCCGGATTTGCCATTAAAGGAAAAGAGGATGGGATTAGCGCGTTCAAGCATCCGGGCGAATATATCTACACATTCAAGATTAAAAATAAAGCGTCGCTAATAACTGAAATAGGAGCTGATCCGGAGCCTACGACGATTGAAGGATTTGAAGTTTATGCGCTCGAGGATGTGAACCTCATGATTAAGGGATCGCAAGGTTGGCTCATTTGGGGAGATCCCAATAAAGCGGCCGACACGCTATCAAGCGCATTAACCCGAGCGTCCAACACCCCGGCGTCATCATTAAAAGGAATAGCCAAATTCTTGTCGGATGATGACGATATATTCCGTCTCGCCATAGCGCGCTCCTCATCGGCTGAGGGTTGGACTTGCATTACAGGAAATGTCGATAATAACGCTTGCGAATTAGAACTGAAAGCAAAATTCCTTGATACGAACGGGAAAGAGAAGAAAATGAACTCTTATCTCTATCGAATCGACACGTCACTCCTCGACTACACAATGCCATCCGACATTTTTATTATGGCAATGGGCATAAAGGGCAATACTGATTGGGACGGTATGCTTGATTACGTTCAGTCAATTTACCAGCTCGACTATAGACAACGCGCCCTCATGGGGATGATTTTACCATATCTTAAACGCATTGACGGCACAATTTTATTGGCAGCTGGTCTCGATGATACATCTAAGTTAGACCCTGCGTCGATAGTAAGTGACATAAACTTTGTCGTAGCGGTTCAAATGAAGAAAAAAGAGGTAAAAAAGACAATTAGCGATTTGCGCGACATTTTCTCTATGATCGGATTGCCTGTCGTCGACAAAGGCGATGAGTTCGTAATCCAAACCCCCGGTATGGCGCCAATCTCTCTTAAAGCAGTAGGGAATTCAATAATTCTCACAAACAGGTCACTAAAACAATATGGCAACAATGCGTCACGTGAGGTGTTAAAAGGAAATTCATTCGCAATCTGGGCAAACATTCCTAACACTGTCGCAGAAAACGCCTACGGAGGAAAAGGCTTCAAATTGACAATGGAACTTGATGATGATTTTGATGCGGAATTTTCATTTACCGATTCCACTACGCCAGTTCTTGAACTGATTGCGTTGTTAACATCGTCTGACAGCGATTCGCTGAAGAGTACCACAATTGATGCCGCATCAACAGATATGGGATTTACCCCCATTGACACTATCAAATGATGCGAATAAACACCATCTCCATAGACAATCTGCTACCCGAAGTATTTCGGGGGACGACCCCTAAATCGGAAATATGGCTGTCGGAAGTTTCCTTTATCCGCGGTGAACACTATCTAATACGCGCTGAATCGGGAACCGGAAAATCATCGTTATGCAGCTATCTTTACGGAAATCGCAATGATTACTCCGGGAGCATTGCGTACGACGGTTTAGACATACGCAGCTTCTCTATAGAAAAATGGTGTGATTTACGCAAATACAATCTGGCGCTCCTCCCACAGGAGATGCGGCTGTTTTCCGAACTGTCAGTAATGGAGAACATCGATATTAAAAACCGGATCACAAACCATAAGTCGGAAAAAGAGATCCGAGATATGCTCGCACGTATGGAAATCGAAGATAAAACTGACACACCGGTAAAAAAGCTGTCTATTGGACAACAACAGAGGGTAGCCATAATCCGAACCTTATGCCAACCATTCGACTTTCTGCTTCTTGATGAGCCGGTAAGCCATCTTGATGAACGCAACAACGCAATCGCAGCGTCCATGATTATGAACGAAGCCCGAAAAAATGATGCGTCAATAATTGCCACTTCGGTGGGCAACGATTTGAAAATCGATGTAACACGGCTCATAAAGCTATGAGGAGCAAAAACACTATATGGCAATTGTTAAGGCATAACATCAGCCGATCGCAACTGATAGGTTATGCGTTAGCCAATCTTATCGGGCTGACAATAATCGCTTGCGCTACGCAATTCTACTCCGATATCAGTTCCGTGTGGAATGATGAGGATTCGTTCCTAACCAGCGAATATACAGTCATTTCCCACAAAGTAAGCGGACTTGGATCATTAGTGAGCAGCGGCGGCGACAACACTTTTTCTTCCGAAGAGATTAAAGACCTCGAATCACAACCGTGGGTTAGGCGCGTAGCCCCATTCACTCCCGCGACATTCAATATCGCAGCATCAATATCAATGAACGGCGCCAATATGTCTACCGCTCTGTTCTTTGAATCAATTCCTGACGACGTGTTCGACATCAAGCCTCGCGACTGGGGATTTGACCCGCAACATCCTGAAATTCCTATAATAATCAGCAAAGATTATCTGTCACTATATAATTTTGGCTTTGCCGCGCCAAGAGGATTACCTCAGTTAAGCGAAGCGATGATCGGAATGGTTCCTCTGAGGATTTCCATAAGCGGAAATGGTAAACAACAATGGCTCCCGGCACGTATTGTCGGGTTTTCATCAAGGCTCAACACGGTCGCAGTGCCTGAAGAGTTCATGGAGTGGGCGAACAATGATTTCGGAGAAGACGCCTCTCCGGCGCCTTCAAGAGTGCTTGTGGAGCTAAAGCAGCCTGGAGATCCGTCAATAAAACAATATCTTTCCGATCATAATTATGAAGCGTCAGGCGACAATCAAGGCTCTGCCAAAGCTTCATATTTCCTATCTATCGCAACAGGAGTTGTAATGTCGATTGGGATTATCATTAGTTTATTGTCATTTTTCATTCTTATGCTGAGCGTGCATCTACTGCTGCAAAAGAACAGGGAAACGCTTCACAACTTGATGTTGCTCGGATATTCGCCCGATACAGTAGCCCGATACTACTATATCCTTGTTTCCTCAATCAATTTAATTACACTGATCCTCTCAATATCCATTACGCTAATCGCAAGCGACCTATGGCATGGACAACTGGCGTCGATAGGAATTGAACCGTGCAGTCCATGGCGTGCCATATTTACGACAACGGCGATTATCGCAATGATAACCGCCGCAAATATCCTATCTATCCACCGAAGAATGTTTAAATATTTCCAATCATAACATCCCTTTGGTTGAAGGAAGAGTAAACCGGAATGGATCCCGGCGCACAGCTTGTTTCAGCGCCTTGGCAAATCCTTTGAAAATGCCTTCAATCTTGTGATGTTCATTAGCGCCTTCCGCTCTGACAAATAGATTAATCTTGGCATTATCGCTCAATGATTTAAAGAAATGGAAAAACATTTCAGTGGGCACGTCTCCTATTTTTTCTCGATTGAATTCCGCATCCCACACTATCCACGGACGCCCGCCAAAATCCATCGCCACAGTGCATAGACACTCATCCATCGGCAGCACGAAACCATAACGCTCAATACCTCTTTTATCTCCGATTGCTTCGCTCAAAGCCGTGCCCAATGCGATTGCGGTATCTTCAATCGTATGATGCTCGTCCACATATAGGTCGCCCGTCACATGAACCGTAAGGTCTATTCCGGAATGTCGGGCTATCTGGTCAAGAATATGGTCAAAGAATCCGAGCCCCGTGGAAATATCCGACCGGCCGCCGCCATCCAAGTCAAGACTGACATGGATATCAGTTTCCGCTGTTTTCCTGTCGATGGTCGCCCTACGCATCCCGCCTTGAATTATGGGAATAATGTCATCCCAATGCGGCGTAACCTTAACCACCGTGTCTTCAAGACCCTCTCTGATAATTCCGGCACGAGTTTCCTCGTCGTCAGCATGAAGAATTACCGCTTTGGCTCCGAGATTGCGAGCAAGCGCGGCATCGCTCAACCGATCGCCTATCACATAACTGCCCTCTAAGTCATAGCTTCCGTCCATATAGGAACCCAACATTCCGGTGCCGGGTTTACGTGTAGGGGCATTTTCTTCCGGGAAAGTGCGGTCTATGAATATGTCATCAAAAACTACCCCCTCGTTGGACAATGCCTTAAGCATTTTATTATGCGCCGGCCAAAAATCTTTTTCCGTAAACGAATCCGTGCCAAGACCGTCCTGATTCGTCACCATCACAAGCTTATATGGGAGTTTCTGAGCGATAAAATGCATAGCGCGTGTCGCGCCGGGGATCATTTCAAGCTTCTCAAGTGAATCTATCTGAAAATCATCTTTCGGTTCCACGATAAGCGTTCCGTCACGGTCGATAAACAATACGCGAGGTTTATTTTCCATATTCAGCCATTTTTTCTATCAACAAATCATTCTCTTCGTCGGTTCCGACTGTAATACGCAGGCAATTTCCGCACAACGCCACTCGAGAGCGATTGCGCACTATAACGCCTGCGTTTTTCAAATATTCATAAATTCCGTTTGCGTAGGAAACCTCTACAAGCAGGAAATTAGCGTCAGAGGGGTGGACGGTTTTGACACATTCAAGGGCTGCGAGTCGCTGTCCAAGATTATCTCGTGCGGCAATGAGTTCCTTTACGACTCGTTGTATTTCGGGCGCTCCATCAAGCACTTTCAACGCCTGACGCTGTGTGAGAATATTTATATTATAAGGATACTTGACATTATTGAATACTCCTATTATCTTCTCCGACGCGAAAGCTATTCCAAGCCGCAACGCCGCCGACGCCCAGGCCTTGGAGAACGTCTGCATAACTATCAAATTGGGATACGCATCCAAAGCCCCAAGCATAGTGCCCTCTGCGGAGAAGTCTACATAAGCCTCATCAATTACGACGATACCGTCAAACCGGCCAACAACCTCCTTTAATTGACTAATCGGGAATGCGTTGCCGGTAGGATTATTTGGTGAACATATCCAAATGACTTTGGTGCGCTCATCAACAGCCTGGAATATCGATTCGATGTCAAGCGAATAATCTTCATGCAAACGAACATTGCGGTACTCTACATCATTTATAGCCGCGCACACGCTATACATTCCATAGGTAGGTTCTATAGCCACCACATTATCAATGCCGGGGCGGCAAAACACTCGATATGTTATGTCAATACATTCATCACTTCCCACCCCAAGGAATATACGGGATGGCGATACACCTCTCATAGTGCCAAGCTTAGCTTTGACCTCAAGTTGCAACGGATCCGGATAGCGGTTAAAACCGTTGATCCTACTGTTTTCATTAGCGTCAAGCCATGCTTTAGCTTCTCCTGTATACTCATTTCTGGCGCAAGTATAAGGCTCCAGATTAAGAATATTTGGCCGTATAAGTTGATTCAGTGGTTTCATTTACTATCTACCGAATTAATCCGCAACGTCATTGCAAGAGCGTGAGCGTCAAGCTCTTCATTGCGCGCCATTATTTCAACCGCATTACCGATTGAGCGCACACCCTCCGGCGATATCCGCTGGAATGTTATCTTTTTCATAAAACTGTCAATATTCACACCGCTGTACGCGCGGGCAAACCCCGACGTTGGAAGGGTATGATTGGTGCCCGAAGCATAATCTCCCGCGCTCTCGGGTGTATATTGACCGATGAATACCGAACCGGCGTTTCTAACCTTCCGGGCAAGTTTTTCAGCATCCTTATGATTGATAATCAGATGTTCCGGAGCATATTCATTACTGAAATCAATCATTTCTTCATCATCCTCAAACAGAATAATATGGCTGTGCGACAACGATTTTCTCATCATCTCCTCTCTCGGAAGCCGATGAAGCATATCCTCTATAACGTCTGACAGCGAATCCACCAATTTTTGAGAGGTGGTTAATAATATCGACTGACTGTCAGGACCATGCTCCGCTTGTGAGAGAAAATCAGCGGCTACAAATTCCGGATTGGCGGTTTCATCGGCAATAACAAGCACTTCCGATGGGCCGGCAGGCATATCGATAGCCACATTATGATGTGTCACCTGCTGCTTTGCTTCCATCACATAACGATTGCCCGGGCCAAAAATCTTATACACGCGCGGAATACTATCCGTCCCATAGGCCATTGCGGCTATCGCCTGAGCGCCGCCGACCTTAAATATCCGGTCAACACCGACTCTCGACGCCGCATAAAGGATGCCGGGATGAATCGTCCCGTCACAACGAGCCGGAGTACACAGAATAATCTCTCCGCATCCTGCGATTTTGGCAGGAATCGCAAGCATCAATACTGTGGAAAATAGAGGTGAATTTCCTCCCGGAATATATAATCCTACCCGATCGATCGCCACGGCCCGCTGCTCACAATACACTCCGGGAGAGGTCTCAACCTTGACAGGAGCTTTCATAAGCTGGGCGGAATGGAATTTCTCAATGTTATTATATGCTATCTCAATCGCATCGCGCAATTCTGGAGAAATCTGCCGTGTCGCCTCCTCCAATTCCTTCTTTGTAACTTCAAGACTGTCAAGCTCAGCTCCGGTGAATCGACATTCAAAATCAAACAATGCTTCGTCTCCGCCGCAAACGACCGCCTTTATTATTTCAGCTACGCGTACTTCAAGTTCAACCGTTTTATCAACAAGAGCGCGTCGGCACAATTGTTGCCACATATCCCGTGGCGGATAATATATCATGTCCATATACAACTTTTTTAACAAGCTTTTAAAGAATCATCCTCTCAATGTCAAGAGCCAAAATACCTTCAGCTCCGGCTGCTTTAAGCTTACCTACAATTTCCCACATACGTTTCTCCTCAAGAACTGAATGGACGGAACACCAGTCGGAATTAGCGAGCGGCAACACTGTCGGGCTCTTCATTCCCGGCAAAATCGACAACACCTCGTCGAGTTTCTCTTTGGGAACATTCATCAAAATATATTTCTTCCCATCTGCCGCTTTAACAGCCTCAAACCTGAACATAAGTTCATCAAGTGTCGTCTGCTTGGCGTCCGACAAACTCCGGTCGGCAGCCTTGATAAGCACCGCCTGAGAGTCGATCACCTTCTCTACTTCGGCAAGATTATTGCTGACAAGAGTAGATCCGGATGACACAATGTCAAAGATTCCATCGGCAAGTCCGATTCCCGGAGCGATCTCAACCGACCCGGTTATAACATGAATTTCAGCATTTATGCCCTCGCGTTCAAGAAAATGAGAAAGTATAACAGGATAAGAAGTAGCAATTTTGCGGCCTTCAAACCACTTAAGACCAGAATAATCTATATGTTGAGGAATAGCAAGTGAGAGATGGCAGCGGCTAAAACCAAGTTCCTTGACGACAGTCACATTTTTTTCTTTTTCAAGCACTTCATTCAGTCCCACAATTCCAAGATCAGCAGTTCCATTCGCCACCGATTCGGGAATATCATCATCGCGCAGAAACAACAATTCAATCGGGAAATTCCGGGCGGGAACCAACAACGTGCGCTTAACAGCCGTAAGCTTTATCCCTGATTCCGACAGAAGTTCCATTGTTTCATCATACAATCTGCCTTTCGACTGTACGGCTATTCTCAGTTTGCTTTCCATTATTATCGACAAAATTTATTTTGCTTACAAATTTACACAATTCCGCTCAATATACAGGCAATCTACTCAAAATATTCCAAAATCAAAAACACCTCACTATTTCCACGCCCCATTCAGGCAAATCATCCAACCCTCACCCTCAACTATCCGGCTCCAGAGCAGCATAACTGATAAACGAAAAATCAGGATGCGAGTGGAGCAGAATCAATTTAGCTATATTATCGGCCAACTCTCCTTCAACCGCACCATCAACCGCCCGAAGATCAACAACTACATCTACACTGCCCCAGCGATCCGTCACATCGTCAACCACATAATCTCGACGCTCACCGTCATCGGGATCAAACGGATAATATCGACAACCGCTACGCTGAGCCAACTCCCGACATTTCTTTTCTTCGGAATGGCACAAAGCCACTCGGCAATTCACCTTACGAAATACTTCGACAACAGCAGATGCAAACAAGAGGCTGCCGCCTAACACAATCACGTTCATCGAGTCAAACGACAAGATAAAATCCCCCTCTTTTCTGCTGACGCTGCCACTCACCGCACGGCGTTTGGGCACGAGCTTCCCGGCTCGATACTCCTCCATGCGCCTCTCAAGATAATTATCTGCCATGCCCTATCACAAATATCTTTTCAACCACGCCGCCGACGCCGACAATTCCCGCAACGGCTCCATAACAAAATCACGCTGCTTCATCCTCGGATGTGGCAACGTCAACTCCGGCAAATCAATCTCCACATCCTCCACGGCGATAATATCGATATCAATCTCCCTGTCGATATAATTACCGTCCGTGTCTCTATGAGCACCCGGTGAGATGCTATGCTCTATCTCCTGAAGGCGCGTTAGCAATTCTTGAGCCGAAATGGAGGAGCGAAACACCACGCCTATATTCACAAACCGATTTTCCGATTGGAACCCCCATGGATCGGTCTCAATCATTGTGGAGCGCAACACCTCTCCGCCATCAGCCAATTTGGCGATCAGGGCGACCGCTTGCTCAATATTAGCATAACGGTCGCCCTGATTAGATCCGATATTAACGTATACCTGACGAGGCATTACAATTGCTTTTTAACCTCAACTTCTTCAAACGCTTCGATAAGGTCGCCCTCCTCAAGGTCGTTGTAGCCCGCGATGCTTAGTCCGCAGTCATAGCCAGTAAGCACCTCTTTCACATCATCCTTGAATCGCTTCAACGAGCCAAGCTCGCCTGTGTAGCGCACAATGCCGTCACGGATAAGACGCACCTTGCATGAACGCTTGATTTTACCTTCACGCACAATTGCGCCGGCGATAGTGCCCACTTTGGAGATGCGATAAGTCTGAAGGACTTCGGCAGTTCCCACAACCTCCTCTTTATATTCAGGAGCAAGCATACCCTCCATTGCATCCTTCACCTCTTCAATAGCCTGATAGATGACAGAGTAGAGACGGATCTCAACACCTTCATGCTCGGCGGCGCGGCGCGCGGCCTGTGAGGGACGCACCTGGAAGCCGATTATAATGGCATCCGATGCGGCGGCAAGCGTCACATCGCTCTCCGAAATAGCGCCGACAGCCTTGTGAAGCACATTGACTTGAACCTCCTCTGTAGAAAGTTTGATGAGTGAATCGGAAAGAGCCTCGATTGAACCGTCAACATCACCCTTGACGATGATATTAAGTTCATGGAAATTACCGATAGCGCGTCGGCGGCCAATCTCTTCAAGAGTGGTACGCTTGCTTGTGCGCAATCCAAGCTCGCGCTGCAACTGCTCGCGCTTGTTGGCTATTTCACGCGCCTCCTGCTCTGACTCCATCACATTAAAGGTGTCTCCTGCGGTAGGGGCGCCGTTCAATCCCAAGATAAGCGCCGGAGTAGCAGGGCCCGCCTCCTTGATGCGTTGGTTACGCTCATTAAACATTGCCTTAACCTTGCCGAAATGAGTGCCCGCAAGGATAATATCGCCCACATGAAGAGTTCCGTTCTGAACAAGAATATTAGCGACATATCCGCGCCCCTTGTCAAGCGACGATTCAATTATAGAGCCGGTGGCGAGACGGTTAGGGTTGGCCTTCAAATCAAGCATTTCTGCCTCAAGGAGCACTTTCTCCATAAGCTCATTCACTCCGATACCTTTCTTCGCCGAAATATCTTGCGACTGATACTTTCCACCCCACTCCTCTACCAGATAATTCATCTGAGCAAGCTCTTCCTTGATTTTATCCGGGTTAGCAGTCGGCTTATCAATCTTATTGATGGCAAACACGATAGGAACACCGGCGGCCGAGGCATGGTTGATAGCCTCAACTGTCTGCGGCATCACATTATCGTCGGCAGCCACAATTATAATACAAATATCTGTCACCTTCGCACCGCGGGCGCGCATCGCCGTGAATGCTTCGTGACCGGGAGTGTCGAGGAATGTGATGCGGCGTCCGTCCTCAAGCTTCACGTTATACGACCCGATATGCTGAGTGATACCTCCGGCCTCTCCGGCGATCACGTTGGCATTACGTATATAGTCAAGCAATGAAGTCTTACCGTGGTCAACGTGACCCATTACCGTAACTACCGGCGGACGGTTTTCAAGATCCTCTTCTTGATCTTCATCCTGATGGATAGCCTCCACCACTTCGGCGGAAACATATTCGGTCGTATAGCCAAATTCATCAGCTACGATATTAATCGTTTCAGCGTCAAGACGTTGATTGATCGAAACCATCACACCAAGATTCATACAGGTAGCGATGACATTGTTGATAGGCACATCCATCATCACCGCAAGGTCGTTGGCGGTAACAAATTCCGTAAGCTTCAACACTTTGCTGTCGGCTGCTTCGAATTCGGCTGCTTCACGTTCTCGTGAATGGAACGCCTCACGCTTCTCTTTACGCCATTTAAGACCCTTCTTTTGCCCTTTCTCCTTGCTCGTAAGGCGCGCCAGAGTCTCCTTCACCTGCTTCTGCACATCCTCCTCGCTCACTTCCGTGTGCACGGGACGGCGGTTGCGGTCTTTCATCTTACGGTCATTACGTTGCTGACCCCATTGGCTATTTTTATCGTTTCCTCCTCGCTGGCCTCCACTTTGTGACTGCTGCTGATTGGAACTCTTTTCAATATCTACTTTCTCCTTACCTATGCGGCGACGTTTTTTCTTATCGCCTTGAGCTTGACCCTGACCTTGCGGCGCTCCATTCTGACCGCCACCCTTGGCGAGTCGTTCATTGCGGCGCTCCTCCTTGGTTTTCTTTTTCGGACGCGTTTGCTGATTGATTGCGGAAAGATCGATCTTTCCCACAACATTAAGTTGAGGGCCTCCCACGATTGGACCGGTAGTGAATATCTCCGGCTCAGCCTTCTTTGATTCCTCATGTTTATCCTCTGGCTTTTCAGCCGGCGCCTTGTTCTCTTCAGGAGTTTGCTTTACTGCAGGTTTGGGTTCTTCGTTTTTATTATTCATAGGTTTTTGTTTCTGACCCTCCTCTTTGCCGATCTTCATCGACTTCTCTACAGGTTGCGGCTCTTTTTTCTCTTTAGCAACCGCCTCCGGCTTTTGCTCTACGACCTTGCGCTCAGCAACAACCCCCGGCTTATCCTTTACAGGTTGTTCCGGCTTTTGCTCTACGACCTTGCGCTCCTGAACCGGCGCTGGCGCTTTCTTGACCGCAGGCTCAGTGTGCGGGCTTTCAACCACAGGCTCTTTTTTGATCACAGGTTTCTTTGGCGCATCCAGATCAATGCGGCCCACTACTTTAGGTGAGAAAATATTAATAGCTGGTTTCTTCTTATCTTCTTTTTTTTCTCTCTGGCGAACTGCTGCACCGGACTCGTCCAACTTCTTCTCTGCCATCTTTTCGTCACCGTAATTCGACACCAACAATTTATAGGCGTCCTCGTCGATACGGCTATTGGGGTTCATATCGACATTTATACCCTTTGACTGCAAGAAATCAATGACGGTCGGAAGGGCTATGTTTAAGTCTTTTGCTACTTTGCTTATTTTTATTTTCGCCATATTGAGTTTTAGAGTTTAGTCTTCAAATTCTGCTTTGAGGATTGAAATCACGTTATCAACAGTGTCCTCTTCGAGGTCAGCTCTCTCGATGATCTCTTCACGGGACATAGCAAGCACATTCTTTGCCGTCACGCAACCGATATTTTTAAGAGCGTCGATTACCCAGCCGTCAATTTCATCTTTAAATTCGTCAAGATAAATATCGTCGTTGAACTCTTCACCTGCGTCACGGTACACATCAATCACATAACCGGTGAGCTTGGACGCAAGCTTAATATTGAGCGCGCCTTTACCGATGGCCAATGGCACCTCTTCAGGGTGCAAGAACACTTCAGCGCGTTTTTCCTCCTCATTAAGTCGTATGGATGATATCTTGGCCGGGCTGAGCGCGCGTTGAATCAACAATTCATTATTTGAAGTATAGTTGATAACGTCGATGTTTTCATTGCGAAGCTCCCTAACAATGCCGTGAATACGAGAACCCTTCACTCCCACACAAGCTCCTACCGGGTCAATACGGTCGTCGTAACTTTCTACTGCGATTTTAGCTCTTTCGCCGGGGATGCGGGCGACGGCGCGGATATTAATCAAGCCGTCATGAATCTCGGGCACCTCAAGCTCAAACAAACGGCGAAGGAAATCATCCGATGTGCGCGACACCGTGATGCGGATATTGTTGTTTTTGTTATCAACCTTAGCGATAACGGCTCTCACCGTCTCGCCTTTACGGAAGAAATCGCCGGGAATCGCTTCCGATTTCGGAAGAATTAGTTCGTTCTCTTCGCTGTCGAGAAGAAGCGTCTCCTTACTCCAAGTTTGATACACCTCACCCGACACCAATTCGCCTTCATGCCCCTTGAACTGGGAAAAAATAGCCTCTTTCTGTAGGTCGAGAATCTTGGATTGCAAAGTCTGACGCAGATTCAATATCGCACGACGTCCGAATTTCTCAAATATAATTTCACGTGTGTGCTCTTCCCCGATCTCCACATCCGGATTCTGGTCTGCGCGGGCATCACTCAGTGAAATCTGAGTCGATGGATTTGTAACCTCCCCGTCAGGGACTACCTCCAGATTTTGGAATATCTGAACATCCCCGTTATCAGGGTTCATGATTACGTCGAGGTTTTCATCGGTACCGAACTTCTTAGCCAAAACATTTCTGAACGATTCCTCAAGTATGGAAATCATTGTAGCTTTGTCAATGTGTTTGAGTTCCTTGAACTCGGCAAATCTTTCCACCATATCGGGGGATTCTTCTTTCTTAGCCATGATTGGATATTATTTCGTTGGATTTATTTGAAATCTATTAAATATTTCACAGTTTTCACGTCGGTGAAATTCGTCACCACTGGTTCTTCAACCTCTACCGGACGTTTTTTACCCTCTTCCTTCACTTTCTTTTTAACCGCGACCGTGAAGTCGTCAGCGCCAACCTCAGTGAGAGTTCCCTTGAATTTCAGCCCCGTGCGGGTAAGGACCTCCACTTGATTGCCCACATTCTTAAGATACTGCTCCTTAACTTTGAAAGGTGAAGTAAGCCCGGCCGACCCCACTTCGAGCCGGTAATCCTCTACATCACGGTCAAAAACAGATTCAATATCACGTGTCAACTTTACACATTCATCGATATCCACGCGGTCCATCGAGTCAACCTCCACGGTGATATTATTATCCGGGGTGACGGTAACATCTACCAAAAACAAAGGGGTGCCCTTTATCGCTTCGTTGATTGTATCTGTAAGTTTCTGTTTATCTATCATTTTTCAATTCAACTCATCGACTGTTAAAAAAATGCGGAGGAGACTTTCGCCCCCTCCGGTACTCGAATCTGCTACAAAGATACTAAAATAATGTTCCAAAAGCAACTACGATGACCGCTTACCAACTTTCACACCATCTTATTTAACTATATTTAACTTTATTTTCGCCTGCAAATAATCCGCTCCCGCCAAAATGCAAATATTAGTTAAAAAAAGAGGAAGAGGTATTTTTTTTACGTACTTTTGTATGGCCAAAATAAACAATAGTATGGACAAATCTCATTAACCTGCTAATTATCACTTTCAAACAATACAATTATGATTAAAAAGTATTTTCCAATTTTTGTTGCGGCAAGCATGATTACTTTTGCGTCATGTTCTTCCGACAGTGACGACAACGGCGGTTCTTCAACCGGAACAATCTCAGTAGAGGACAGCAAGGAATCATTAGCCAATACCGCCGGTAAAGTTCTTGAAATGCTGAAACCTGACGATCAAGCGGAAATATTTGAAGTGGCTGCCGGTTTTTCTGCCATGTATGGCGACTTGGAATTTCCGACCAACTTCGTATCTGCCGGTTACGCCTCAGCTACGCCGGAATTTTTTGCCGCATTGAACAACTTCGCAAGCGGCGACCTCACAGCTCTCAGCCGTGCCATGAGCGTCTACACCTACAACATCAAATATTCTGAACTAACCGGAGTATATGAACCGGGAACACGAGAATGGGCTAAAACCGCCAACTCCAACTACATCAGTTTCCGATTCAAAGACATGAACGACAATCAAGTTGAACTAACCATATCGGGAAGCGGCTCCAACTACACATACACATATTCCGAAGAGGACTACTGGGACAACTTGAGAGAGGTGTACAATATCGAATGTCCGCGTAACGTAAATGTCACCCTAACTCGTGCCGGCAAGACACTTGTCGACGGTTCTACTAAGACAAACATCGACATCGACAATCATAAATTCTCGGTAGATGCCGATGTGACCGCAGCAAACATCCGCGCCATCGCAAGCACCTCTGGAAACGACTCTAAAGTCACTGAAAGCTCCGAAGTGCGCATCGACGGAAAAAGCGTCATCAACACATCAGCCACTCTCAACGGTTCTCATCTTTGCGACATCGACTATCTCGAAAACGCATCGGAGTACTACGATGAAGACGAAGATTATTTCGATATAACTTCAATATTCAAAAGCGCCACTGCCGAAGCGTCTCTCCTTGACGAAATTCGCATATCGGCCGAAGGTAAGCTCACAACCAATCTCATCCAAACTGTTGATTACGGATATTGGGACAGCTACGATTACGACACCAAGGCCGAAGCGCTCACCGACTGCAAGAAAGCCTGCGATGAAATCAATAAAAACATGAATTGCTATATCAAATTCGGAAATGACGGTAAAGCTCCCCTCGTTGCCGAGCCCGATTTGTGGGAATCCAAATGGGATAGCGAATGGGAATATACTATTGGATTCGTTGTAAAATTCTCTGACGGCTCCGCAGTGTCAGTCGACGACTATTTCGGACACGGTTTTGACTCTCTCGCTCGCCGCTACGAAGCAGTGATAAGCACCTACCGCAGCGCTTGGGGCATCTAATGAAGAGTATAATAAAACTCAACTATATCAAATCGGCCAAAGGGACAATTCTGTTCCTTTGGCTTTCCATTTTTTCACCATTATACGCAATCGCGCAAGAGGCGGTCAACGACACAATCAGTCCGCACACCCAACTGATGGAGGTTGAAGTCATAAGCTCCGCTCCTTCTCGTGCACGCACACTTGACTCCGGAGCGATACAGCTAAACTCCGCCGGAATGTCGCTTGCAGGACGCTCTTTAGGAGAAATTGACTATATCTCCACCATGAAACGACTGGCCGGAGTATCATCTTCAAGCGATTACAGTTCCGGTATTTCCATCGACGGAGCATCTCCGTCCCACACTATTTTTCGCATCGACGGAGCGCCGGTATTTTTCCCATACCGCTTCGGTGGAATTTTCTCGACATTCAATCCATATTTCTTCAACCGAGCCGTGCTTGAACCCGGATTCCACCGCGCAAGTATGCCGTCACGCCTCGGAGGCGTCGCAGATTTCACCAATCGGCGCCCTCATTCTGAATGCATCGAAGGGACTGTTAACGCAGGATTGCTCGCTTCATCGGCGGCATTACGGATCCCCGCCGGAGAAAGAGTTACCATATCAGGGGCGGCAAGAATATCGTACATCGATGAATTATACGGCGCGTTCCTTAATGATGACCGAAACGATATTTCTTACAAATTCAACGACTTGAACCTCTCAGCGGCATGGGAAATAAACCAATTCAACCGACTGAATTTCTCAGGATTGCTCAGCGACGATCATCTCAGCTTCGATGATTCCAACTACACCATGCTCATGAAATTGAGATGGCAAAACTCACTCGCCTCTATAGGGTGGGAACACTTCGGATCTACTCCGGCATCAATAAAATTGTGGTATTCAGGTCTAAAGAATACGCTTGAACTGGCAATGCCACAATTCAGAATAATCTCACCGTCAAGCATAAAAAACTTGGGCGCGTCGGCAGAACTTACTTTAAGGAAAAACCGAAATTATGAAGTCATGTCGGGAGCTGAATATAATTTTTATCGCACCACTCCACAATGGGCTAAGGTCATCGGTTCCGCGTCAAATCTAAACGGAAACACACCCAAAGCATCCGAAATGGAGGAAGCCCGCATATTCTCCGACATATTGATACAACTCAATGATAGAACTGACCTAACGGCCGGTGTATCAATTTCAAGATTTTCACACAATGATTACCGAACAATAGGCATCGATCCAAGAGTAACTATATCGTACGCCCCTCACTCGACAGGACTTTTACGCATACACGCCGGCAGTTATCGCCAATACCTTCATCAATCGGGATTTTCCGATATAGGACTTGCGTCTGATTTTTGGAGTGGATCTACGAAAAGAGCGCCCGCACAGCATCTGTGGGATTTCTCAACTGAATACTCTATCATAATTCCGGAATCGGAATGGCGGTTATCGTTAATGGGCTACTATAAAATTGTCACATCGCAAGCCGAATTTTCAGGACAAATGCTCGACATAATTGACTCATCTTACGATTATCAGAACAACCTCACACTATCAAAAGGGTTCAATGCCGGGATAAATTTGTCAGCCGAAGGATACGTAAATGCCATTAGGCTAAACGGAGCATATTCCTGGGGCATCGCGCGCAGGCGCGCTTCAGGCTCAGGAGAATGGTGGAGAAGCATCTTTTCTCCTGGCCACAATTTCAAGCTCGATGCTGATATGACAAAAGGGCGATGGATATTTGGCGCGTCATTTTCACTTGCATCAGGACGCATCTACACTCCCGCAAAAGCGATTTATATAATAGCGAATAATCTTGCGACTGTATACGGCAAACGCAATTCCGCCCGAATGCCGCTATACCATCGGCTCGATCTTTCCGCAACATATTCGTTTGCCTCAGGAAGAGAAAAACGCCTGCGGCACTTGTTCAACATCTCAATTATTAACGCCTACGGACATCGCAACATCGACATTCAATATTACGCTATCTCCGAAGAAACCGGCGGCTACACGTTCAAGCGCGTGTCATCGCTGTATCGATTCATGCCGTCAGTGTCCTACACTATATCTTTCTAACCCTATGATTATGCCCTTGAAATTCATAGCACATATCATCTCAATCATAGCTGCCATAGTCATCTGCGGCTGCGCTAACGACACGCCATCAATGCCGCCAACACCGGTGATCGATGGATGGTTTGATTCCGACGGTCATCCGGTAGTAATATTCACGGTCACAATTTCGCCGGAAAGTGAGAGCGGAACCCTCGACGATAAGATGATTCAATGGGGACGCGTAGCAATAACCGACGGCGCTGACACGACAGTGATGACATCAGGACTGGACAACTCACTGTTCCCGCCTCATCGCTACTATACAACCGACATCATAGGCCAACCAGGCAAAACCTACACATTAATTGCCGACTATCGCTCAATGCACGCCACCGCCACCGCATTCATGCCCATGCCCACCCCAATCGACTCCATCGCCGCAAAGGCGGTCGAAGAGAACGACACACTACGCTCACTGACACTGCATTTTACCGCTCCGGAAGACGTCCCTGCTTATTATTACGTCACCGTAAAGCGCGAAGGAGATGGAGGTCGAGCCTTGCCGGCTATGTTAGGGAATGTAGAGGCGACCGTAGCCGGAGAACATATCCAAATTCCGATTTTCATGCCCAAAGACCGCATCAACTCCGAACACTATGAAGCTCAACCCGCAGTAGGCGATAAGCTGATTATAAACCTAAACCGCGTGGAATATTCAGTTTACAGCTTTTGGCGTGACTTCGACAACATGACAATGTTTGGCAACTCTCAATTCATCTCATCCAACGCATCACTTAGCTCCAACATCACCGGAGGACTTGGGATATGGTCGCCGCAAGGTGTTTCCTCAATAAAAATTGAGGTCAAGTAGGCTTTGTTTCGCTAAAGCCCCTTCTATTAACATTTCTCATGTCTCTTGTTAGTCTATATCCGTTTGGATCCTTTTATATTTTTGGCACAACACCGACGACAAAAAAGATAGTTTGACTTTTCAGGTAATTTCCTTAACTTTGCCGCATTAAACCAATTTGCCGTGAAAAAAATACTCAGCAATATATTCAAATACGGATTGCCGGTGGCGTTGAGCGCTTGGCTCTGCTATTACTTGTACACCAAAATCGACATCAGCGTCATAACCGCCGAACTTAAGGAATGTAACTATTGGTGGATTGGGATAGCGTTGGTAGTCAGCGTGTTTTCCCACATATTCCGCGCTATGAGGTGGGGCATACAGCTTGACGCGCTTAAAATACACACGCCTCTCGCCCCGCTCGTGTGGAGCGTGTTCGGCACGTATGCTATCAACCTTCTCGCCCCGCGCCTCGGTGAACTATGGCGCTCAGGCTATATTGCAAAACGCGAATCGGCGCCATTCACCACCGTTTTCGGATCAATGGTGTGCGACCGTCTCGCCGACACAGCTATGGTGCTTCTACTCACCGTATTCACATTTTTCATCGCCAAAGATGCGTTTGTGGCATTCTCCGAAAAATACCCCCAAGCCTATCAAGGAATAGAAGGCGTTCTCCACAATCCGCTGTTTTGGGCAGTGTGCGTAGCGGGCGTAATCCTTCTCATATGGTTATTCTTATCGAAAAGCCAAAACAAATGGGTGCTTAAAACGCGCGCATGGATTAAGGATTTATGGGCCGGTTTCGCCGTCGTAGCTAAAATGCCCGGTAAAGGCCGATGGATTATCCTCACATTCGCAATATGGGGTTGCTATTTTGCCCAATTATACCTGCAATTCCAAGCATTTGATTTTACCATAGGATTAGGTTTTGTATGCGCTTTGGTCACATTCGTCCTCTCAAGCATATCAATGGGCATACCCAGCAACGGAGGATTAGGGCCATGGCATCTCGCTGTCATATTCTCGCTTGGAATATACGGTGTGGAGTTTGACCGCGCTGCGGCATTCGCCATGATAGTATGGGGCGTGCAAAACGCATTCATCGTACTGCTCGGCCTATACTCATTCGTTTCTATAGCGCTCGACGGGCGTAAACGATCACGTGAAATAATTAACCAATAATCCACCTAACATCATTCCGACCATGGATTTCGATGACAAACCCGACTACTTCACCACTCCTCAATCTGAAGAGCCACAGGATCCGGTGATCCGTTTTGACAACGTAGAAGAACAACAGCCGCAGCCCGAAAAGCCTCGCCGCCATCATCGATTGCGGAAAATCATCCTTTGGGCCTCAGCCGTAATAATCATAGCGCTTGCCGCCATCTTCTGGATGAGATACCTCGCCCCCTACGAAACTCACATGCATGAAGAAGGGTATGTGGTCGAATTCAAAAAGCAAGGTTTCCTATTCAAGACATGGGAGGGGCAGATGATTGTCAACCAATCGCTCATTGACACCACTCAAGTATATTCGCGCGACTTCGTGTTCTCGGTCGACAACGACCGCATCGCCGAACAGTTATCATCGCTCAAAGGCACCGGCAAAAAGGTATCTGTCACCTACCGCCGCTATTGGGGAGCGCTTCCATGGCGTGGAGCCACAACCTGTATCGTCACATCAGTACACCCGGTTCCTTAAAAAAACGCATAGCGATAAATGAACATTCTTGTCACAGGAGCTGCCGGATTCATAGGGAGCTTTATCGCGCGACGTTTCGCCGAGCGAGGCGATAGTGTCACAGGTCTCGACAACATCAATTCTTACTACGACCCGGAGCTGAAGTATGCCTGTCTTGCCGAATCCGGAATCGTAAGGGAGGACGCCGAGAGATGGAGCAAATTCTCAACCTCTTCCATTTATGGCGACCGTTACCGCTTCATCCGCATGAACCTTGAGGACGCCAATGCTATGGCTACGCTCTTCGCAAATGGCAACTTTGACGCCGTGATCAATCTTGGAGCGCAGGCCGGCGTACGTTACTCCATCGAGAATCCCCGCGCCTACATAGAGAGCAACGTAAACGGTTTTATCAACATCCTCGAGGGTTGTCGCCGCAATAAGGTGGGGCATCTCGTCTATGCGTCCTCCTCGAGTGTATATGGCCTTAATGGCAAAGTCCCATTTTCTGAACATGACGGCATAGCGCATCCCGTCTCCCTCTACGCTGCGACCAAGAAATCCAACGAATTGATGGCGCACGCCTACTCGAACCTCTACAATCTACCCACCACCGGATTGCGTTTCTTCACCGTCTACGGCCCGTGGGGACGTCCCGATATGTCACCATTCCTATTCATCGACGCCATTCTCCGTAACCGTCCTTTAAAGGTATTCAACAATGGCGATATGTGGCGTGACTTCACCTATGTAGACGATATTGTGGAGGGAATCGTAAGAATCACCGATGTTATTCCGCAAGGAAATAAGTCTTGGAACGGAGCGAGGCCCGACCCGGCGACATCTCCGTCTCCATATCGCATATATAACATCGGCAACTCACAGCCAATCTGCCTTATGGACTATATCAATTGCATCGAAAACGCCACCGGACGCAAGGCTGATAAAGAGTTTCTACCTATGCAACACGGTGATGTCTATCAGACCTACGCCGACTCCTCGGCTTTGGCCGAAGCCATTGGATTCAAGCCTGATACTCCATTGCAGCAAGGAATCAACCGAACTGTCGCATGGTTCAGACAATTCTATAACCTTTAACGTATCCGACACGACAAACCCGTTAAAATGTCGATACCTGACATATCGCTTCCGCATCCTAAAACATTATTGAATAACTCATTAACAAAAACAGCCATGCGATTTTAGTTAAAAATTGCAATCAACGGTTGTTTTTAAACCTCCTATTTAATATATTTGCATCTATATATTTCATTTAACCTCTATTCAAAAAATATGTCTCAGATTAAGACCGTGGGTATTCTCACCTCAGGTGGTGACGCGCCCGGAATGAATGCGGCAATTCGCGCCGTGACCCGCTCGGCAATTTATAGCGGACTTAAAGTGAAAGGTATCTATCGCGGATATCGAGGTCTTATAACTGATGAAATTGTGGACTTCAAGACACAGAACGTGTCAAACATAATTCAGAAGGGCGGAACAATATTGAAAACCGCCCGATGCAAAGAATTTGAGACCGCTGAAGGACGCCAACTCGCCTACGACACGCTTAAACAACATGAAATCGATTCACTCGTGGTGATTGGCGGCGACGGTTCGCTTACCGGAGCAAGAATCTTCGCCGGCGAGTTCAACTTCCCCATAATAGGCCTTCCGGGCACAATCGACAACGACCTCTACGGCACTGACCGAACCATCGGTTACGACACCGCGCTAAACACCATCATGGAATGTGTCGATAAAATTCGCGACACCGCCACCAGCCACGAGCGGCTGTTTTTTATAGAAGTAATGGGCCGTGACGCAGGATTCCTCGCGCTCAACGGAGCAATCGCCTCCGGAGCTGAAGCGGCAATAATCCCGGAAATATCAACACAAGTAGACCAACTTGCCGAACTGATCCAAAATGGATTCCGCAAGAGCAAGAATTCATCGATCGTGCTTGTCGCAGAAAGCCCCGTCACTGGCGGTGCAATGGGATTGGCTGAACGTGTGAAAAACGAATATCCGGGCTATGACGTGCGCGTGTCAATCCTCGGACATCTTCAGCGCGGGGGTTCTCCAACCGCATCCGACCGTATCCTTGCGTCACGTCTTGGATCAGCAGCCATCGACGCGCTTCTCGAAGACCAACGCAATGTAATGATCGGCACACGCAACGATGAAATTGTGTACGTGCCGTTCAGCAAGGCGATAAAGAACGACAAACCGATTAAACCGGAACTTGTCGACACTCTGCGCCGCCTATCCATATAACTATTTGCATGAGACCATGCTAAATACGATTTAATGATACAGAGGAGCGGTATTTATCGCCCTTCTGTATCATTATCTACATAGAATCCCCTCTCCCTAAAATCCTCTCTTCAACCAATCAATCCTCGACACAATCCCATGGAAAAATTAATGCAATACATCTGGCAACATCGACTGTGGCAACCGTTAGAGATGAAAACGGCTGCCGGAGCGGAAATTAGGATTATTGATCCCGGTCAACTAAATACCGGCTCCGGCCCTGATTTTTTCAATGCGAAAATAAAGATCGGAGGGCAAATGTGGGCCGGCGATGTCGAAATCCATGTAAGAGCAAGCGACTGGTTGCGCCACAACCACCACAATGACCCAGCTTACGACTCGGTGATACTTCATGTCGTAGCGAAAGACGATATGCCTATAAAGCGCTCTGACGGCAACATAATACCTCAATTAAAGATGGATTGCAATCCCAATTTCAGAACCCGCTACGATTCGCTTGTAAATCTCGCTGACCGCGATCTCCCTTGCCGAAGCGAAATACCGCTAATGGAGCCTCTGCATATGCACTCTTGGATCGATTCGCTCGCCTACGAACGGCTGTACCGCAAAAGCGAACGGATACAACATTACCTTAAGCATTTCTCCGGCGATTGGGAATCAACTTGCTACATAGCGCTTGCCAGAGCGCTCGGATTCGGCATCAATAGCGAGCCTTTTGAACGGCTCGCTATGAGCCTGCCGCTTAACTTCATCGGCAAACATTCCGATTCATTGCTGAGTATAGAAGCTCTCCTCTTCGGGCAAGCAGGATTTCTTGACAATTTGAAATCGCCCGACACCTACACGTCACTATTAAAACAGGAATACGAGTTCCTTTCTCACAAATTCGCCCTCGCCAAGCCACAATCCCTCGGCTGGAAAATGGCAAGAATGAGGCCGCCTAACTTTCCTCATAGGCGAATAGCTTTTTTGGCGGCAATGTTATTCGGCGGGTTCAAACTAATGTCAAAGATCCTCGACACACGTACAGCCGATGACCTCCCTCGACTATTCAACATCGAATTTGCCGGTTATTGGGCAAACCATTACACGTTCGGCACAGCGACTGAAAAGCCTTCAACATCAGCCTTGAGCCGCACGTCAATCTCATTGCTCGCTATTAATGTGGCAATTCCGCTCATGCACGCATATTCGCAATCAATCGACGACCGTGAGATGACATCCTGCGCCGTTAATCTCCTACAAGAGCTGAAACCGGAAAGCAACACCATAGTAGCGCTGTTCAATGCAGGAGGAATACCATGTCCCGACGCATGGACATCGCAGGCTCTCATACAGCTAAGACGTGAATATTGCGAGGTCAGAAAATGTCTTTACTGCCGCATAGGGCATAGAATGTTGTCAAAATGTGCTAAATAGCGCTCAATATCCGCACAAAACCGTATATTTGCACCATGAACACAAATATTTTTCGACACATAATCTATATCGCGCTTTTGCTCGCAGCCGCTCCGCAAGCCACTTCATGCGGATCACAAAACACATCATCCGATGAAACTGTAGAAATCGAGGCCGACACCGTGAAAGAAATACGTCCGGGAGCGGCTCGTATAGACCAATACAAACAACTGCTCGAAGGCAAACGGGTAGCTTTGCTGTCAAACCATACCGGTATGGTGGGTGACAAGCACACTCTTGATCTTATGCTCGAAAACGGCATAAACGTCACTACTATCTTGTCGCCGGAACATGGATTCCGAGGAACCGCCGATGCCGGACAACACGTCAAAAGCGGAATAGACGAACCCACAGGTTTGCCGGTTATTTCATTATATTCCGGCAGCAAACGAGGCATTCCGAACGAAGTGATGGATTCCATCGACGCTATTGTCGTAGATCTTCAAGACGTAGGAACCCGTTTCTACACCTATCACATAACGATGATTGAAGCCATGGAAGCCGCCGCGCGCAACGGAAAAAAGATAACCGTGCTTGACCGGCCCAATCCACTTGGCACGACTGTAGACGGCCCGGTGCTTGACATGAAGCTGCGCAGCGGCGTGGGGAGAATCCCGGTTCCGGTACTGCACGGCATGACAATGGGCGAAATCGCAACTATGGCAAACGGCGAGGGATGGCTTAAAAATGGCGATAAAGCCGATCTCACAGTTATACCCGTTGAAAATTACACTCACGCGTCACGCTATGAACTTCCACAGGCTCCATCGCCCAATCTTCGTGACATGAGAGCCATATATCTATATCCTTCCCTATGCTATTTTGAAGGCACTACGGCAAGCGTGGGACGCGGAACCGACGCCCCGTTCATGGTTTACGGCCACCCTGCCATGCGCGACCGAGGCTTCTCCTTTACACCTAAAAGCATGGCAGGAGCGCAAAACCCGCCACAATTGGGCAAATTATGCTATGGCGTAGATTTGAGGCAAGCCGACATAGATTCTGTTATCGCCGCCGGAGTAGACCTCAGTTACATAATTGACGCCTACAATAATATGACATCGGGCAAAGCGACATTCTTCAACTCTTTCTTCGACAAATTGATAGGAAACGAGCAGATACGCAAGATGATTATCGCAGGAAAATCAGCCGATGAAATAAAGGCTACATGGCAAGATGAAGTAGCCGAATTTAAAACACGCCGCGCGCCATATCTCCTATACCCTCTGCAATGACCCCCGCAATCATCATTATTACATTTTTCGCATACGTGGCTGTAATTATCAGCATAAGCTGGTTATCGTCACGAAGCACTGACAACAAAGGTTTCTTCACCGGCAACCGTCGCGCGCCGTGGCCTGTAGTCGCCATAGCCACTGTGGGAGCCGCCATTTCGGGTGTCACATTCATAAGCGTGCCTGGAATGGTAGCCGATAAAGGGTTAAGCTATCTGCAAATGGTGCTCGGCTTCATTGTTGGATACGCCGCCATAGCCTTCATTCTTGTGCCGCTATTCTATCGCCGCAACCTCATCTCGATCTACGGCTATCTGGGTGAGCGTTTCGGCTCCGGCTCTTACCGCACGGGGGCATGGTTCTTCTTTATATCAAAAATGCTTGGCGCGTCAGTGCGATTTTTTGTTGTGTGCATCGTATTACAGACACTTGTGTGCGACCCGCTCAACATTCCCTTCTGGGTGAACACGATCGTAACCGTAGGGCTGGTGTGGTTATACACATTCCGCGGAGGGGTGAAATCACTTATATGGACTGATGCGTTCAAGAGCTTCTGCCTTGTCGTATCAGCCGGATTATGTGTATATTTCATAGCATCCAATCTCGACTTCACACTATCAGACCTATATCAATCAGTAACCACACATGATTCATTCCGCATATTCTATTTCGATGATCCGTCGAAAGGAACCTACTTTTGGAAGCAATTCATTGCCGGAATCTTCATGGCGATCGCAATAAACGGCCTTGACCAAGACATGATGCAACGCCATCTCGCCTGCCGGGATTCTCTATCGAGCCAGAAAAACATGATAACAAGCGGGATTATGCAGTTTTTCGTCATAGCCCTTTTCCTTATACTCGGCATAATGCTCATTATATACATTGACAAAGTTCCCGGTCTGGAGATGCCGGAAAAAAGCGATGAAATATTCGGACTTGTCGCCGCGCATCCATCGCTACCGGTTTCAGTGGGGATTTTGTTCATAATCGGCCTCGTCGCAGCGGCGTATTCAGCCGCCGGCTCCGCAATGGTTTCACTCACCACATCTTTTTCTGTTGATATTCTCGACGGGACATCGAAAGAGGAAACGAAACTTGCATCAATGCGCAAATTGGTACACACCGCCATGGCCGTGACTATGGCCGCCGTCATCATCATATTCTATATGATCAGCGAAGAGGATGCAATAAGCGCCGTTTACACGCTCGCATCATATACTTACGGCCCCATACTAGGACTATTCTCGTTCGGAATGTTCTCACGCCGTAGAGTGAACGACCGGTGGGTTCCTGTCGTGTGCATCGCCGCCCCCGCCATCTGCCTATTAACGAAATCATGGCTAAAAAGCTCGTTCGACTATGAGATGAGCTTCGAGTTACTGCTGCTTAACGCGCTGCTCACCGGCATCGGCCTCATGCTATTTTCACGTAAACCACAATCAGCACTAACCACATGGCAAGAGAGAATCTAACGCGCTATCTTTGGATTATTGACACAATTAAATCCTACGGCAACATTTCACGTGAAGAGATAAGCCGCCTATGGGAACGGTCATCATTGTCCAACGGGCGCCCCATGGCCCGCCGCACATTTTACAATGACCGCAATTCGATTGAGTCTATTTTTGGAATCGCCATCCAGTGCAACCCGGCAACGTATGAATATTACATCGAAAACGGGAACGAACATCAGACAAACGCGCTGAACTGGCTCCTTAATTCCGCATCTATAGGAGATGTCATAAGCGGCACTCAGGAGATAGGACATAAGATTTTTCTCGAAGAAGCTCCATCCTCACATGAGAACCTGCCTCTCATTGTTGACGCTCTCAAACAGAATAATCCGGTTTCATTCACCTACCACGCCTATTCCAGAATCAACCCGAGCAGAGGCAATCAGATAGAACCTTATTTCCTGAAGTTCTTCAAGCAACGATGGTACATAACCGGCCGCAACATAAAAAGCAATTCGTTGAAGACATACGCGCTGGAGCGTATGAGCGATGTGACCTTGATAAACTCCGCCTTTTTAGTTCCTGAGGATTTCAACGCTGAAGATTATATCCGAAACAGCTACGGCATTATTTTCGATGAAGGAGATGTGAAAAATGTGGCGATACGCACCGATTCAAGACAAGCAAAGTATCTGCGGTCGGTGCCATTGCACCATTCCCAGACAGAGGTGTTGCATGACACTTACTCCATATTTTACTATAAAATCAAAATCACCCCTGATTTTGTACAGGAGCTGTTATCCTACGGCTCTAAAATAACAGTGGTCAATCCACCGGAATTAAAGGCCATGATGATAACATCGCTCAAAGAATCGTTGCGCAACTACGGCATAGACACGCCCAACCGGTCTAACGAGATGTGATCGTCAACGCTCTTTTCTTTCGACATTAACATTCAGCGGCTAATGGGCTTCGAGCCAATTCAGCCCCACGCCCGACGACACGATCAAAGGCACTTTACCCTTGTAAGCATCCATCATGTCGCGCGTCACAATTTCCTTGACACGTTCAATCTCTTTTGGAACAATGTTGAACACCAACTCATCATGCACCTGTAGAATCATCTTTGACTTCAATCCCTCCGCTTGAAAATCCCGGTAGACATTAACCATAGCGAGCTTTATGATGTCGGCGGCAGTGCCTTGTATGGGAGCGTTCACGGCATTGCGCTCGGCATATCCTCTCACCACCGCATTTCTTGAATTTATTTCGGGAAGCATACGTTTGCGGCCCATCATGGTCGACACATAGCCATCGCGGCGCGCTTTCTCAATAGCTGTCGCTATATATTCCTTTATGTGCGGGTAGGAATTGAAATAACCGTCAATAAGTTCTTTGGCCTCATAACGAGGTATGCGCAGACGTTGCGACAATCCAAACGCCGAAATTCCGTATATTATGCCGAAGTTGGCGGTTTTTGCGCGTCGGCGCTGCTCATCAGTCACATCTGCGATATTTTCATGGTATATCTTCGCCGCAGTCGCCCTATGTATATCTTCATCCGAGATGAAAGCGTCGATCATATCCTTATCCCCGCTTATATCAGCGATAAGCCTCAATTCTATTTGAGAATAATCGGCGCTCATGAACAGGTCACCGCTATCGGGAATAAACGCGCGACGTATCTCACGCCCCTCTTCAGAGCGTATCGGTATATTCTGCAAGTTGGGGGATGTCGATGAGATCCGCCCTGTAGATGTGACCGTTTGATTGTAGGTGGTGTGTATCTTCCCGGTGCGCGGATTTATCAGTTGCGGCAAAGCGTCGATATAGGTTGTGAGCAGTTTTCTTAATCCTCTTATCTCAAGAATAAGGTCAACTATGGGGTGCGCGTCACGATATTTTTCAAGCACCTCCTCGGTAGTTGAATAGGCTCCGCGCCTCGTTTTTTTCGCATTAGGGTCAAGTTTCAGTCGATCAAACAGCACTTCTCCAACCTGTGTGGGGGAACTCAGGTTAAAGCTGCCGCCGGCCAGTTCATAGGCGCGGTTTTCCATAGCTCTAAGTTTCTCCGTGAATTTACGGGACAATTCAGCCAACACGCCTATATCCACCCTCACGCCAGTCCACTCCATATCGGCAAGAACTTTCACCAACGGCAGTTCAATATCATCCATCAATTTCTCAAGCCCCTGATCCTTGATAAGCTGAACGAACTTGTGGTATAGCTTAAGAGTTACATCTGCTGATTCACACATACGCAACACCTCCTCATCGGCGGGAACCGGTTCACCTTTTTTCCGAATCTTTTCGTCAGCTTCATAATCGAGAGTATTGTAGTCCAGATATGCGGCAGCCACACGCGACAGAGCGTGATTCATTTCAGGTTCGAGCAAATAATGAGCCACCGAAGTGTCATAATAATGAGCCGACATCTCCACGCCCTCCCTTTTCAACAGGATTATCTCGCGCTTCACATCATGACTAAGAATAGTCACATTTTCATCAGTGAACAATGGAGCAAGCGTTTCCATCAGCATTTGCCGCCGTTCACCGACAGGAGGAATTTTCACATAACGAGCTTTACTCCCTTCGCAACTGATAGCCAAACCTTGCCATATCGAGGTCATGTCCTCAGCGCCGGTCGCATAGGAAGCCACCCCCACATAGCGCCGCGATACAGCCAAGTCGATGAATTCGCGCAGTTCTTCGAGTTCGATTTTTTTATAGTCAGCGCTGAAATCGGCAATTGTTTTCTTTCGCGCATCCATTGGCGGCAATTCATCAAACAAAGAACCCATTCCACCCACCTCAATTTTCTTCTCAACATGGGTATCGTTCTGATTTAACCGTTTTAAAAATGTGCGGAACTCAAGCTCGGTATATATTTTGCTCAATTTCTCGATGTCGGGTTTCTGCTTATTGAGGTCGGAAATATTTATGTCGATCGGAGCATCGGTGCATATTGTGGCAAGATATTTTGAAAACCGTATCTGCTCCGCATTATCAACAACCTTTGCCTTAAGCGCGCCTTTCAATTTATCGGCATTGGCAAGTAAATTTTCGACGTCGCCCCATTCCGAAATCAATTTAATGGCTGTTTTCTCACCCACTCCGGTACACCCCGGAATATTATCGATCGCATCTCCCTCCAGCGCAAGCAAGTCGATCATCTGCCGCGGCGAACTGATTCCGTAGCGTTCACACACCTCTTTAGGACCGCGAATCTCAGCCTCATTTCCTCTAATCGACGGCTTATACATGAACACAGAATCGGTGACGAGCTGACCATAGTCCTTGTCAGGGGTCATCATGTAGGTCACAAAATCCTCTTTGGAGGCCATCCCGGCAATCGTACCGATCACATCATCCGCCTCATATCCGGGAACCTCCACAATTGGAATTCCGTTAGCTCGAATTATATCCTTTATATATGGGATTGACAATGTTATATCTTCCGGCTGCTTATCACGCTGGGCTTTATATTCGGGATATGCTTCATGGCGGAAAGTCGGCCCTGCCGGGTCAAAGCACACAGCAATATGGGAAGGATTCTGCTTCTTTAAAAGCTCGTCGAGAGTGTTCACAAATCCGAATATCGCCGAAGTGTTAAACCCCTTGGATGTCATGCGTGGCGCACGTATCAAAGCATAGTATGCACGATAGATTAAAGCGTATGCGTCAAGCAGGAATAGAACTTTGCCATTCATCATTATAAATTTTTATTGGGACATTCCTTAAATTCAAAGCATAAATTTAGATATAAATTATAACTTTTACTAATTTTGCACCATAATTCAAAGCATGACGATTTTTAATGACATACAGCGCTCCATAGCCCCGGAGCTAAAATTGCTTAACGAATCCATCAGCTCGAGTTTGATAACATCAAACGAACTAATGAACGGGATTATCGAAACATACTTGAAGACTAAAGGGAAACAAATACGCCCTATTTTGGTCATCCTGAGCGCGAAATTGTTTGGCAAAGAAAACGCCAACACGATTTCAGGAGCCGCTGCCATTGAAATGCTTCACAACGCATCGCTGATCCACGATGATGTAGTCGACGATTCCGACATACGCCGGGGTATTCCTACGATAAATTCCGTGTGGGATAATCGTATTGCGGTGCTGATAGGCGACTATTTTGTCGCATCAGCTCTACGCCATGCCGTAAAAACGGCCGACATACGCATTGTAGAGTCAATTTCGGATATAGGGCGCACATTATCATTGGGAGAGATAAATCAGATTGAGAAAGCGCGAAGCCACAATTTTGACGAGGACGCCTACATTGAAATAATTTCACAAAAAACCGCCTCGCTCTTTAAAGCGTGTGTGAAAATCGGCGCATATTCGGTAAACGCTCCTGAGGACGGGATAAACCTTCTCGTGGATTTCGCCCACCTATTCGGCCTATGCTTTCAAATACGCGACGACATTTTTGATTATTTCAGTTCGGAAGAGATCGGCAAGCCAACAGGAAATGATCTGCGTGAAGGGAAAGTCACGCTTCCACTTCTGTACGCTCTATCACGTGATGACGTTCCACGCCGAACAGAAATGGCTGAACTCATAAACAGCGACCACCTTGATTCTGATTCAATCGCCACTCTGATTCAATTCGCCAAGGATGCAGGAGGCATTGATTACGCCTACAAATATATGGAAACTCTGCGCAGCAAAGCCGCATTGATAATGGAGCGCCTTCCCGATTCTCCGGAGAAAAAGATATTCATGGAAATGTTTGATTTCATAATCGCTCGAAAAAAATAAAATTCCCCCTAAGTTTTTTCGCAAAGAAGTTGCATAATTCAAAAATTGACACTAATTTTGCAACGCAATTACGGAGAGCCGTTTTTGCTAACACTAATTGCTTCAATAGCTCAGTCGGTTAGAGCATCTGACTGTTAATCAGAGGGTCGTTGGTTCAAGTCCATCTTGAAGCGCATAAAAGTGGAGACAGATATAGAAAAATTGCTTCAATAGCTCAGTCGGTTAGAGCATCTGACTGTTAATCAGAGGGTCGT
>CAZELD010000014.1:0-25692 GCA_964512855.1 uncultured Muribaculum sp.
GCAAAACTCGTAAACGACCGTTTTCATGTTCAGCAACTGATGTCTGAAGCCATTGGGGAGAGCCTCCGGATAACCATCGGGAGGAGTGTTTTTCTCTTCAAGATGAAGATGCACCACCGGGGAACCTTCCATCGGCTCATCTGTGATATTGACTAACTCAAAGTTCTCACTGACTACCTTGGGCAGCAAATGTGAAAGCAGTAGGGATATGATTGGATCTGGTTGCATACTCATATAACGAATTGAACCTTGCAAAAAGTACGTCAAGCTCCTCTATTCATAAATTTTTCAACACAGGGATTTGTACGTGTCCCTAAAATTAGTATCTTTGTAATCTAACACGCGCTTGCGCAGACAAACAGACCATCTCGACCGAAAGTCGCTTTGCTCAGGCAAAGAGTCAATGTAAGTAACACTAATATTCAACATATTAAGGATCTTCCTCGTAGTAGCGAAATGGCTTGGTCACCAGTCTGCCTATATGGACGGTCTTTGTTTTTAGATGAAAGCAAAGAAATACAACATAATTGACCTTTTCTGTGGTTGCGGAGGTTTCTCTCTCGGTTTTGAAAGGGCTGGTTTTAATGTGCTGCTTGGAATAGATGTGTGGAAAGACGCACTTGTTACCTTTTCTCATAATCATAAAGGCAGCAACACCCTCAACGCAGATTTGTCAATAACCACCCCTAAAGACACCGAACCGCTTTTAGAGGGAAAGACCATAGACGTTATTATTGGTGGACCTCCATGTCAAGGCTTTTCTGTGGCAGGAAAAAGGATTGTTGACGACCACCGCAACAAGTTGTATAAGGCTTTCGTCGCTTTTGTAGAGCATTTTCAGCCAAAGGCATTTGTGATGGAAAACGTCCCTAATATTCTATCCATTGGGAATGGAGTTGTTCGAGATTCTATTGTTGAAGATTTTTCACGACTCGGATATACTGTAGAATACAAAGTATTGACCGCCTCCGATTATGGCGTTCCCCAAAATCGTAGACGCGCTATTTTCGTAGGTTTTAAAGATGGACATCATTTTTCATTTCCCGAACCTTTTGAAACTCCGAAAGTAACAGCAAAAGAGGCTCTGTCGGATTTGCCAGATTACGGTATTTCAGACGGAGGAGAGTATCCTATTGAAATTCAATCAGAATATCAATCCTTGATGAGAAAAAACTCCAAAGCGGTATTCAATCATCAACCTACCGTTCATAATCAACAGACCATTGACATTATTTCAATGGTACCTGACGGCGGCAACTACAAAGACCTTCCGGAGGAGTTGCAGTCTACGCGTAAAGTTCATATTGCTTGGACTCGCCTTAATAGTGAGAAACCGAGTTTTACTATTGATACCGGGCACAGACACCATTTCCATTATAGCTATGATCGTATCCCAACTGCAAGGGAGAGTGCCCGAATACAATCTTTCCCCGATGATTTTATCTTTCATTGTAGCCGCACAAGCCAACTCAAACAAATCGGCAATGCCGTCCCTCCTCTAATGGGGGAAGCGCTTGCTCTTTCTATCCTAAAACAAATCTAATGACATGGCAAAATATTACAATATCCCAGATGATTATTTTCTAAGGATTCATTTTGTAAGACCGCGTTTCAAAAGCGACATTGAAAATGTGCTCCTGTATTTTGCTAACGAATGTTGCAAAATACAGAATGGTGATTGTTCCTCCTATAAAGAGAGCCTTAATAATGCTATCCGCTTGTTCCCAGGAAATGCAGCCTTGAAACAGAAAACAATTGAAAACTGGCGCACTGAAATTTCCGCTCTATGTGCTTTTTACATTGAGGATAAGATTTCAGATATTACCCACACTTCAAAACTCGCCTACTTTCTGAATGAGCATCAGGACTTGACGCAATTCTTCAAGTTCATTATGTTGTCGTTCCAATTCCCGGGTGGTCACATAAAGAATCTTGATAACATCGAACTCATTAACAATAATGTTCGTTTCAAACCTGCTCAATTCATATTAAATGTTTTGTTAGAGGGCAACAAGATTCTAGCTTCTCAAAATATTGAGAAAGAAATGAGCATCAATAATGAAGAAGCGACATACTGTATCTTCAATGATTTGAGAGCTACCACAGGGAAACGCTCACCCTACGAAGTCGCCGCTCTTATCATTGAAAACAGAAAGAATAAACTTAAGTACTACAACAAGGGAGATAAAAGATTTTATAGTTCAAAAGGTAATCCAAGGACTAAAGGCGACGTTGTAAGATACGCTGGAGATGTCCTAGACTATATGGAATACGCATCGTTACTCGATCGTAGAATGGATGGCTACTTTATTTTGAAACCCAATGAACTTAAATCTATTGCTTCTTTTGTCAATGACACCTCATATTTCGACGGCTACGAACAATTCTACGGTGTCGCGGATTTAGAGCCGTCTATGCTTTCCCCTGTTGAGGCAGATTGGTTTAGCTATGTAGATAGCCTATTCCAACCCGAAAAGTTCAAAACTGATGTCTCATCCCTTCTCTCGGACAGCAATGTCGTTGTTCTTGTTGATCAACGCATTTCTGAGATTCTTGACAATGAGAACTCCACGACTAAAGATATTGGCAACATCGGAGAGTCAATCATCTTCTCTCATGAGAAGATGAGGTTAAAACTCGCCGGTTATGAAGATTTGCTTCATCGCATTGCTATTGTAGATAGCCCTTCATATCACCCCGGATATGATATTGACAGTCTCGAAGGTGACGGAACTCGTAATCATAGATATATAGAAGTCAAGACTACCATTAGCAAACAGAAAATCAAACTTTTCGGCTTCCATATGTCGCCTAACGAATGGGATGTAGCCAATACCACTCGCGAGCATTATTGCGTTTATCGTTTAATGCTTAGCGCAAAAGATAAGACGCTTTATATTTTACGCAACCCAGTTTCACTCTATAAAAACGATATTATAGAGGCAATTCCACGTAATGGCATGGAAGTGTCATTCGACGCCTCGCAATTTAACCCGGAACCAATCTTAGTATGGCAAGATTAAAAGTATTATCACTATTTTGTGGGTGTGGCGGAATGGATTTGGGTCTGCTCGGAGATTTTGACTATCTTGGTCAGAAGTATCCGATGCTTGATTTTGACATTGTCATGGCAATAGATAACGACCCTTATTGTACCAAAATCTATAATCAAAACTTTCAGCATAGCTGCGAAGTTTTGGATGTCCGCAGTTTAGAAATTTCTAAACTGCCCGATTTTGAGGTACTCATAGGTGGATTTCCGTGTCAGTCTTTCTCTATTTCTGCACAAAATCCACCACGTCTTGGCTACAAAGACGAAAGAGGTATGCTGTTTTTTGAAATGGTTAAGATACTCAAAGAAAAGCAACCACGTTTTCTTATAGCAGAAAATGTTAAAGGTTTATTGTCTGCAAATAAAGGCAAAGCTTTCCCTATGATTATCCAGGAATTTGAAAAGGCTGGCTACCATATCAAGTTCAAGCTTTTCAATGCCTCTGAGTTTGGTGTTCCACAAAAGAGGGAGCGTGTTATTATTGTCGGGTTTAGAGAATACCATGATTATGCACATTTCTCTTTTCCGAAACCGACTACCCAATTTAACAAAGTTCCGCTAAGTCACGTTATTAACGAATCGGACAACTATAATGAACGACTTTTCTTCAGTGAAAAGGCCGTTGCAGGCATGATGCTTGTGCGCGACAAAATGAATAAAGGCCGAGCCCAATCTTTGGATGAACCGTGCAATACCATAAGTTCCCATTTAGCCAAGGTCAGTCTTAACTCTACTGACCCAGTTCTGTTTATAAACGGACGATACCGCCGATTCTCAAGCAACGAATGTGCTCGAATTCAATCATTCCCGGAATCTTTCCTTTGGGATTCTGTTTCAGAAGCCAAACAACTCAAAGCCATCGGCAATGCAGTGCCTCCCGTTTTAATGTGGCATATCGCTAACGCTTTAGCTGCTACTGCCAATCGGCCAATACAAGCGGACATTAAGACAATAGAATCAACCTCATATGAATTCACTAATGGAAATTGGGTGCAGCTTTCCCTTTTTGAGCCAGAAACAGTATACATCTCTAAGCAAAAAAATGGGTACGTACTTATTGGTACATGCCGAAAAGGAATTATAGATTGGATTAAGCAATCCTCAAAATATTGTTATCCAATTTCTGAAAGTGACATAAATGAGCATCCGGAGTTAATAAATGTTACGTATATAATTATACGGCATAGGAATACCGTCATTGGCTGCTATAAGGTAACTACGGCAGACGTTGTGGTTAAGCCTGAACTTAACGCATATGGTTACCCCACTCGCAGTTCTCGCCATAAGGCGGATACAAAATATCTTTTATATTCCCTTATTAACACATCTAAAATCGAATACTCTGTAAATCTTAAAGAGTTTAAACCCATTCTGGGAAAAGGAGTCAAGGATCAACAATAATTAACGTGAGTTCGATATAAGAATTCACGTTAATTATATTTGTGTAAAATGCTTTTTGTGCGGCTATAATCAGAGGAAATCTCTAAAGCTCAAGATAAATAAATTTAATGGATAACGGTCAGATCATATTATACCAAACGCAGGGAGGCGAGACGAAGATTGAGGTTCGTCTCGCTAATGAGACTGTGTGGCTGTCTGCCGACCAAATGGCGGAGTTGTTTCAACGTAACAAATCTACCATTTCAAGGCACATCAAGAATATCTATGAAAGTGGTGAATTAGAGCAAAATCGAACTGTTGCATTTTTTGCAACAGTTCAGAATGAAGGGCAGCGAAAGGTTGAACGCAACATCGCATACTACAATCTCGACATGATTATCAGCGTCGGGCACAGGGTCAACTCACATCGTGGCGTGCAATTCCGCCAGTGGGCTACACAGGTGTTGAAGGAGTATATGATAAAGGGCGAAACTCAATGATTTACTGACGCTTTCGGGCAAAAACTTCTGACTCATGCCGGAACTGTGTCAGCCGAGGTGGCGAAGCTCAAAGCCGGCACAGAATATGACCGCTTCCGTGAGCGTACACAGTATCAGCTTTCGCCTGTCGAGATCCACTTTCTCGAAGCATTCGATGCCGAGCAGAAGAAACTTAAAGGCACATGATTACCTACACCATGTCAAAATCATGGAATATCGAAGCGAAATCTCAAAAACCAGCGGCGGCAAGTAATGCTTTTTCGGAATCTCGTTTTTTTGTTGTATTTTTGCAGTATAAATCAAAATAGACTATTATGTTTTCCGGAATAGTTGAAGAGGCTGCTAAGGTTGTCGCAGTGAAGAGAGACGGTGGTAATGTGCACTTGACATTGTCATGCTCATTTGTCGATGAATTGAAAATCGACCAGTCAATATCGCACAATGGTGTGTGCCTGACCGTAGTCGCCTTACCCGGCGATGGAACGTACACCGTCACAGCCATACAGGAAACTCTCGACCGAAGCAATCTCGGCCTTCTGAAAGAGAGCGACATGGTGAATGTAGAACGAAGCATGGTGATGAACGGTCGTCTTGACGGGCATATCGTACAGGGCCATGTGGACTGCACCGCCATCTGCGACCAAGTGGAGAAGGTGGATGGAAGCACCTATTTCAGGTTCCGCTATTCTGTCGACAAGGAGATGGCGAAACGTGGCTATGTTACTGTTGAGAAAGGATCGGTTACTGTCAATGGCGTAAGTTTGACCGTATGCGATTCGACAATTGATTCCTTCCGAGTCGCAATCATTCCTTACACATTTGAGCACACCAATTTCTGTCATATCAGTGAAGGCACGAAGGTGAATCTCGAATTTGACATAATCGGCAAGTATCTTGCACGCCTAATGGAGGTCGATAGCTAAATTATGGCGATGGAGAAAAAAGGAATAGCCGTCTATTGCGCGTCAGCGCCCGACATAGACCAAGTATATTTCGACTTCGCACGAGAACTCGGCGCGCTCATCGCCAAAGCCGGCTATCCGGTGATAAACGGCGGAGGAAGAGCCGGGCTTATGGGCGCCACAACCGAAGGAGCTATAGCCGCAGGAGGCGAAGTGATAGGGGTATTGCCTCGCTTCATGGTCGAGAACGGATGGGATCACAAGGCTCTTTCCACTCGCATGATAACTGAGACTATGCATGAACGCAAGTCGGCAATCGCCGAGATGGCGGTGGGGGCGATCGCCCTCCCCGGAGGTGTCGGGACTATGGATGAGCTATTTGAGATAATTACATGGCGACAGCTTGGCTTATACACCGGAAGCGTGGTAATAGCCAACATCAACGGCTTCTATGACTTGCTGTTGGAGCATCTTCAGACAGCCTGCGACCGCCACTTCATGCGTGGCCGAGGATTATGGAGTGTAGCCACAACTCCGGAAGAAGCGCTCCGGAAAGCGACAGAGCGCCAACAATTAACCATTTTGGAAAAATATTAATGAACCTTGGTATTCCTGCATATTGTCATCCATACGACGCGCCCTACGAGATAGAGTTGCCGGGCTTCAGCGACTCTGTTGAGGCATTCACTCTCGGCCTACCCGGCGACGTGCGGCCCGATTTGCTCGGAACCAACTCAGTGCTTCTATGCATTATAATGGCGATGATATTGATTGTGATTTTCAATATCAGGGAATGTCCGAGATTCTTCTCCAAACTTACTGACGATCTTATGAGCAGCCGTCGCCGGCCAAATGCGTTCAACGAACGCACGCTCAACGAAGTCAGAGTGACCGATGTATTCATTTTGCAACTCTGCGTGTGTGAAGCGTTGTTGCTCCTGCCTCTATTACGACAAATAGGCCTTAACATATCCGGAGCAATGATTCCAATCGCAATCGGACTGCTTATAGGACTGACAATAATATACTATGTGGCTCAATTATGCATATATCGCCTCATCGGATATGTTTTCTCCGACAAGATCAGTTCGCGCCTATGGATCAGAGGATTCAACGCCTCCCAAGTACTGTTGGGGTGGACATTGATACTTCCGGCGCTCGCCGTGCTTTTCTATCCGGCCACAACTGACTATTTGCTACCATTAAGCGGTTTTTTGTATATTTTGGCTCGTATTTTATTCTTTTCTAAGGGCTTTAGAATTTTTTATCACGACTTTTCATCACTGTTATATTTTATTTTCTATCTTTGCAGCGTGGAGATTGTTCCACTAATCATAGCCTATCACGCCATCTTCTTGCTCTATCGCAATATCGTTTTCTAACAATTGGGGCGCGCGCGGAACAATGGCGGTCGCCACCATGAAATCGATCATAGCATGAAGAACTCTATTACCCTCACAATCTTGTTGCTTCTCAATCTTTCAATCTCCATGACGGCAGCAGCGCCAATAAACAACGGCGGGAACAGGAGCATCGCCATATCCGTGCCCGGCAACGTCATTGCCGACTCAGCTATAGTTTCGCTTTCGGCAACCGACGGACTTTTGCCCGGCAATAATGCAGCGACAATAGGGAGCGAGATTTTGCTCAACTCCGAATTGAAGGGCTATATCGAAGACCCCGGTCACTACTTTGAAAACGCCGACGCAAGAACCGACAGCCATCTTGACCTGCTGATGATGACCCAAGGATGGCGAAGATACGAGTGCGCCGACATAATCGGCGGCTCAGCCCCGCAATTCCAATTTCCCGTCGAGCAGTCTCAATCCATCAGCGGAAGCATCGAAGGGCTGTTCAAACGCCGCCCCAAAGGGATGCAGATAGCACTGTTTTCACCCAACACCATGGAGATGAACCGCTTCCAGCTTGGCGACAGCAGCCAGTTTGTGATTTCGGGACTCGACTTCACTGCCGGCACCCCTTTCACGCTTGAAGCCCTGAACAAAAACGGGGAGGCAACCAACGTAACTCTCCACATCGACGAACCGGTGATGCCGAAAGTTGCAACGCTGCCCGAGCCCGGCATCGCCTACAACGACAGCACGGAGCGGTCGTTCGCCGAGTCGGCACGCAAAACCCTCAAGGCCCCCTCGCTGCTCGACCTCCAGGAACTCGACGAGGTTACCGTCACAGCGCGCAAGCCCAAGAAATGGAGCAACCGCGGCAACTTCGAGCCATTTAGAGGCTATCAAAGCGGCGACGAGAAAATAAGCCACTTCCCCACCATGGAATCTATGCTTCGCAGCTTAACAGTAAAAGTAATGCTTTCCCAAAGCACAGGTACGCCCCAACCGATAGCCGGAGAATACTTTAATGGCGGTTTTGTGGCTACGGCTGTTTTTATCGACGGTTTTCTTAGCGACCAGGAGGAAATGTTTTCCCTTAATCCTCAAAATGTCAACTCCATCGAATATTTCCGCCCCGGTGACGCTCGCATCGCCTCCTACACCCAAACATCCATCTACACAGGCGTACTGCTCATCACCACAAAATATGGCAACGAAAGAGGAAGAACGCCGCTGATATCGATGGAAAACATCACCCCGCTCGGTTATCAACCCCCGGTGGAATTCTACGTTCCTAAATATACCGGTCCCGACGACGCCCCTCCACCTTACCGAGCCACACTCTACTGGAATCCGAAACTGCAACTGAATTCCAACGGCGACACTCCCATAAAGTTAGAGGGGACAAAACCGGGACAACTCATCAATATCACAATCCAAGGAATCGCCCCCGATGGAAAAATCATTGATGTCACAAAAAAAATCCAACTGCCATGAAAATTAAAGCTATATTGACATTCTTACTACTCGCCGTAACCCTGTCCGCATGCAAAGAAAAAGCACCCAATCTGATTCTATCCAAATATACCTGTGATTTAGGACAGGTTTACGAGGGGAACATTATAGATGGCAACGTAACCGTCTATAATAAAGGAGGCAAAACTTTATTTATTAATGATATATACCCCGATTGCAATTGCGTCAAAGTAGAAATCAGCAAAAGAGAAATCGCAAAGAATGATTCCGCCACGGTACATTTCTCCATAAATACCGCACGAAAGGACGGAGAAGTCGAACATATTGTAACGCTTCACGCCAATACGGATTCAGTGATACACTTTTTCACAATAAATGCTTTTGTCATCAATCCTAACGAGAATGATTTATAACGACGGGTATCGCGCATATAAAACTATAATATACCTTTTCATCCTCAGCATTGCATTTATTCCGTCAATGATATTTGTGGATGGCGATCACTTTTTGCGCAATACCCTGTTCATTTGGTTTAGTATCGGTTTATTCATATTTTCAATTATACAAAATCGCGGTCTTAAAATTCATTGTTCCACTCTATTTTGCGCAACGCTATTTTTAATTGCCATTATAGCGCTCAGGAATCAATCACACATATCGCTCATCGCTCCCTACCTTATAGCATGGATTGCTTTAGTATGCTCATTGAGCAATAATGCGTTCCATGTAGGTGATTTAGTCAAGATAATGGAGTTTTCCTGTGTCATACAAATAATTATCTGCGTTTCACAATGGATGGGCTTTCTCAACTCGGGCGCTTATTTTAGAATAACCGGGAGTTTCGAAAATCCGTCAGGACTATCTCTGTTTTTACGATTTCATCCGTATTCCTTTGGGATGGATATCTTAGGACAAAAAAAATCACAACATTGATAATACTACTGTCAACAGTCATTTTTACGGTCCTTATCGCTTCCCGTAGCGGGATTGTCGCCCTACTTGCCATAGGATATATCCACCTGCGAAAACGATATAAATTCAATATTTTCCATCACTTATTATTTGTTGCCGCCATTGTGGCGTTATTTGTAGTCAAATTCGAGTCTTCATTAGGACGTTCACTCATAATATGGGGTTGTAAGGATTTGATTATTAAAAATTGGTTATTGGGCAGTGGAATATTTGGATTTTCTTCAAATTATATGAAATGGCAATGCGAGTTTTTCCAGACTAATCCTAATAGCGACTTAGCCATACTTGCGGGGAATGTCATGCACCCACTCAACGAATATATCGCACTTGCTATAAACACGGGAATAGTCGGCATATTCGCACTACTCGGCGTAATTTCATCTTTCCTGTATAAATGCCGTCAGCATATAACCGTGTGGTCAATATGTCTCATCGTAATTATCATACAATCATTCTTTACATACAGTTTCCGCTATGCGTTTGTATGTTTTTTTACAGGGTTATGCCTATCCCAAATCATTTATACAAAAGCTCATACCTTCTACTTCCCATTGACCCATTTACCGACACTTGCATCAATTTCATTATGTATATACGCCCTGTTTGCGAATAGCCGACACGTTTATTTCGAATATAAATGGGGGAAGGCTTTCAACAATCTTCTTGAAACCAATCAAATTGACAGTTCGCTCAATGCATATTCCGAATTAGAAAAGAACTGGACGGGAAATCCATTCTTTCTCTACAATCTTGCCGCTGTACAGCATTTGAATTGTGAATTTGAAGAGAGCAACAACACCCTAAAGCGCTATAATTCCTACGTTACCGACTATAACTCAGCACTTCTTAGAGCCGATAATCTTTATTCCTGCGGAGAATACCGCAATGCGGTTATAGCCTATAAAGACGCCAACTTTATGTGCCCGTCCAAATTCAGCCCTCTTCAAGGACTACTTAAAACATATCATGCTTTGGGTGATACCACAAATTTACACTTAACCGCTAAATACATTGTAGACAAACCGGTTAAAATAAATTCTCATCTCATAAAGGTCATTAAAGCCGAAGCTCACACCTATCTAAAATCAACCGACGATCTATGAAAATTCCATTTTACTTAATAATACCGATACTTCTATTAGCGGGCTGCAATAAACCACTGGCTTACTCAATCAAGGCAAGCCTTGAGATCGCTGCGGAGAATGAGAGCGAAATCCAAAAGGCTTTGGACTATTTTTCCGAGGAATCAGAAGAACGCAACGCTCTACGCTTTCTGGTCGAGCGCATGATAAATCACAACTCCTATGACGGGAATGAGAACATGGAACTTTGCAAACTCATCAGAACGACAGAAGATTTTGATTTCAAAAAGATAGAATGGGATTTCCTTTCCCGTATAAAAGAGCCGAAGCCTCATCCGGACTTAACAAAAGTAAGCGCAGATTATCTGATTAAAAATGTCGCGGAAGCCTATGACACATGGATAAATTGTCCCTGGAAAGACGAGGTCGACTTCTCCCATTTCTGTGAATACGTGCTCCCTTACAAAATCGGGAATGAGCCAATTGTTGAGTGGCGAACTTATCTAAAAGATAAATATGGCTTTTTAGTTGAGGGAATATCGACTCAGAAAGAAGCCTTTTTCAAAATTTATGAATACGTAGACAGTCGGTATAAAGGACCGAAATTCGATTATCCTTATGAACAAGATGCGATATTATTAGATTTGGCTGACGGCGGTTTGTGCAAAGAACGCGCATACCACATGATATATATAATGAGAGCCTTAGGACTTTCAGTTTCATTAGATTACACTCCGGTATGGTCCAATTATGGAAAAAACGCTCACATGTGGGTGGCGTTGGTGGAGAATAACGACAATGTGGTGCTTCCATCCCATAATAAAAATGATTTTCATATAGACACTGCGTATGAGCCTGTGAATTACCCGATTCCGGAAGATTACCATTACTCGGTCGATAGTTTGAAAAAAGCCGCTAAAATTCTTCGCCGGTCTTTCAGCGCCAGAGAAGAAGATATTGACGTTGATTGGCTTTCTACTCCGCCAACATTCAAAGACATTACAGTCCATGATGTGACATCTGCGTATCCCGCAGTCTCAAAAAATTCCACAATTGAGATACAGAACCCGACAAGCAACGCCTTATATACTTGCACATACTGTTATAATGCAGGATGGTATCCTGTGGGAAAAGCAAAAATCATCTCATCCAACCAAGTTGAAATCGGTCCGCTGATCAATGAAAGCGTAGTGTTAATTGGAGAATATGTTAGCGGCGTGCTTATTCCACGCTCCGACCCCCATATTATTTACAGCACGGAAAAAAAACACCGACTACATCCCGACACAATAAACCGACAGGACATAAAAATCTATCGCAAATATATATTTAGCAGCAGATGGATTAATCGCTGGGGGGAACTAATCGGCACCACTATTGAGACTTCATCCACTCCCGGTTTCATCAATAGCGAATGCCTATATGAGTGGACCCGAATGCCCTATGAAGTAAGCCATATAGAAATAGATACAACACGGCTCAAACGGTACTTACGTATTTTTCCGGCAAAAAATCGCTACCCCACACTTGCGGAAATAAAGTTAAAAAATACGCAAGGAGAGAAAATTCTACCATCAGAATACAGCCTATTTGCAATTGGCGAAGGATTGACGGGAGACTCCTTAGTCGTAAAATCGCTTCAAGATGACGATGAGAAAACTACATTTTTTAAGCTATTCCCGTTTTGGATTGGTATTGATTTAAAACACCACCGTAATATCAAGGAGTTAGAAATTATTATGCGCAACGATGAAAATAGAATCAAACCGGGACATCGATATGAGCTATTCTATTTCGACAATAATTGGATTTCTTTAGGTGAAAAAATATCGACAGATGATTATATCGAGTACGACAATGTTCCAACGAATGCAATTTTCTTAATAAAAAATCTTACAGAAGGAACTGAAGAACGGATTTTCACGTATGAAAATGGCATTCAAATTTGGTGGTAAAAGATTAGAAATAAACACGAATCATAAATCAATTAAACAAGTCAAACTTATGTTGAGGACATTCATATCACTATTAACCGCAGCGATGTGGGCGATGGGAGCCGCAGCGCAGGAGCCGCTGACAGCCGACAGCATAGCCTCGCGAATCCTGAACCGCTATACCGAAGCTCCACAGGAAAAAATCTACGTCCACACCGACAGGTCGCACTATGCAGCGGGCGACACCGTGTGGTTTCGCGCATATATAGCCGACGCCGCCACCAACAGGCTCAGCGACTTGTCGAAATTCGTCTATATCGAACTGCTCGACAACGCTGCCGACACCCTCATAAGCCGCATAAAGATAAAAGCCGACAGCGACGGAGTGTTTGCCAACGCATTGCCGCTATCATCGCGCTTGAAAAGCGGCTCATACACCCTGGCGGCTTACACCCGCTGGATGCAGAATTTCGACGAAGACATGTTTTTCAAAAAGCGGATTAAAGTCGTGAACACCACCGACACCGTCACAGCCAGCCAAGAGCCGAGAATGATAAACTCGATCGCGCTCGACGTGATGCCCGAAGGTGGCAACCTCATCGCGCGCCACCCGCAGCGAGTTGCCTACAAGGCGGTGGGCGACGACGGACTGGGAGTTGACGTGGAGGTGAGACTGGTCAACGCCGACGGCGACGTGCTCACGGAAAGCGCATCGCGGCATCTCGGCATGGGCTACATATCAGTGAACGCCGACCCTGACGAAGAGCTGTGGCTTGAAGCATTCAGCGCCGACGGACTCTCATGCCGCGCGAAGCTCCCGAAAGCGCAAGCCGAGGGGGTGGCGCTGTCAGTGAATCAACACAAGGGCTCGGTGCTGATACAGCCCTACTCCACCCCGGGCTTCGACATCAGCCGCGCGGCGCTGGCACTGTATGGCTCCGGAAACCTGATAGTAAAGGACCTTGCCGACCAATCGCCTATAAGCGTCTCGGTAGCCGACCTCCATCCCGGCGTGGTGAACATAGCCTTGATCGACCGCCTGTCGCAGCGGGTGCTCGCCGAAAGGCTCATATTTGTCAGAGACTCCGAGCCGGTAGAGCTGAAAATCTCGCCGTCGGACGAATGAAAAGGCTCCATCGCTATCAATCACGACACCCCAGCGAGCACCCTATAGTGTTGGTTTTAGATTTTTTATAACGGAATTTCATCATTACTCTATTTTTATTTTGTAACTTTGCGCCGTGGGAATTACACCGCTGATAATTGTTTATCAAGCCATTTTCTCATTGTATCGTAACATCATTTGCTAACCTACACAAATAAAACATAGTTAGAGTGAAAGTAAAAAAAGTGCTTGTTTCACAACCAAAGCCGACATCAGACAAATCGCCCTACTACGAAATAGCCGAGAAATACGGCGTGGAAATCAACTTCCGCCCGTTCATAAAAGTGGAGGGTTTAAGCGCCAAAGAATTCCGGCAGTCTCGTATAAACATAGCCGACTTCACTGCTGTAATATTCACAGCGCGCACAGCCGTCGACCATTTCTTCCGCCTTTGCGAAGAGATGCGCTATTCCGTACCCGATACGATGAAGTATTTTTGCACTACGGAATCCATAGCCAACTATTTGCAGAAATACATCATTTACCGCAAGCGTAAGATATTCTACGTCAACACCGGAAAGCTCGATGACCTGCTCCCCTATCTTCAGAAGCACAACAAAGAGAACTATCTCTATGTGGTGAGCGACGTTCACAAGGACGACGCAAACGTGCTCGACCGAAACGGAATCAAATACACCCGCGCGGTGATGTATCGCACCGTCAGCAACGATTTCGGTCCCGATGAAGCATTCGACTACGACATGCTACTCTTCTTCAGCCCGTCGGGTATCGATTCGCTGCTAAAAAATTTCCCCGATTTCCATCAAGACAACATCCGCATCGGATGCTTCGGAGCCACCACCGCCAAGGCGGTTCGTGACGCCGGTCTGCGTCTGGATATGGAAGCTCCTTCGGTAGCAGCTCCCTCAATGACAGCAGCGCTCGATATGTTCCTCAAAGAAGACGCTAAAAACAATTAATCCAGTGGATACGCTTCGTCTCTATAAAAGAGAAAAGCTATGCTCAGTGACAGCTATAGACCGCCTCTTCGCATCACGCGAAGAGGCGTGCGCTTTTCTCGCCTACCCGATAAGAATGGTGTGGCGTGAAAACAATGCCCGAGGAGCCGCCGCGCAATTTTTGATTTCAGTCCCCAAAAAGAGGCTGCGCCACGCCGTCGACCGTGTGATGATGCGTCGCCGCATCAGAGAAGCATATCGGCTCAACCGCGGCACGGCACCTATCCTCGCAGAAAAGCCGTTAGACATAGCGTTCATCTATGCATCCTCCCATCTTGAATCCTATTCCCGCATAGAGACGGCGATGAGAAAACTACTCGCGAAAATCCAACTCCAATATACGCCATGCGATGAAGCTGTCACAAATCCCGGCTAAATCATTGGTGTGGATAATCCGATTCTATCAAGCCGCCATCTCTCCACACTTTCCTCCGGCTTGCCGTTATACACCCACCTGCAGCCAATATGCCATAGAAGCGCTCGCCAAACACGGTATGATAAAAGGAGGTTGGATCGCCATAAAACGCATAATGCGCTGTCATCCATGGGGAGGCAGCGGATATGACCCGGTGCCATGATGACAATAACCGATTCCCATACTCACGACCAGCATCGACAGGGAGCCATAATAAACTGGCATCCCGGTATGCCGATAAATCCGCAACTGTTTTATTCCGCAGGAACACACCCATGGTATGCCGACTCACCCGACCGACCGCTTACTCTGCCCGAATCATCACGCATCATTGCGGTGGGTGAAGTAGGGCTTGATAAGTTACGCGGACCGTCCATCGACATTCAGACAGCGGAACTGATGAAATGGATTAAAATATCAGAAGAGCGTCAGCTACCCGTGATTCTACACATCGTAAAAGCATTTCCTGAAATAATCGCATTAAAGAAAACGGTTAAACCGACGCAGCCATGGATTATTCACGGCTTCAGAGGCAAACCCCAGCTTGCAGCTGAGCTGTTGCGTCACGGCTTCTACATATCCATAGGAAAAAATTACAATCCCGAAACCATTGCCATGATTCCGCATGACAGACTGCTGTTAGAAAGCGATGAGGGAGCTGGCATCCCTCCTATTAAGGATGCCGACCCCACTCTTGCGGATAAGATATTTCTAAAGGCCGGTGGTAACGGTAGTATAAAACCGTAACTGCCCTGAAGAATACTGTGGAGTGTACTGCAGTTTTATATAACCTTTATTAGGAGCAAACCATGTGGCCGAGAGAGATGACGCCACGTTGCTAACATCGACGGGGGCGCCGTAGGTAGCGGTAAAAGTATTGTAAAGGCTGTTGTAACGGACTGTGTCGGGATAGCTTGTCGAGAAGAAAAATTCAGTTCGTTCCAGTCCATTGCTTCCGTAATACATCGTCGCCTCGGGCCAATAATAGTTATATTGATCCACGTCACTTAGATACACCGCATTGCCGCCATAGCTGGAAACAGTGTAACCATTACCAAGTAGGAAATTCAACGAGACATTCAAGGCCGCGCCAAAATTAATTCCGAAAATCGCCGATATCGACGGCGCCCCAACGCGCGGGCGCCATGCAGCTGGCGGAACAGGCCTACGCCAAGGCGTGCTGACTACCGGTCGATGAATGTGAATCGGAGCGTGCTGAACGAATGGAGGCCGATAATTGCTGCCAGGACGAACTCCTGTCACAGGCCGATTACCCACTACGGGAGCCGGATTATTGCTCGGACGGTTGCCGGTTGTTTGGTTCCCATTGCCTCCAAGGGGATTGCCCGGATTAACCCCGTTATTGCCAGGGCGGTTGCCAGGTGTTTGATTCCCATTGCCTCCAAAGAGATTTCCCGGATTACCACCATTATTGCCAGAGCGGTTGCCGGTTATCTGATTGCCTCCGTTGTTACCTGGACGATTGCCCATCAACCGGCTAAGATCGCCTTTGGTTCTCGAACCATTGTTCATCGTTCCATGATTAATTGAATGCGAAGAGGCGTTTGAGGGACGTGTTGCAGCCGTGGGCCGAAAAGCCGACGGCGAGGCTTGTGACTTATTATGTGATTCACCGCCTCTATTGCCTCTTGTCGATGACACTTGTTCAGACTTCGAACTATTTCGATGTCCGCTCGTACGCTGCTGAGCGCCTGCGAAAGGAGCCACAAGTACAATTCCTAACAAGAATGTTGCTGTTTTTTTCAAAATACCGTTCATAATACATTCTTTTTATGTGATAACAATTCATCGCTTATAATTATGATGAAATACCACATTAAAAGTTTAGACCCCGGTTAAATAATAAAACATTTTTTAATAAATGACTTTTTCTAAAATTCAATGCGAATAATAGGTTGTGCCGCCGTAATCAAGGTCGTATAACGACAGGTATCCCTCCGGTGAAAAGCTCCATGCGAATTCCCAAAAAGAGCCATCCGCATCATTAAGATATAAGTCAAGGTCATCACTGTCATAGTCCCACGAAAAAGAAGGCGTAGTCCCATAATCATCAGTATACCAACCACCTCCGTCAGAATAGGAGGTAAACGTAGAATTATTGTCCACCCCATACCAAGTTCCTAAAAATGGAGCATCATCGGTGTTCCGCCCTTCATCGTCACAAGAAGAGAGCCCAATTAAGGCAACGATGCACATAAGCATCGCCAGCAAATTTTTCTTCATCATTATTTGTTAAAATTTCCAGATATGTGTTTATGGAAATTAAACAAATTTAGATATCATTTAGTTTTGCTCGTTTTCAGAAGTTGTAGCCCACGGTGAATGACCAAATTTTGTTGTGTCCCACCGGTTTTTTGGCCGCATCACCACCATTGCGAAGCACATTACTACACCCTGCGTTATAATGCGCGCCTATATAATAATGTTGCATCACAAGCAGGCCAAGTCCAAACTTAAAGCCCCAATCGGAACGGTTAGCGATACCGTTTTTCCCGAAATAATCCCCCTTGGTCTTTTCAGACACAACGGTTCCAATAGATTCGCTGAAGTAAGTATAATGGCACTTACCTCCGAATCCGGTAGCCCAATAAGGGCCGGCGTCGATATGGAGCTGGCCTAACTCTGCCACACCAAGGCGCAGCGATAATAGCAATGGTATTTCAAAATAGTAACCACCCCATTTCCCATCAACAGCAGTCAATGCATTGTCATCATTGATCAGATAGTGGAAACTATTATTGCGGGAACGGAAATTAAGCCCTGATTCAATGGCGAGAAAATTACGGATATTAAGATCCACCACAGCGCCGGCAGTGAAACCGGGCTTCCATTGCGTATGATTCCATGCTATTTCCGGATAAGCATCCTCATAATTTGTTGACAGATTGGAGCTGTTAAAGCCCATTCTTACCCCTATCGACACCAACTGCAAAGGCGTTCCGGTATCAAGAATAGTCTGAGCGTAAACGGGCGTGCTCAGAATCAGCATGATGAACGAGCCAATAAAACTGGCAACTCTTTTTCTCATAATTTGTAATCGTTATCTTTGATAAATTCAGTTAATTGTCGGTTTATCTCCGCCATCCCCTTAGCGTCAGGATGCCCGTTGAGCTTCTCAATCCCAGTCAGCTCAAGGCATTTCACTCCATACTGCCGGCATTTATCGATAATCGCTTGCCGAAATTCGCCGATGATTCCATCGTTAAGCACAAAGCAGAACTGAGCCTCCGGATAGAGCTTCTTAATATTCTGCAACAACAAGGACAGAGCCGGCCGGAATGTATAAAGATCCTCATCGGTAAACAGCGAGTCCTTATCTTCTCCAAAAGGCACTTTTGCCCAAAAATCATTGGTCGCGCCAAATATAATAATGAGCGCAGGATCTCCAAGTTGATCCATACGAGTTATGAACGATCGATCAGAATAATCTTCCTTACGATAGCCGGTGTTGCATATTGTCGAACCCGAGAATGAATTGTTTTTCTCCAATGTCAAGCCGTTATCTGCGAGAAACTGCTTCCACCAGGTAAGCTCGACATCGTGCACATCAGTGCGTGTCGTGTCAACCTGCGAAGAAAAATACCATAGATAATTGGTATCAGGCTCCACATAATTTTCAAATGTAGAATAAGAGTCGCCAAGGATGGAGACAGTCTTTGGCTTTACCGCCATTGCCATCAGCGACGACACAAAAGCGAGCATTATAATCAACTTCTTAGACATATTCATATAATGTATTCATTCTAATGTCACGAATTTACGAATTTACCCCAAAATACACAACTGTAAGCCGAAACTTTATGCTTTACGAGATTTATTTTGGGGATAATGGCAGGCATTTCATTTGTAATAGTCAATAATGAATCATCGGCTAAAAACATAAATTTATCATATAATATGAAATTCTCCCATCAAAATCATAATATCTCAACAGTAAGTAGTATATTTGTACATTCAATTTACAAAGACCTGAACCATCGTCATGAGAGCTATTTACCGCACAACGCTGTTTTCGATACTTCTTCTCTCTGTAATAATTCTCTCAAGTTGCCGCAACAGCCACCGGGACAAACTGACGGCAGCCGAAGAAATCATTTACCAAGACCCTGATTCCGCATTGAAAATTCTGTATGGGCTAATACCTACAGATGACCTTGACGAAGAGGCTCGCCACGCATTGCTAACGACAATCGCCCAAGATTTGAATTTCGCCACCCAACCCTCCGACTCTTTAATAAAACTTGCTGTTGATTATTACCCCTACGGAAGCAAAGAGCGCATGGCCGCCGATTATTATTCGGGGCGTGTGAATTTACAAAACGGTAAATATAATGAAGCCATTAAATCTTTTCTCGACGCAGAGGAAGCGGCTCTCAGGCGTAAAGACGCCTATCACCTCGGCCTCATTTATCATAATCTCGCCTATCTGTTCAATGTCGTAAACGACGATTCTCGCGAACTCCAATATTCAAGAAAATCTTACGAGTGTTTTAAATCGATTGGCGACTCCACGCTTGTCAAATTTGCGGCGCTTGATTACGGCAGAGCGTTAAGCGTAGGCAAACGCACCCTGGACGAAGGAAGGGCACTGCTTGACAGCCTTATCGCCGTATCGCAAACCGATGACGCGCTCGACATGATGCTACGAGCCGATGCGTTGCGCATTAATATCGGAGCGCAAATTTTAGCAGTGTTCCACCGTCAGAAACCAAAAGCCTTTGATTTTAAGAATCTCGAAAATCATTTTTACGACACCTTCCCCGATGATTTTTTCAGGGATGATATGCCCGACAAAGGGAATGAGCATAGTGGAGCCTTGGAATACCCGTTAAAAAGCGGAGCCGTACTGATGACCATTTCGTACCCATACGCCACCGAAATACACAGGCGCCTTAACGAGATGCGGCTAAATCTTTACCACTTGGAGTATGAGGCACTCGATTCCACCTTCCAACATCCTGACTACGACAGATATAACGACGCTGTCCCATACTCGGCATCTATGATTGAAGATTATCTTACTCAACGGCATACCGCTTTGATGGAAAAAGAAAAGGCTGCTCGTCAAAAACTATCAATCATTTTATGGTGCATTGCCGCAGCCGCCATTATAATAATCGCGCTCTACATAATGTGGCGCGGATATACGAAAAAACGTCAAAATCGTTTAATTATCGAAGCGTCCGAACTACGCCAGCTACTACAAAGCCGAAACCGTAACATCAGAGGATTGCAAGAATACATAAATTCTCTCTACGGAGAAAAATTTAATATGGTGGAAGAACTTTGCGATATGTTTATCCTTCCGTCAAAACAGCCATCTGAACAGAAACGCATATATGACACAGTGAAATCCATTGTCGATGGCTTCAAGATGGATGGCGCCCGACGATCGGAGATTGAAAATTTCGTAAACAAATACAAGAACAATGTTGCGTCAAATTTCAAAAAAGATTTTCCGACATTACCGCAACGAGATTATATCCTGTTTTTATATTGCGCCGCAGGATTTTCACGTCATGCCATAAGCTACCTGATGGGCGACAATGTGGATGTAGTATCAAATAGAAAGACTCGGCTTAGAAAGAGGTTTGCCGCATTTGACGGAGATCACAAATCACAGTACATCGATGCCCTAAAATAAGCCGATTTTAGCTATCGCGATAAGCCATTTCGAGATAATGATAGTTTTTATCCCCCCCCCCATTCATAACGTGCTGATTATAATCGAATTACGCAATGCTTGATGATAACTTTTAAAATGTCGCAAACTTGCTCCTCATCCATATTTGAGGTAACTTTGTAATACTTTTAAAAGACTTTTATTAAGCATTTATACACGAAGAGTAAGACCCCGACTTGTGAAAGCCGGGGTTTTGCGCATTCACACTGCTCCTTATTTTTAAGCCTAATAGACGGGAAATTGGAAATTCGGGAGAAACGCCAAAATTCCATGGTGACTGAGGCTGTGTCAATGCGTATTTTGACATAGCCTCAAATATTAACCGGGCATGGCCGCAAAGCTCGCCATACCCGGTCGATATAAATTCGGCATCCTACAGATGCTCTGCCATACACTAATTATGCACGCAATGCATCACACATTATGATGCATTGCGGATTGTGAATTATCTCACGCTTTCTTCTTCCCTCCGAATGTGATATTGATACCAAAGTTAATCGATGCGTTAAGATTTCCGGTAGGAACATATTGCGGAGTAACTTTGAATATCTGGAAATCGGAACCTACAAACAAGTTGACGCCTTTAGGATGGAAGTTAACAATCCAACCAAATGATGAACCGAATGTAGATAGCGCATAATTGACTGATGCGTCAAACCATCCAACGGGAGTTACATTAGCTGAAATACGCCCCTCTGTCCACGAGTAATGCCCGTTGATACGCTGAGTTAAAAGAAGACCGCCCTTGAGTATTCTTACATAAGGCACCGTATAGAGACCGCCAACTGTGATTGTAGCTCCAACACCTGACACACGGCTGCTCTTGTTTCCTACACGATGGAACTCAACACTCTCTTCAAACTGGTCGCCAAGATCTTCAAGTTGTTGGTCGAGTTTCTTTTCCTCGTAGTCAGATTGGTTCTTATCAAGAGCTATATCTTTGAACCCGTCAAATGTCCATGAAACCTCCGAAGTCTTTCCCTTATAGACATTAGACCACGACATAAACGACAAGTCGGTGATTGCGGCTGACAGTTCAAGATCGGGAAGGAGCTGATAAGTGGCGCCGAGATCAAGACCAAAACCTAAGCCGGCGAGACCGAATTTATCATAATCGATGTTATCCCAATCGATAAGAGTAGCTTCGCTTGGCTTGTCAAGAGCTTTTCCTGATTCAGCTTTTGTAGGAACAACAAGGCCGGAACCGGCTGCGATATTCACCTCGCCATCGGCCTTAACTTCCCAAACATCATTGCTGAGCGTCACATCCATATTGCTGATACGAGCGCTGAAATTACCAACACCCAAAAGCACTTTCACTTTAGCTCCGGCACGAAGTTTATCAGTAATCTGACGAGAATGTCCGAAACCGGCCTCGATGATTTCAGAAGCTTCGATACCGAGGTTTTTGAAATTATAGTGAGTGTGCTCCTTGTTTTGTCCAAGTTTCATGAATGTAAACAAGTCCTTCGGAAACGCAAAGCTCGATGCTGTGCGAGAACTTAAAGTAAATGTGTTGTAACCGCCAAAACCTTTAAAACCGAACGACAGAAGCATAAGGTCGAGGTTCTGATCAATATGGTTCACACTCTTAAGTTTGCTCAAAAATGTGCCTGATTTAACATCGGAACTCATGAAAGTAGTTAAGTCGCCGTTCTTTGTGGGATAAAGGAATGTGCTCAATCCCACATTGGATGTAACGCCAAGATTGATGTTTCCCAAACCCGGAAATGCCACATAATTACGCTCGGGAGCAAACGCCGGGTTGAGCATGTGGCGGTAAGTATAGCCTTCAAGAAAATATCCTGTACGCAAAGCGTTCTGTGCAGATATGCTCGACAGGCCGGCAACGCCGATCATAACGGCTGATATATAGGCTTTAATATGTTTCATAGCTGAAAATTACTTTTTATTGATTAGTTAAGATCCACTGTCACGCCGCCCTTAATTGCGATGGAAACATTGGTGAACTTCATACTCTGCTGCTCGTTAAGGGTTCCGCCGGCTTCCGGAGCTGTAGCATGGAACATATATTCTATGCCGTCAAGCCCATCAAGATTACTTCCGACGCCCTTAATCTCTATGGTTAGCTTCGATGTGCTCGGGCTTGCAAGAGAGCCTCCGCCGATTTCTCCATCGACAGTCACTTCCACAGTCTTGGAATACCCCTGTTTGAACAGCGGAGTTACCTCCGGTTTCATTTTAAGAGGAATAGTGTTCTCTGCTTCAAGCGTAATAACCACTGAACTGAAATTGTAGTCTTCAAGATCCTCATCCCAACCGTCGTCAATATCGGAATAAGAGAATTGCAAGTCAGGCCCGAACGCCAACGGAGCCTTAACCTCATTTTCAATTTCGAATTTATATTTAGTGCCGAGGTTAAAGACTGCCGGAGTTTGAACCACCGAGGCATTGCACTTAATGCGGATCTCGTCAGGAATGGTACGGATCACGTTCGACAATTCAGGAACAACTACATTCGTATAGCCGCTGACGCCGCCAACGCGCGACACACAGATCATGTTTAATCCGGGTTTAACCACAATCTTGTTGTCGCCTGCGATTTTCACATTGCTGCCGGTCAAAGGCAGATTATCGACATAACCGGTCAACTCAGCCTCAACCTCAACCGATACATCAGCCGAGTTGTTGATGGTTAAGAATACACATGGATTTGCGATGTCGAGCACATTGTCACCATCTTTCAAGAAATCGGGGATATCGCTGATTGAGAACTCGATATCATCGATATTGATTTCAGGATTAACTACGCCGGTAGCGCTGACAATCTTTGCCGAAGAAACGGATGATGTGGTCACGATGTCAAGCGTGGGGGCTGTGCCTGCGATAATACCAGAAGTCGCAAGTGAGAGAGTTCCGGTTGTCAAGATATCGGCGTTGAATTTGAAATTATGATTCGCATCAAGACCCTGAGAGCCAAGAGATATTTTTGAAATCTTAACAGGGAGGGTGAAACCGTCGCTGCTAACCGACTTGTCAGCAGTGAACACAATTGTGTGTCCATCGACAACCTTACAGAAATCAACAGTTCCGACAAGCTCTACGGTAAATGCTTTATCGAAATCAATTGTGAAGCCATTTTCAACGACGAATTGTCCATTATAATTAGTTGTTCTACAGCTAAGTGCGAAATCAAGTCTGATATCAGTCTCAACTTCCGATATGCTCACAATCGCCGGATCGATATCGTTTTCGGCAATGTCAATCGTATTGTCAAACGGAGCAAGAGCGCGATCCCATTCAGTATCCGATGCATCGGAGGCAATCACAACTCTCAGCTTGCCCGCCGGAATAACGGCGGCCGCTGGAATTGTGGGGAAATTAACCTTAGCGGAATAACGGTTACCGCTCAATTGGTTTAGGCTGACTTCATCAATTTCAAATGTTGAAGAGGTGGGGTCACCCGAAACACTTAGCGTATAATCGCCATTTTCATCCGGTTTAATTGATGAATCATCATCAAGATCAAGAATCTGTGATAAAGTGTAGTTTGAGGTGCTGCTTGATGGTAGCGTAAGCATATTTCCGCCTACTCCTATTGTCATGTCAATGTCTTTATCAAGGTCATAGTCATTATCTACGCATCCCTGAACAACACTCGCCAACAACAAAGATGTGCTCATCATAGCAACTTTGCAAAATAATTTGTTCATAGCGGTTTATTTATCATTAGTGTTTTCGCCCGCAAAGTTATAAAAATATTTAATAACAATACATCACTATTTAGTTAAAATATTATTTAGTAATTTTACACCCAAAATAGAGCGTTCCGTCGATTATGAAACTATTGTTAAGATTAACCTCCGCGTGCTCAATTGCCGCAGTTATTGCTGCGTGTGACACGTCTAAGCCGTTCCGCTCCATGCAAGGTATGGTGTGGAACACAATGTACCATATTACTTATGCGTCAAATGTGTCGCTCGACGACTCGATTCTGGCTGTGATGAAGCAGGTGGAGAACTCGCTGTCGGTATTCAACGACTCATCGCTTGTGAGCCGTGTGAACCGCGCCGATTCGCTCCAAGTAGACTCACTATTCGCAAAAGTATTCGTTGAATCCCAACGCATCAATGCACTCAGCGACGGAGCGTTCGACCCCACTGTAGCCCCGTTAGTCGAGTTATGGGGATTCGGGAAAAATAAAAATATTGACCATACCCCCAACAGCCAAGAAATAGATTCCGTTAGAGAATATGTAGGAATTGCCGATTGTCGGCTTACTGACGGATATATCGTAAAGAAATCACCTGAAACAAAATTTAATTTCAGCGCAATAGCAAAGGGATATGGATGCGACATGATCGGACGGATGATGCAACGCAACGGCGTTAAAAACTATATGATCGAGATAGGAGGCGAAATAGCTCTCAACGGTAAAAGTCCGCATGGGGGGATGTGGCGCATAATGGTCGATGCCCCCATACAAAGCAACGACTCCGTAATCCATGAACAAATGGCGATTATAGAGGTTGATTCATGCGGAATCGCAACCTCCGGAAATTACCGGAACTATCACGTGATCGACGGAACTCCCATGGGACACTCTATCGACCCCTTTACAGGACGGCCTGCCATCACTACAATTTTATCGGCAACAGTTATCGCTCCCGACTGCTTGACCGCCGACGCGCTCGCTACAGCGTGCATGATAATGTCGCTTGACGCAGCTACGGCTATGATTGAAAATATACCCGGGGCTGCCGCGCTATTTGTTACAGTCGACCCGATCGCGCGATGGGAACTGCATACAACGTCGCGCTTCCCCACTATTATAAAAAAACAAA
>CAZELD010000014.1:25792-40251 GCA_964512855.1 uncultured Muribaculum sp.
AAAACAAGAGACAGAAGATGATTAATTGATCAACCTCAATCAAGTATCTTTTGTCTCTTGTTGCTTCTTGACATCTTGTATCAATGTATATCTGACACAAGACTATATCTCAAAATTCAACTGAATTATTTCAGCTTAGCCTGAATTTCTTTGGTTGCTCCTTCATATCCCGGCTTTTCAAGAAGCGCGAACATATTCTTCTTGTATGCCTCAACCCCCGGTTGGTTGAACGGATTAACATCCAGGATATATCCCGAAATACCGCAAGCAAGCTCAAAGAAGTAGATCAATTGACCCAGATATTCCTCCGTGAGTTCAGGAACAGAGATACGGATATTGGGCACACCTCCGTCGACGTGTGCGATACGCGTACCGAGCTCGGCCATCTTGTTAACCTCATCAACTCGTTTACCGGCGATATAGTTAAGGCCGTCGAGATTAGCCTCATCCTGCGGGATCTCAACTTTCCGCTTAGGAGTTTCAATAGAGATCACAGTTTCAAAGATAGTGCGTTCGCCGTCTTGAATCCACTGTCCCATTGAATGGAGGTCAGTAGAGAAATCCACAGCGGCAGGGAAGATGCCTTTCTTATCTTTACCCTCGCTCTCTCCATAAAGCTGTTTCCACCATTCACCGAAGTAATGCAATTTGGGATGGTAGTTTACCAATATCTCAGTTTTCTTACCTGCGCGGTAAAGAAGATTGCGGGTGGCGGCATAAATCTCACAGATGTTGTCGTCGCTTGCGTTAAGAGTGTCATGCTGCATATCAAGAGCGCCATTTACAAGGGCCTTGATATCGAATCCGGCTACAGCGATAGGCAAGAGGCCCACCGGAGTAAGCACAGAAAAACGCCCGCCCACATTATCATCAATGACGAATGTTTTATATCCTTCTTCAGTAGCGAGTTGACGCAATGCGCCCTTCTTCGCATCAGTAATCGCAACAATACGCTTTCCTGCTTCAGCTTTACCCAACTGGCTTTCAAGCTGCTCTTTCAGCAGGCGGAATGCGATAGCGGGTTCTGTTGTAGTTCCCGATTTGGAAATAACAATTATACCGAATTTTTTGTCCTTCAAAAACTCTTGAAGTTCTGCCAAATAGTCCTCTCCGATGTTCTGTCCGGCGAAAAGGATTTTAGGATTGCCGGGTTGAACCGGTTTATAATATTCAAATGAATCGCTCAATGCTTCTATTACGGCTTTAGCGCCAAGATAAGAACCTCCGATGCCGATTGAGATAACATAGTCACACGAGTTGCGGAGATCGTTTGCCACGGCGATGATCTCATCGAGGTCATGCATGGGTGTACGCTCCGGGAGATCAAGCCAGCCGAGAAAATCGTTGCCGGCGCCGGTACCTGATTTAAGTTTTTCGAGAGCCGGAGCGGCCGAAGACTGCTCCAAAGCATGAACATCATTCAATGAAATGGCTGAAAGAGCCGAATTGATGTCTACTTGAATTCTTTTTTTCATATCTAAATTCATTAGTGAATGTATGTTAGTCGGTCATTCAAATTCATAACTCATGTGCTCAATGGCGCGCGCTATCGGGCAATTAAGGTAAAGCGCGTCATACACACATTCAAGGATAGGCATATTCACATGATATTTTTCATTAATCTCATGCATACATTTAGCTCCATAATAACCTTCAGCCACCATTTCCATCTCCATCATAGCTCTTTTCACCGAGATTCCTCGACCAATCATAGTCCCAAAGTTGTGGTTGCGCGAAAATCGGGAATATGATGTGACAAGAAGGTCGCCCAAATAGACTGAATCGCAGATGCATCTCTGCCCCGGCACAACCGAATCAATGAATCGCGCCATCTCTCGGATAGCGTTTGAGATGAGAACGGCTTGATAGTTATCTCCCCCCTTGAAGCCATGCACCATGCCGGACGCAATAGCATAAACATTTTTTAGCACTCCTGCAAATTCAATGCCTCTCACATCAGCCGAAACCAGTGTCTTCATTTTCTTTTCATTCAGAAGCTTGGCGAAGTCACTGGCATTATCGATATCATTGCAAGCCACAGTGAGATAGCTAAGCCGCCCGAGAGCCACCTCTTCAGCATGACACGGCCCTGAAATTACAATTATTTTGTCTGGATTCACTCCCCAACGAGCCTCCATATAATCGCTGATAAGCTCATTTTCATCAGGGATAAGCCCCTTTGTTGCAATAACCGCCGTTTTCTCCGATATGTCGGTATCGAGCTTGGCGAGATGATCTTTGAAATATGGCGATGGCATAGCCATCAACAGCGTGTCAGCTTGACGGCAAGCCTCATTTATATCACTGTTGAAACGTATCCGTTCAATAGGGAATTCAACATCGGAGAGATAAGCCGGATTATGTCCGAGACGGTTGAATTCTTCAATTCTATCGTCACGGCGCATATACCAAATTATCTCGCTGCAGTTGTGCAGGAGAATTTTGGAAAGAGCAGTGGCCCAGGAGCCTCCGCCCATTACCGCTATTTTTCTTCCACCGCAGCTATCCATGCCTTTATATCTTCCTGTGCAGGATTTTTTAATCCAAGTTTAAATTTCTTATTCAATCCACAGAGATCCTGAAACAGCTTACCCGGATTCGCGCCGGCAAGCTGCGACACAGTCATTATGCCGGCTTTCTGCAATGGCGCCACCCATTCTTCAGGGACGCCTATGGCAGTGTAAGCCTCCTCCTTATCACGAGGCTGAGATTTTTCAGGACGCATCTGTGGGAAGAGAAGCACCTCTTGAATGGTTGTTTGCCCGGTCATAAGCATCACAAGACGATCCATACCAATCCCCATCCCGGAAGTGGGCGGCATACCGTACTCCAAAGCGCGGATAAAATCCTTATCGATAATCATCGCTTCATCGTCGCCCTTCTCGGCAAGACGCATCTGCTCTACAAAGCGTTCATATTGGTCAATAGGATCATTCAACTCGGAATAAGCATTGGCGAGCTCCTTGCCGTTAACCATAAGCTCAAATCGCTCGGTTAGCTCGGGATTATTGCGATGTCGCTTGGTTAGCGGCGACATTTCAATCGGATAATCAATTATAAATGTGGGCTGAATATAATTTCCCTCACATTTTTCTCCGAATATTTCGTCAATAAGCTTACCCTTACCCATTGTTTCATCCACCTCTATTCCTAAGCTCCGCGCTGTTTTACGAAGCTCGGCTTCATCCATGCCGGTTATATCGATTCCGGTATGCTCTTTGATGGAATCGATCATCGTGATACGCTTGAACGGAGCCTTGAAGCTTATCACGTTATCCCCAACTTTCACTTCCGTCGAGCCGTTCACATCAAGGCAGATGCGTTCAAGCATCTTCTCTGTGAAATCCATCATCCAGTTATAGTCCTTGTAGGACACATATATCTCCATGCAGGTGAACTCGGGGTTGTGAGTGCGGTCCATCCCTTCATTGCGGAAATTCTTGGAAAATTCATAGACTCCTTCAAAACCGCCCACGATAAGACGTTTCAGATAGAGTTCATCGGCGATACGAAGATACAATGGAATGTCAAGAGCGTTATGGTGCGTAATGAACGGACGAGCGGCCGCTCCACCCGGTATCAATTGCAGAATGGGTGTTTCCACCTCCATATAACCATGCTCATTGAAATAGTTACGCATGGAGTTGAACACTTTAGTGCGCTTGATAAAAATATCTTTAACCTTGTCGTTAACCACAAGATCCACATAACGGCGGCGATAACGAAGTTCCGGATCATCGAATGCGTCGTACGTCACACCATCTTTCACTTTTACAATAGGGAGTGGACGCAATGACTTACCAAGCACAGTCAACGATTCAGCGTGTACCGATATTTCACCGGTCTGAGTGCGGAACACATATCCCTTGACACCAACGAAATCGCCAATGTCAAGAAGCTTTTTAAATACGATATTGTATAAATCCTTGTTTTCGTCAGGACATAGTTCGTCACGGCTTATATACACCTGAATACGGCCGCGCGAATCCTGAAGCTCCATGAATGAAGCCTTACCCATGATGCGTCGGCTCATGATTCTACCGGCGACACACACTTCGCGGCGAGGCGCGTCGTCACTAAAAGTCTCTTTTATTTCAATAGTATACGCATCCACCGGATAAAGAGCCGCAGGATAGGGATCAATGCCCATTTTGCGCATTTCTTCGAGACTGCCTCGGCGCACTATCTCTTGTTCACTTAATTCAAGTAGGTCCATATCTGTCACAATTTATCAAAATATTCGCAAATGTACAATTTTTAAGCCATTTTCACACTATATTATCGGCTAAAAGACTTGATGCAGTCAATCATCGCTTCCGGATCTTTACATCCGAGAACATATTTGTCGCCGTTATCAAGCCGAATTATAAAGCAATCGGAAGATTTGCCAAAATAAGCTGTATAGCGACCTACGTCACCCTCTTTGAATATGCCCCAATAACCGGCGAATCCTCCAGAACCGCATATCCGGATCGAACCCATAGTTGGTTGAAATCGCTCCACTTCGACAACTTGACGCATAGGAATTTTATGGATTTTAATAGGACTATGAACACGTATCTCCTTCTCATCGGCCGAGATGGATAGCGGAGCATAAAGCGACCAAAATATCAGAAGCACGGCAACTATAGCAGCCAACAGAATGAATTTATCAGTGCCGTATGTGACATACATTCCAACGGCCAATACTATAATCACCGCAATTGTCAAAACAAAAGAATATGTGCTTAAACTAACCTTTGAAATCATACTTGAATTACCGTTAAAACAAAAAAATCCAATATGGGAGCTGTGCCCGGATCGCAAAAAGAGACTGAAGCATATAGGCGCACAAGAAACAAAAGATAATTAATTGACTATAACCCATCAAGTTGAAAATATCTTTTGCTTCTTGGTTTATTTTGGCCTTTTGTATCAAGATATATTTGACACAACCCCCATCAAGGGTCTTTAATTACTAATCTATTATATCAAAGCCGGTGTATTTACGCAACACTTCAGGCACCACAATACCATTGTCGGTCTGATTATTCTCAAGTATAGCGGCCATGATGCGCGGAAGTGCGAGAGCCGAGCCGTTGAGAGTGTGGCAAAGACGGGTTTTCTTGTCTTCTCCGCGGTAACGGCATTTCAACCGATTGGCCTGATATGTCTCAAAGTTAGACACTGACGACACTTCAAGCCAACGCTTTTGCGCAGCAGAGAAAACCTCGAAGTCGAAAGTAATAGCGGATGTGAACGACATATCACCCCCGCATAGACGAAGTATGTGCCACGGCAATCCGAGTTTATCCAACAATCCCTGCACATGATCTTTCATTTCTTCAAGAGCCGGATATGAATTTTCAGGCTTCTCAATACGGACAATCTCAACCTTGTCAAACTGATGCAGACGATTCAAACCGCGCACATCCTTTCCGTAGCTTCCGGCCTCTCGACGGAAACAAGCCGAATAAGCGCAGTTCTTTATCGGAAGCTGCGAATCGTTGAGAATTACGTCGCGATAAAGGTTGGTCACAGGAACTTCAGCGGTAGGAATCAGATAAAGATTATCTTCATTCACATAATACATCTGTCCCTCCTTATCGGGAAGCTGTCCTGTGCCATAACCGGATGCCTCATTAACCACATAAGGAGGTTGTATTTCCAAATATCCGGCTTTACCGGCCTCGTCAAGGAAGAATTGAATCAATGCGCGCTGCAAGCGGGCGCCTTTTCCAACATAAACCGGGAATCCGGCACCGGTTATCTTAACACCGAGATCAAAGTCGATAATATTATATTTCTTCGCAAGATCCCAATGTGGCATGGCATTTTCAGGGAGATCCGGAATAACTCCTCCGGTCTTCTCAACCACATTGTCGGCTGCAGTTTTCCCTTCGGGCACCATGGCGCATGGAATATTTGGAACCGTAAGAAGAATATTGCGAATTTCAGTTTCAGCGCGCGCCACCTCGTCAGCTATCGCCTTCTGCTCCTCTTTCAAGAATGCGACTGTAGCCTTAGCTTTCTCGGCTCCTTCCTTGTCACCCTCTTTCATCAATTTGCCGATAGATGCGGCAAGTTTGTTGAGTTCAGCGGCTTTTGTGTCACTTAACAATTGAGCCTGCCGGCGCTTGGTATCAAGTTCCAAAATCTGTTCAACGGCTTCCTTGCCGTCAAAACCTTTGACAGCAAGACGCTCAACAATCAGTTGAGGATTTTCCTTTATTTGTTGTATTGTAAGCATCTTTTCCTGAGATAGATGAAAAAAAATACGTAATTACTGATTTTAGTGTGTTATGCGAGCAATTCTTTGACTTTGGCCGAGATCGCTTTTCCTTCAGCTCGCCCGGCAAGCTCCTTCGACGCCACACCCATCACTTTTCCCATATCCTTAGCCGATGTGGCGCCAACACGCTCTATTATGCTCTTCAATTCATTAGTCAACTCGTCATCTGATAATTGCTTGGGTAGATACTCTTCAATCACAGCAGCCTGAGCAAGCTCTTCAGCGGCAAGCTCCGGACGGTTTTGGGATTCATAAATTTGAGCGCTCTCCTTGCGCTGCTTAACCATTTTCACAAGAATCTTCGTTGCGGCATCGTCGCTCAATTGGCCATCAGCCCCCGGAGCGGTTTTAGCCTCAAGAAATTCTTTCTTAACTCCTCTCAATGTGTCGAGACGCACACGGTCTTTCGCAAGCATCGCCGATTTAATATCAGCGCTTATCTGGTCGAACAATTCCATTGTTTTGTTATTTAATTTCTGCGAAATTACAAATAATTATGCAAAATAACCGCCTATGACACCAAAAATGCGCCGCCAAATGCGCTTCACGTTGAGTGAATTTGTTAAATTTGCATTCCTATAGACAATTTTGAGGCTATGCAACCTATTTTTCTTATCGGATACATGGGATGCGGCAAATCAACTTTAGGCCGCACAGTCAGCGCCATGACCGGAATGCAGTTCATCGACTTAGACGCATACATTGAAGGTCGGTTTCATGCAACCGTCAGCGCTCTATTTGCCGAACGAGGCGAACACGGATTCCGTGACATCGAGCGCGCCATGCTCCATGAAGTCGGTGAGTTTGAAGACGTGTTGGTCGCTTGCGGAGGCGGCACACCTTGCTTCTTCGACAACATGGAATGGATGAACACACACGGAACCACCGTGTTTCTTGACACATCGATAGACAAGCTTTTTTCACGGCTGAAACGAGGACGCCATAAGCGCCCGCTCATCGCCGACAAAAACGATGACGAATTGCTTACATTCATACACAGCGCGCTTAATGCCAGGATGGAACACTATTCTAAAGCCACATCAGTATTTAAATCTGATATGCTCGACAATGAAGCCGAGAAATCACACACGGCTCAACGATTCATCAACCAATTCAACATAACTCCGCTATGAATGATTCAAAGATGACACCGCAGCCGCAGGCGGTAGAGGTTATGGAAAAGGATAAGAAACCAACCATAGGGCTTCCGGCATCCGACTCATCAAAAGAGCGCCGATTTCCGCTGACTCCTGAGGCGGTAGCGATACTGGTAGAGAGCGGCTATAAAGTGAAAATTGAGGAAAATGCCGGTGCGTGCATACGATACTCTGACTTGCAGTATATTAAAGCCGGTGCGGAAATTGTTGCAAGAAAAGACTCGTTCACTTGCGACATTGTAATTTATCTTCCCGAAATAACTCCTGCGGAAATCAAAATGATGAAACACGGAGCCATACTAATGTCTATGTTTCATGCGGGTGAAAAGCGCTCGGAAACACTTAAAGAACTTTTGTGCCGAAACATAATATACATAGCCATCGATTTAATTTCCGACAACGCAGGCAACACTCCCTTCGCCGACATTCTCGCCGAGATTGACGGACGCTCAATCATTGCTCTCAGCGCTTCAATGCTCATGGATGCCGATTTCGGAAAAGGGATTCTGCTTGGCGGAGTATCAGGAATAGTTCCTTGCGAAGTGACAATAATAGGCTCCGGAATAGCTGCTTGCGCTGCCGCGTCATCGGCGATAGGAATAGGAGCAACGGTGAGGATGTTTGACAATGATATATACCGTCTGCGCCACGCGCGCCAAATTATCGGTCCGGGCCTTATTACATCGGCTCTCCACCCGAAAGTATTGTTCAACGCGCTCAGAAGCGCCGACATCATAGCCGCCACTCCTACCGACCATCCCTGCGTGATAAACGCCGACGAGGTGAACATGATGAAATCTGGAGTGATAATAATGGATTTAAACAGCGAAAATTTTCAAACATTCCCTTCTTTGCCGCATATATCTGTAACGTCAGGTGCGCCAAAAGCTATAGATCGCCGAGGCAGGGTGTGCTTCACATCAATCGGCAACGCCGTCCCTCGCACAGCAGCCATGGCGTTAAGCAACACTTTTGTCGCCACACTTGGGGAAATGCTGCGCTATGATGGAATAACAAACTGCGTTAGAATGCGTAGCGGAATTCAAAAAGCTGTGGTAACATTTTTCGGAAAGCTCGTCAATCATCGTGCGGCACGAAAAGCAGGAATGAGAGCAATTGACATACACATACTTCTAAATTGCTCATAGTCACATGGCTCGCAGAAAATTTTATGTGGTTTGGGTCGGATATAGCCCCGGCATATATGACAGTTGGGAAGAATGTAAAGCGCAAGTAGCCAACTTTCCCGGCGCGCGGTATAAAGCTTATTCCTCACAAGATGAAGCAACTGCAGCATACCGAGGGAGTCCGGATGACGAGATGTATGCATTAAGAGCTATTGCGTCCCATGCTCGTCAGGTGGTTAACTACAGTGCGTTTCCGCAGATAAGAACCGATGCAATAGCGGTCGACGCCGCTTGCGCCGGAAATCCGGGCAAAATGGAGTATCGAGGCGTAGATGTTGGGACAGGAAAAGAGATTTTCCATCTGGGTCCTCTTGATGACGGCACCAATAATATCGGAGAATTCCTGGCTTTAGTCCACGCGCTCGCGCTATGTAAAAAAAACGGAGACAATACAACTCCGATATATTCCGACAGCGTTACAGCGCAATCATGGGTGAGACGCAAGAAAGCGAAAACAACATTAGCGCGCACTCCGAAAAATGCGAAAATATTCGAGCTTATACAACGTGCGGAATCCTGGCTATCCACCAATACCTATGTGAATCCAATAATGAAATGGGATACAGAATCATGGGGCGAAATTCCCGCCGATTTCGGCCGCAAATAAGCACATTCCGATGATGACGTCGTACAGGCGCTGATAAAGGCCCTAATTTTTCACAAGAGCCATTCCCTTCTCTATTGCAGCTTCATTAAGCGGAAGAAGATGGTGATGGCGTTCCGGAATGGTCTTTTTCAACCCTTTAACCACTGATTCCAATGGCACAAGTTTCTTGATCCCAAGCAGCGCGCCAAGAACCACCATATTATAAGTCTTGGAATTGCCCATGGCAAAAGTGGCCTCCATCGCATTCACTTCATACACTTTGATATCAGAGCGCTCCGGACGACGGTGTATGCCGTAGGAATCATATATGAGAGTGCCTCCCGGTTTTACGTGCGACTCAAACTTATCAAGACTCTGTTGATTTAAAACCACTGCGATATCGTAGCTGTCGAGCACCGGCGAACTGATCGGGGAATCGCTGAGTATTACTGTGACATTGGCTGTGCCGCCGCGCTGTTCAGGCCCGTATGATGGCATCCAAGTAACTTCAAGTCCGTCGAGCAAACCTGCGTATGCAAGGATTTTACCCATTGACAACACTCCCTGTCCGCCGAATCCGGCTATTACGATCTCCTCTTTCATTCTGCTGTATTTTTTAGATCCCCAAGAGGATATTTGGCAAACATATTTTCTTCCATCCACTTGTTAGCGTTTACCGGCGACATTTTCCACCCCGATGAACAGGTACTGACAATCTCCACTACCGACGTGCCAAGGCCTTTCATCGAATTTTGAAACGCTTTTTTTATCGCATTCTTCGCCTTGCGGGCGCAAGCCGGATTATGGACAGCCTGACGTGTCACAAAACAAGTGCCGTCAAGTTCCGCTAAAATATTGCTTATTTTAAGGGGAAAGCCATTCAAATCGGTTCTACGCCCGTATGGAGTGGTGCTGGTTTTCATTCCTTCAAGTGTGGTGGGGGCCATCTGCCCGCCGGTCATGCCGTAGATACCGTTGTTTATAAAAATGATTGCGATATTTTCTCCGCGGTTTGCGGCGTGGATGGTTTCACAAGTGCCTATCGCCGCAAGGTCGCCATCGCCTTGATAGGTGAACACCATCAGGTCGGGGCGCAAACGCTTTACTGCCGTGGCAATCGCAGGAGCGCGTCCATGGGCGGCTTCAATCCAGTCGACATCCACATAATTGTAGGCAAACACGGCGCAACCTACCGGCGCAATCCCAACGGTCTTATCCTCAAGCCCCAGTTCGTCCACAACTTCCGCAATGATTTTATGAACCACACCGTGGCTGCAACCGGGGCAGTAGTGCATGGTGGCGCCAGTCATCAGACGCGGGCGAGAGTAAACCTTATTCTCTGGTTTTATTATTTCGTTGACATCCATTGTAACAAAGCCTAAAATTTAAGAATTAGCCTCAGGAAATTTATCAAAAAACGCATCAAGCACTTCCTGAGGATTGGGAACAATACCGCCAAGACGGCCATAATGGCGAACAGGAACCGAATCATGGCAAGCCCGACGAACATCCTCGATCATCTGGCCGGCATTAAGCTCAACGACGAGAATACCTTTTACCCGAGCGGATATACGCTCAATTTCGGCCGTCGGGAATGGCCACAATGTTATAGGCCTCAAGATTCCAAGTTTCACGCCTTGACTATGCGCTACTTCCACAGCTTTTTGGCATATACGAGCGATAGAACCGAAAGCAACTATAAGATACTCTGCGTCTTCAAGATCGTATGTGCTGAAACGCACCTCATTTTCTTCTATCAGACGGTATTTTTCTTGCAACCGGTTATTGATAACCTCCATTGCTGCCGGCTCGAGTTCAAGTGTGGTGACAACATTTCGACCCCTGAAAGAAGGCTTACCTGTCACCGCCCACGGACATTGACGGGCAATCTCTTCATTGGTGCGCCGCGGACGTTGTTCGGGAAGCACGACCTTTTCCATCATCTGACCTACTATACCGTCGGCGAGGATTATGGCTGATGTGCGATATTTAAATGCGAGATCAAATCCGAGAAAAACAAAATCGGCCATCTCCTGCACCGATGACGGGGCAAGCGTTATAAGTTTGTAATCACCGTGACCACCCCCTTTAGTAGCTTGGAAATAGTCGGCCTGCGATGGCTGAATTGTGCCAAGACCGGGGCCGCCGCGCATGACATTAATGATGAGTGCGGGAAGCTCTCCGGCTGCTATATAGCTTATCCCCTCTTGTTTTAAGCTTACGCCCGGCGAGGATGACGATGTGAACACAGCTTTTCCGCATGACGCGCCGCCATACACCATATTTATAGCCGCGATTTCACTCTCAGCCTGAAGCACTACCATCCCGGTTGTCTCCCATGGCATCTGCTCTTCAAGGGTTTCAAGCACCTCGCTTTGCGGAGTTATGGGATAGCCGAAGTAACCGTCGGCGCCATATCTTATGGCTGCATGGGCTATTGCCTCATTGCCTTTCATTAATTTTATCTCTTCCATCATTCTTTCCCCATAATGATTGAAATTACTTTTCTACCTTCCTATACACTTCGATGCAACCGTCGGGACACACAATCGCGCAATTAGCGCAACCTACGCAAGCCACGACATTCGACATATACGCATAATGGTAACCGCGATTATTCACTTCGTTGAGCTGGAGAGCAAGCACATCGGCGGGGCAAGCTGCGACACACAAGTCGCACCCTTTACATCTTTCTTCATCGATAATTACCGTGCCTTGTATTTTTGACATTATTTTAATTTTTGTACGTGTTATGAAAACTCCGAGACAAATATAAGCAAAAAATGTTATTAAACATAACTTTTAACAAGTAGTTAACTTATTGCACATAAGCACAAATAATGTGCTTATGTGCCCAATTAGACATATTCGATGATATAATAGAGGCATAATAGAAGCGGCAGACCTCAGTTTTTTACGTGCAGCCTGCCGCCATAGATTGAGTCAAGGCGTTATCTTACAATAATTTTCATCGGGGCTGCTGATGAGTGGGTCGAGAGGATATAACAGCCCTTTGCCAAGCCTCCTACTACATAAGTGTCAGATGTTTCATTTGCGGTGTGTATTCGGCGTCCGGCAATATCGTAAAGTGCTATGCCGCGTGCTTCGCCGCTTAGAGTTATCACACCGTCAGAATATATGGCAGTTAACGTAGGAGTGGAAATAGTCTCCACTCCTACCGTTGGAGAAAGTATGTTCAGCCTATAAAGTCCCATTCCTGCATTTGCCGCATACATAAGCAGCTTACCGCCTGCAGTAGCGGAAGAACCCTCAGATTCATCAGGAATATACATGACTTGGCATGATTGATAATGATTGGTGGAAAGCCCTGTCTTCTCTCCAAGCATCCACACCTTATTATGCGCGGAGAAGTCGTCGGTCAGTGAAGGGGTGGAAACAATCTGTATTCCGGAACCGCGTGAGGCATCGATTCCTTGTCCGTAAGCGAGAAACTGCATATCCTCCACTCTAAAGGTCGATACGCCTGCGGGCATCGGGAATATTTTTGTAACTATATCCTCGCTATTCCCAAAATGACCCTTGACCTCGCAAGCTCCATCCTCCACGAAACGATAGAGCATCGGGGATATCCATGGATCATCCTTTTGAGCCGGAGCTGAATGAAAATAAAAATAATCATCTCCCACCGGTGTAAAATGCGGATAAAAGTCGTTTATCCCATATTGCGCCTCACTGACTGCGATAGAGTGAACATATTCCACGTATGAAACCTTCTTCTCCGCTTTCGATCCTGAGACATTCCATTGCCATATAGGCATCTTGCCGGAAGTGACACTGTTCACTTTCAATGAGCCGCCATGCGCTTGATCAATGCCCCATAATTTATAAGTTCCACTCTTTATACTCCCTTCAACAGTGAAATCAAGAGGATAGCCAATATAACTTTCCGAAGAACGGTTATCTTCAATTTGAAGCGTCAATGTGGGCGTCACGCTCTCCACCTCCGACGATAGATTATCAAGATTAAGAGTATAGAGATTTATCTGACTAAGATACGCCTTTTCACTCTGCTTACAAATCGCGAAAAAGTAAGGTGTGCCGTCGTCATCCATTTTTATCCAATTCATCACCCCGTAAAGAGTCCAATTGCCGGAAACAAAACCGGCGGTAGGATCCGGAGCTTTCACAGTAAGAATAGGCAGCTCTTCGCCGGAAAGCAAATCAAATCTCGCAAGCCAAACACGCGTATTGTCTGTTCGCCAACCCGAAATCCAGTTTGAATTTCCTCGGGAGATGTAAATGACATCGTTTTTCACTATAGCTCCTTGGTCGGGAGTAAAAACCGAAGGAGCCATTGGCGACTCCACAGTCGCATGGGGCAAGTCAATGATTTTGAATCCTTTGTTTCCGGTGTTCACAGAGCGGAACCACACCGATTCCAATTGCAAAGACCGTCCATCCTCAAGTTCCAGTTTCTCAAACGATGTAGAATCCTCAATCGCCGTATATTCAGTGGGAGTTTTACTTCCGTATGTGACTGTACGGTCATTTCCATAAAAATATGTGTAAGTATAAGAGGATGTCAGCGCCGTCTCCTCCGCAATACGCCAATAATAAGTGCCATACACCCGATTGGCAGCGCTCATCGATATAGTTGTTGGGAAAGATGCGGGAGTTCTATATCCATACCCGTCAATAACACTAAAATCGGAATATTTCGACAATTCGATTACCACTTTCTTACCTACAGTGCCCTCTTGCAATGTAAAGTTAGCATTGCCGTCACTACCCACTGATGATGACGCATTACGCACTGAAATATTCGATTCAGCATTACATAGAAAACCGACAAAACATACGACACTTAAAGACAGATATAAACTTTTGAATTTCATAAGATTGATTGTATTGTAAATATATTTTTATATTTTAACAAATATATTCAAAGCAAATGATTTCACCAAACTATCATATAAATAATTTCAAAAATTATAATTAAATTATCAAAAATAGGACTTCGTGCGAATATTTTCGCCAAAATATTTGGAGAATAAAAAATAATGCCATAACTTTGCACTCGCAAAACAGCAAAGGCTGTTAATAATTGCGGCACAAATGGTGCGTTAGTTCAGTTGGTTAGAATACATGCCTGTCACGCATGGGGTCACGGGTTCGAGTCCCGTACGCACCGCTGAGGAGAGAGGATCTCGAGTAAATGTAAAGCTTCGGCTTTCTTTACTCGAGATTTTTTTTACGTTCCACAGCAATCTCCCTATCCAAGCGCCACTGGCGCGCCG
>CAZELD010000015.1:0-39965 GCA_964512855.1 uncultured Muribaculum sp.
ATTTTTTCAAGCATAGCTGTCTTAATTACTTTATTTGTGCAAATTTACAAAATATTTCTGTGATATGGGTGTCTCTCCAAAAATTCTTATTAAAATACCATCTACAATGGTATGTAAGAATGATGAAATCAGCCAAAGACTATCGGTTTTGTGCTTTTTCATTTAAATTTTCATCCAATTTGCTAAAAATAGACCATCTTGGCTTTCGTTCTTATTCTTCTTACGAATTATTTTGTTTACCTTTGCTTTCGGAATAATTCAAACTATCATATATTTACTCATTTATTTCATGAATAAAATTCTTGAGAAGAAACATTTTTCAGAAAAAGTGGTGAAGCTCGTTGTCGAAGCTCCATCAATAGCCATGTCGCGCAAGCCGGGTCATTTTGTGATTGTGAGAGCTTGTGAGCATGGAGAACGGATTCCTCTGACAATAGCCGATGCCGACACGGATAGGGGAACCATCACACTCGTGGTGCAAAATGTCGGAGAATCATCGGCGAAGATATGCGCCCTTGAAGTCGGCGAATACCTTACGGATGTTGTTGGACCGTTGGGAAAGGCCACGCATATTGAAAATGTAGGTACGGTGGTGTGTTGTGGCGGCGGCGTCGGCGTAGCTCCGTTGCTCCCAATCATAAAGGCTCTCAAGCAGGCAGGAAATAAAGTGGTGTCGGTTCTCGCCGCGCGCACAAAAGAACTTATTATTTTAGAAAAACAGGTGGCCGAATATTCTGACGAGCTTATAATAATGACCGATGACGGATCTTATGGCAATAAAGGTCTCGTAACTAACGGTGTTGAAAGCGTGATAATCCGCGAAAAAGTAAATCAAGTTGTGACTATCGGGCCGGCGATAATGATGAAGTTCGTGGCTCTGCTTACAAAGAAATATGACATACCAACAATGTGCTCGCTCAACACTATTATGGTTGACGGCACCGGGATGTGTGGCGCTTGCCGTGTCACTGTCGATGGAAAAACAAAATTTGTGTGCATTGACGGCCCGGAATTTGACGCGCACAAAGTTGATTTTGACGAAATGATGATGCGTTTACGCTCCTATAATTAGAACTTATGAGTACAGACAAGATAAACGATTCTTCACGCGCCGCCGCATGGCGTGAAGAACTTAGAAATGCGATGTCGGCAAAAGAGCGGACTGCCATCCCACGTGTGAAAATGCCGGAACTTGCCCCCGATTACCGTGTGACTTGTAATGAGGAGGTGAATCAAGGTCTTTCGGCTGAAGCCGCTGTTGTAGAGGCGACTCGATGTATGGACTGCCCTGACCCACAGTGTGTGAACGGATGTCCGGTAAGCATTGACATACCGGGATTTATTAAAAATATTCAGCGCGGTGAAATAGCAGTAGCGGCGGCGGTATTGAAGAAGACAAGTGCGTTACCTGCGGTATGCGGAAGAGTTTGTCCTCAAGAAAAGCAGTGCGAGTCGCGGTGCATATACCACAAGATGAAAAAAGAGCCGGTGGCTATAGGATACCTTGAGCGTTTCGCTGCCGACTTCGCTCGTATCGCACATGAAGAACCTGTACAAACACCGGCTCTATCTAACGGTATACAAATAGCCGTAGTGGGGTCGGGTCCCGCCGGATTGTCATTTGCCGGAGAGATGGCTAATCGAGGCTATGAGGTGACTGTGTTTGAAGCTCTTCACGAAATAGGAGGCGTTCTTAAATACGGAATTCCGGAATTTCGCTTGCCAAATGCGGTGGTAGATGAAGAAATAAACGCGCTTGCAGCTCTTGGAGTAAGATTTGTAAAAGATTGCATTATCGGCAAGACTTTCAGTTATGATGACCTTCACGAGATGGGTTTCAAGGGGATTTTTGTGGCTTCCGGAGCGGGACTCCCGAGATTTATGGGTATTCCGGGAGAAAACTATATAGGCGTTATGTCGTGCAATGAATATCTCACTCGCATTAACCTCATGGGGGCAGGTCGTCCCGGATATGATACCCCTGTGCTGAAAGGTAGAAATGTGGCGGTTATAGGTGGCGGCAATACGGCTATGGATGCAGTGCGCACAGCCAGGCGCATGGGCGCTGAGAACGCTATGATAATTTACCGCCGCAGTGAGTCTGAGATGCCGGCTCGAATTGAAGAGATAAAGCACGCCAAGCAAGAGGGAGTGAAATTTATGACGCTGCACAATCCGATAGAATATACCGCTGATGAGAAAGGGCGTGTCAATATGATGCGGCTTCAAAAGATGGAGCTTGGAGAACCTGACGAATCTGGCCGGCGTTCACCTGTGGCAGTCGATGGAGCTGTAATCGATGTGCCGGTCGACCTTGTGATTGTCAGTGTCGGTGTTTCTCCCAATCCGCTGATTCCTGATGCTATAAAAGAACTTGAAATATCTCGTAGGGGCACTATTGTTGTCAACGAAGACACTCTGCGGTCATCGGTGGATGATATATATGCCGGCGGAGACATCGTAAGAGGCGGTGCTACGGTGATTCTTGCAATGGGCGATGGGCGACGTGCGGCTGCGGCGATGGACAACCAATTGCGGGGTTGACACGAAGTTGAAGTTCTTCATAAAGACTTCCTAAAATATAAAATACACAAAAAATCTATGGAGGTATTGCATAATTGAAATTTTGGTTGTAAATTTGCAGCCGTAAAACCACAACAAGGTTCCTTGGCCGAGTGGTTAGGCACCGGTCTGCAAAACCGTTTACAGCAGTTCGATTCTGCTAGGGACCTCAAAAAAAGGAAACGCCGTAATGCGTTTCCTTTTTTATTTTGTGCATCCTCTATTCCGTATAAGGGGACTCCGAAAAAACACGGGTGAAGTATTAAAAAGGGGCGTTTTAGTTTCACTCACTTTGCGGCGGCGTTGGCGGCAGCAAGGGATGCCGGTTTTCCGATGTCGAACCAAGAATAGTTTTCCCGTGGTAAGAAGCCTGTTATTTGATTATTATGACAAGAGTCGATGTAAAAATCCATTATCGAGAATGGTTCATCTTCTCTTCTGAACGAAGTAAGTTTATGAATGAGCGAAGGTGATATAACATGAATTCCGTTGAAGGCGTATTTTTGAAAATCATCGGCGTTGATTCCGGATGGTTTTACTTCAGAGGTTGAGACGTTTGTCCATCCGTTCATTCTCATATTATCGTCAAACAGGAGATATCGAGAAGTTTCCCTGCGGCCTACAACTAAAGTTGCATCTGATTTCGACGCGCAATGTTCGTTGTACAGTTGTTTTATGCTCAAATCGGTAAAGATGTCAGCATTATGCACAATAATCGGTTCCTCGCCATCGAGCCAAGTTGCGGCTTTCACAATTCCCCCTCCGGTGTCAAGCAGTTTGTTGCGCTCGTCGCTAACAACAATCTTTATGCCAAAATTTTGATTAGCGTTGAGAAAGTCGATTATCGTGTCAGGGAAATGATGCACATTAACGATTATATGTCGACATCCGGCATTTTTAAGGTTAGTTATAATGCGTTGCAACATTGGGATTCCCCCTACCGGAACAAGGGCTTTGGGCATAGAATCTGTGATAGGACGCAGGCGTGTACCAAGACCGGCTGCAAAAATCATCGCTTTCATTTCAAGATATATTTTTTCCCGAGTTCAAAATGCGTCAATTCAATCTCCAGTTGTGGATATAACTCGTGGAGATGTTGCGCAAGATGCTGCGCGCTATACACTGAGCGGTGTTGTCCACCGGTGCATCCAAAACTTACCATAAGGTTTGTAAATCCTCTTTCGAGGTAAGTAGTCACTGAGTTTTCAACCAATGGGTAAACATTTTTAAGAAACTGTAATATAGAGCCGTCTTTTTCCAGAAACTCGATGACCTCCGAATCAAGGCCTGTAAGCCGCTTGTATTCCTCATATCTTCCGGGATTATGCAAAGCGCGGCAGTCAAATACGAATCCGCCGCCGTTACCCGCCATATCGGATGGGATTCCATGCCTGTTATATCCGAAGCTTGCCACTTTCACCGTAAGCTTCTGTTCATTGTGGTTATTCTTTGTGATGAATTGGGGTAATGAAATCATTTCCAAAAGCAATCGGTTGAGATAAGGAAGTTCGCTAAAACCGGATTCGAGTATTTCAGTAAGATTTTTAATCGCAGGCGGTATGCTTTGCAGAAAGTGAGGCTTACGCTCTACATATCCCCTGAATCCGTAAGCGCCAAGCACTTGGAGTGTGCGGAATAAGATGAAGTAAGGAAGTGTGTGATGGAATTTATGTGTGTCGATATGAGTAAATTCATTGGCTGCGTCAAGATATGAGTTGATCAATTTATTGCGGAGATACTGGGGGAATTCCGCTTTCGCTTGCCAAAGGAATGACACGAGATCATATTGCCATGGACCTCGACGTCCTCCCTGAAAATCTATGAAATAAGGCTGATTGTTTTTTATCATCACATTCCGGGACTGGAAGTCTCGAAACATAAAGGTGTCGCTTTGCTCTTCAAGCAATATGTCGGCAAGTTTTTCAAAGTCATCTTCCAGAAGGTCTTCACGGAATTCAAGACCGGTAGCTTTTAGAAAGCAGTATTTAAAATAATTCAAATCCCAAAGCACCGCTCTTCGGTTCATCGACGCTACCGGATAGCATTTGTTGTAATCAATATCTTCTCCTCCGAGCCATTGGAATCTTGGTAACCAGCGTATAGTGAGATCCAATAACTGTATAATCTCATCACTCCATACTGCTTTGTCGCTCCTTTTTGAAATTATGTTGAATAGCGATGTATTTCCGAGATCCGATTGAAGGTAGCAACCGCAGTCATTATTTACAGCAAGGATTTTAGGAACAGACAACCCTTTTTTGTGAAAAGTGTTACATAGATATATGAACGCTTCATTTTCTTCTATAGATGTGCCTATAGTGCCAATCACGCTCGGATTGGGACCAAGACGAAAGTATTGCCTGTTGCTGCCGGCTCCTGCTATGCGAACCGCTTCGTCAGGATAGTGTTTATAGGCGTTATTGTATAACTCCAGTAGTTGTTTTCCCATTATCGGCTTAATCATTTTCAACAAAATTACGCAGAATTCCGTGAATAAATATTACATTTGCAATTAAAATTAAACAAGTTTTAAGTATGACAAAAGTATCTCAACGGGGAACGATAATGCCCGCTTCACCGATTAGACGTTTGGTTCCATTGGCTAACGCCGCAAAAGAGCGTGGCATAAAAGTCTATCACCTGAATATAGGTCAACCAGATGTGCCTACGCCTCAACAAGGATTGGACGCATTGAAACATATTGACCGCAAGGTGTTGGAATATAGCCCATCGGAGGGGTTGTTGTCTTTGCGGCAAAAGCTTCATCAATATTATAAACGGTTCAACATAGATGTCGATGTTGACGATATTATAGTCACCACCGGCGGTTCGGAAGCGGTTTTGTTCGCATTTATGGCTTGTCTTGATCCGGGTGATGAAATAATAGTTCCGGAGCCGGCTTATGCCAATTATATGGCTTTCGCCATATCTGCCGGGGCTAAAATCATAACAGTTCCATCGAGTATTGAGGATGGATTCTCGCTCCCTCCGGTAGAAGAGTTTGAAAAACTTATTACGCCTAAGACTAAAGGAATTTTAATTTGTAACCCCAACAACCCCACTGGGTATCTCTACACGATGAAGGAGATGCTTCAGATTAGAGATCTGGTAAAAAAATACGATCTATTCCTATTTTCTGACGAGGTGTACCGTGAGTTTTGCTATACAGGCGCCCCATATATATCCGCATTCCATCTTCCGGGGATTGAGGAGCAGGTGGTGTTGATTGATTCTGTTTCCAAGCGATATAATGAGTGTGGAATACGTATTGGCGCTTTGATAACCAAGCATGAGGAGCTTAAAAAGAATGTGATGAAATTTTGCCAGGCGCGTTTAAGTCCGCCATTGTTGGGACAGATAGTCGCAGAAGCGTCAATAGATACTCCTAAAGAATATATGCTTGATACTTATAATGAGTATGTGGAACGTCGAAAATTCTTAATAGATCAGCTCAATAAAATACCAGGATGCTATACTCCTATACCCATGGGCGCGTTCTATACAGTCGTCAGGCTCCCGGTAGATGATACCGATAAGTTCTGTGAGTGGTGTCTTGAGAACTTTGAGTACGAAGGACAAACTATTTTCATGGCTCCCGCATCGGGATTTTATACAACCGAAGGTATGGGTCGCAATGAGGTGAGAATGGCCTACGTGCTCTGCAAAGAGGAGCTTGCTAAAGCTATGACGGTGCTTGCCGAGGCGTTGAAAGTTTATCCGGGACGTACGATATAACTGCGTTTTCCCTCACTATGAACTACGAATTGTTCATAGCGCGCCGTTTGCGCTTGTCCGATGAAAACCGATGCGGAATGTCGCCCGGAATCGTAATCGCTATCGCCGGCATAGCCTTGGCGATGGTGATAATGATGGTGGCGATAAGTATAGTATGCGGATTTAAACAAGAAATCCGGAATAAGGTTACGGGGTTTGATTCGGAGGTGACTATTCATGCCGCTTCATACGAATCAGGCCTTAATGCCACCTATGTAACCCTTTCTGATGAACTCGAAAAAGTGATAAGTGGCACCTGTTTTTTTGAAGAGCCATCAATTGTGATTCAGCAGCCTGCGATAATAAAAACTGACACTACTTTTCAAGCGATAATTGTTAAAGGTATAAGTCAAGGCTCCGGATGGAATTTTGTCGAAAATAATTTGGTCGTAGGGAAACTGCCCGATTATACAAATGCTGATAGCCGTGATAAAGTTGTAGTGTCGCGCATTATAGCCAATAAACTTGGATTGGAGGTAGATGACAAGGTGAATGTGTATTTCTTCATTAACAATGCTCTGAAAGCGCGTAAAATAGAAGTTGCCGCCATTTATGACTCAAATTTCGGAGATTATGATAAGTCTATAATATTCAGCTCTTTGCCGTTTATTCAATCGGTTGCGGCTGTAAACGAAAATGTCGGCAGTGGTATAGAGCTAATGACTAATGGGAAGGCCACTGTGGAAAAGAGCGCCCAAAAACTACAGGATGAAATGATGCTTGCCTGTTATACTGGAAAATTGAAAGGCACATATCGCCTGTCTACGGTTTCTGACAGCGGAATGATGTATTTCAATTGGCTTGAACTACTTGACACGAATGTGGTTGTGATACTTATATTAATGGCGTTGGTGTCGGGATTCACGTTAATATCGAGCCTTTTCATAATTATACTCGAGCGTGTCAATATGATTGGCATTTTAAAAGCTCTTGGCTCTACGAACGGAGAGATTAGACGGATTTTCAGCTATGTCGCGCAAAAAATTGTAATATCTGGAATGGTGATCGGGGATTTATTAGGGATAACATTTCTGTTAGTTCAGAAATATACGCGGTTGTTGCCGCTTGACCCCGACGCTTATTATCTCGATTATGTCCCGGTGGAGATAACTTGGACGCAAATATTGTTGCTGAATGTCGGAGTATTTGTGTTATGTTGGTTGATGATTCTTGCGCCAGGACAGATAGTGGCTCGCATAAATCCTGCGGCGACGATACGTTATGAATGATTCCATAAATCCGGCCATACCAGTTGAGAGTGAATGTGAGCATAAAAAACATACGTAAACAAAAAACATTGAAAATATTTTCAACAGTGTATTAACACTGTTAACGTCAGTTTCTTGTTTACGTATGATTCAAAGTTTTATGCAATCACGACTGTTTGACTGGTTCCATTTCTTTCATCACTATACGTCGGATAGCGTGCCTTATATTCCTCCATTTCGGGAAGATTGCGAATGGTCTTATCGGGCTGTAGCTTACAAGTATAACGATCAGAGATGTTATAGCGAGTATTAGAAGCCATCCATATATCTCCTTCATAGATACTATAAGAGCTTGGCGTTGCACCATTCCATAGAGGTCGTTAAACGGAATATGGCGGATGCTTGAATTGAAGTCGGTTATTGCTGCACTTAATAACGCCGAGTTTTTGGCCATGACGTGACGTAAAAACTCACCGACTATCGCCGGTCCAAGAGTTGCTCCCATCACAGCTCCGGTAAAGCCATTAAGAGTTACAGCCTGTGGAAATACAAAAAAGTGTAGGCCGCTCTGAACGATTGATGTTAAAAATACTATTGAGATTATCACCGATGCTGCTCCTCTTAAAAACAGAGGAAGAAAGAGCATCTCTTTTTCTATATCATAATCAATCAGAAAATAGAAATAGGCGAGATACATTCCGGCGAGGGTAAATCCGATAGCGGCCATCGTCTTGTAGCGCCACTTGTGTAGCGCGAAAGTATAGTATGTCAAAAGTCCCCCGGCGATGATGCCTAAAAGCACATACCAGTTCAAATCGATAAGATTTGTCTCGTCAAATCCCAGTATTGTCGCTGCGTAGCTGTGTTCAAACACGTGTTCAGTGGCGAGTAGAGTGTAAAACACAAGGTATATCAATGTTGCCCGTATCACACTGCGGTTCTTCATTGCCATGAAAGATATGTAGGGATGGTGGAGAAACGTGGCCCTCCATAGGTTTATCCCGAGGCATACCAACCCTAATATTGCGGCGTAGATGATTTCACTTGCTTGCCACCAGTCAAAATAATTTCCGTAAACGCAGATAAAAGTGAAACACAACATGATTACGCCCCATAGTCCCGCTCCAATCCAGTCGATTCCGAGGAGCGGAATCTGCATCGGCCATTTGACCGGTTTCACCAATATTAATACCATGAGAAGCATTAATGCGAGCAATCCGATCATGATAAAATGCATATATTCCCATTGTGCGAAAAATGCCGTATATATCGTGAATATACCGCTTAATTGTATTACTCCGTCTACGATTATATAAACGTAGCAGAAGAATATAGCCATATCTCTCACCGGAGTAATCCACAACTGGATGGTGGAATTGCAAGCGAATGTGGCCCACATCCTGAACCATCCTGCAAAAAAACAGGCGGCGACAAGAACCGGAACCGAGGTCGTATAGGCGCAAATGATATTTGTGGCTATAAGCGCGATGCAACATATCGAGAGAGCCACACGGTTGGAATACCTGAATTTCAGACGGAACATCACAGCGAAATTTAGAGCCATACCGATAAGCTGCGCATATCCGGCCATTAGGATATCCTCCTGCATGAGGGCGGTGGTGCCGACCATATCAGACGCGGCGGCAAGATATATCCCGCTTGAAAATTGTATGATCAGTACGAAAAAGATGAACAACCACGGCTTTAGCCGCCGAGGAATGTAATTAGGGACGTCAGGGATATCAAACGGCCCCTGAGGTGCGTTCCAATCAGCCATGTCAATACTTTACTTCACATTCCACATTCATGCCGGCGCGTAGACGGGCGATGTCAGCTTCGGAATTCTCTCTTGTGAACTCAATTCTCACAGGTACGCGCTGGCGCACCTTCACAAAGTTTCCTGCCGAATTGTCCTGCGGTAATATTGATAACGATGCTCCGGTGGCGTTTGAAATAGAAACAACTTTTCCATTGAATTTAACGCCGGGTATTGCGTCGACTTTTATTTCAACGTCGCTCCCTTCCGAGATGTGGCGTAGTTGCGTCTCCTTGTAGTTGGCAGTCACCCACACATCGGTTGCGTCTACAATGTCAAGGAGTGTTTGTCCGGGTTGCACGAGCTGTCCCACCTGTATCTCTTTTCTGGAAGTGAAGCCGTCGCAAGGTGCTTTAATGGCGCAATATGACAGGTTCAACTCAGCGGTTTCGAGTAATGCTTTGGCGAGTTCGATGCCTGCCTCGTTTTGAGATATGCGCTGCTTGGTTTCAGCGACCACCGATGATGTTGCTGCACGTTGTCGCAGGAGCATTTCATAACGTGCTTTTTTTGCCTCGTAATCGGTCTTTGCCGCGTCATATTGTTGGCGTGTCACAGCCTCTTGTTCCAATAACTTTGTATAGCGGTTGAAATCGGTTTCAGCCATTTCCATGACAACTTTAGCTTCAGCTATCGACGCATCGGAAACCGACGCATTGGCCGATGCCACAATCACGCTGCGGTCGGCTACGGTGCGTCCTGCAAGAGCGTTTTGATAATCTGCTTTGGCTTGCGCCACGCGCAGTCTCATGTCGGCATCATCGATTATTATAAGAGTATCGCCTTGTTTCACGGCTTCATATTCTTTGAAGCGGATCTCCTTGATATAACCCTGTACTCGGCTGTTTACCGGAACAATCTGTTGTTGCGCTTGGGCGTTGTCGGTAAATTCCACATTGCCGAAATGTATAAACTTGCTGCACACCCAAAGGGCTGCTACGATAATTACCGCTAAAGTTATTATGTAGGAAATTATTTTCTTGCTTTTGTGGTTCATATTTTTCCAGTGGCGAAAAGTAGTTTGTAATAATAATATATAATATTGATTTGAGCGTTTACAAGGAGTTGTTCCGCATCAAGTTTAGAGTTGGCGGCATCGAGCATATCGGTTATCAAAGCCATGTCGGCCGAGTAGCGTGTGGAAGTGGTGTTGTAATTTCGTTCGGCAAGCTCCACGCTCTTTTGTTGGGTTTTAAACTCTTCGTAAGACTCAAGATAGCGTATATAGTCGGCTCTTACTCCGAGATTCACATTTTCTGATGTGGCGTCAAGGGTTTCCAATGCGTGCTGTGTGGCTATACGGCTTTTTGCTATAGTCTTATTGCTTTTGTAGAGTGATGATATATTGTAGCTCACGCCTACGCCCACATACCAATAACTTAAATTGCGGTTTATCGGTGGCACCTCCACGAGTATAGGCCCGTCAATTGTCCATCCGGCTTGTAAGCCGATTTTAGGCATACGCTCACTACGTGCGAGCGTTTCAGCTTTTCGGCTAATATCCACTCCCGAACGAGCGAGTTTTAACGCCGGAGCATTATGGATGGCTTCTGCTTGCCACCATGATTCGCTTTCAATAGGCAGCGCGTGTGACAGTATCGCAGAATCAGGCAGAATAACTGTTTTTTCAGGTAATCCGGCGATAGTTACAAGATTCTGATTAAGGATATTCAGTGCGTTCTCTATCTTGATCATTTGTAGTTCAAGATTTGACACTAAAAGCTCGTAGCGGGTGATGTCGTTTTTTAGAGCCACGCCTTGCTCATAGCGCGCATTCATGTCGGCAAGCACTTTTCGAGCTTGGATGATATTGTTTTCGACTACAGAGCGCAGATTCCGGTATTTATAAATGTCAAGGTAAAATCCTGCTAGTTGGAATCGGATGTTGTCTCGTTGCAGTTCTGTAGAGTAGCGTGCCGCAGTGCTTTTAAGCTCGGTGAGATCAATAGCTCCGGTAATCGCTCCTCCGGTGAAAACGGGTTGGGTGACATTTATGCTCAAGCCGCTTCCGAAATGAGGTATCGGAGCTTTTTGATAATCGGAAAAATTGCGTTCCGTGGTAAATCCGTCGCCGATATAGCTAAGAGATAGAGACGCATTTATGTCGGGCAGTCTTTTACTGCGGGCTACGCTTATTTCGCGCTCTGCTTCCTCTTCAGATGTGAATGACGGTCGAAGTTGCAAGCTGTTGGTTTCTGCTATTTCAAACAGTTTTTCAAGTGAAATCACTTCTTGAAAAGATTCATCAGCCCACACTCCGTGTGTCAACAGGATTGCAGCCGACAATCCTGTGAGCAATCGGAGATTGTTCATAAGTCAAAATTATTTAAGTAATGAAATAGAAAAATAGATATTTAGCCATGATAGTATGGCCATTTACGCGGCTGTGAGTTAAGCCGCATCAGAAAAAGCTTATTGGGTGCTTTTCCAATTTTCTTTGAAAGCGTAATTTAGCACTTTTGTTAGCGTACCTGTAATAGATATTTCGGTCATAATGGACGGCTCTTTATAAACCGTGGCGCAAAGTTACAAAAAATAATCAAAAAAATAGAGCCTCCTTGCGGTTTTATCCGCAGGGAGGCTTACGGTTTATTATGGAAAATCAAATATTAATTCTCAGGAGCGTTGGGCTGAGAAGGCTTTCCGGAACGTCTTTCCGGACGTTTGTCGCCTTTCTTTTCAAATCCCGGAGCTTGGGGGTTTCTTTCCGGTCTGAAAGCACCTTTATTGGCGCGCGGCATCATTTGGCCGTTGATATACATATTCTCAAGGAAAGCGACATATTTGTCTTGTCCGAGAATTGATTTTACATCAGCGAGATATTTCTTCTGAGCTTCGCGGCGTTCTGCGATTTGGATTGAGTCATTGCGTTGACGCTGTTCTTTCTTGGCTTTAAGCTGTTCTTTGCGCGCTTCTTTATAGCTGTTGTCGAGTTGTTGAAGCTGAGATTTCTGAGCATCAGTAAGATTTAATCCTTCAAACGGGCATACTTGCGGTTCGCGTTCAGGACGATTGCCTTTCTTTACCTTTACATTTTCCTTTTTTGCGGGTTCTTGATTCGGTTCATTGCTTTGAGCCATTGCGGAGAATGTGAGGAATGACATTGAAACAAGTGCTAAACCTAAGATTTTCTTTTTCATTGTGCTTAAATTTTTATGATGATTACTATTATAAATTTCTATGCTTCTATGACTTTGATAATCATTTAAAGTTTAGCCATCAGTGTTAATTTAACGTATATTTAACTTTACAACGGTTAATATTATAAATAAATGTAAAAAGAGGTGTGTAAAATTAAACCTTTTGCGGTTTTATCATATCATCGGAACCTCAAATTTGCAAGGAATTGATCGATTTTGTAATTTCGCCGTCAAATAAGAAGTGGATTTAACCCGTGTGTATTATATGAATGAAAAGAGTGCCGTATGGCAGATTAAAAATGACATGAAGTTGGAACCTGCGGGAGAAGGCGTGTCTCATCGTATAATGGGTTATGACGATAACCTAATGATGGTGGAAGTAGTGTTTGAAACAGGTAGTACAGGCGCGATGCACTCCCATCGTCACAGTCAAGCGACTTATGTGGTTAAGGGTAAATTTGAGGTGACAATCGGCGAAGAAAAGATGTTGTTAGGAGCCGGTGACGGTTATTACGTGGCTCCCGATGTGACGCATGGTTGTGTTTGTCTTGAAGAGGGTGTGCTTATTGACACTTTCTCTCCGATGCGTGAAGATTTCTTGAATTAGCTTTGTCGCAATCCGCATAGAACTTATTTCTGCGGAAGGTCGTTATAATAGGTGTAAAAATGGCGTTACAAACGTCAATAACTCATAAACTTCAATTATCATGCGGCAGATAATCACCCATTTTACTGATGATGACCTGTATAAGTTCACAATGTGTTGCGCTGTGATAGAAAATTATCCCCGCACGCAAGTAAAGTATAAATTTATCGACCGGGCTAATACGGTATATCCTCCGGGGTTTGCCGATGAATTGAGTCGTCAGATAGCTATGCTTGAGAGCGTAGTGATTACCGAGGAAGAGATTGAATTCATGAAGCGTAGATGCACATATATTCCGGTGTGGTTCTACAGTTTTTGAAAGGGTTCAGGTATGATAGGCGTTGGGTGTCGGTGTCGCAGGATTCGGAAAGGCATTTGAATGTGGAGTTTGAAGGCTCGTGGAGCAATACTATCACGCTTGAAGTAAAGGTGCTCGCCATTATTTCCGAACTTTATTATATAATGACCGGCCAAGAAGCGTCATTGGATTATGGCGTATGCCATGAGCGTTCGTATGAGAAGGCTCGAAGGCTTATCGAAGCCGGATGTATGTTTAGTGATTTTGGGACAAGGCGAAGGGCTTCTTTTGCATCGCAAGACACTGTGGTGTCAGCCATGAAACAATGTCAGAGTGAGATGTCCGGTCCAGGCAGTTTTGTTGGGACAAGCAATGTCTATTTCGCAATGAAAATACCGGTCATTAAACATCGATCCCTCGACAAAACAAATAGTGTTCAGCAACGGCCTTGACGTGGATGAAGCAATAAAAATTCACCGTTACGCCTCAGGCAAATGCTTGCCATCATTCGGCATTGGAACACATTTTACCAACGACTTTGCGGAAGTAAAGCCGATGAACATCGTCATAAAACTGCTTGCCGTGAAAATAACAGAGTCATGGCCTTTCTATTGCGAAACTTGCAAATTGAGTGAAGATCATGGAAAATATACCGGTGATGAGGCTACCGTGAAACGCTTCCTGCAAGTATTGCATCTCGAATCCGACATTTGAGATCCGGCTTTACTGAGATCTCTACATTCGCACCTTTAATTATTGTTTCAGAATATGTAAATTTTGCTCCGAGTTTTGCGACAAAATTTAGCATCTCTTGACAATCTGAAAGAAATAACTTAAATTTGCGATACACAACATAAATCTAATATTTAACAAAAATGAGCAAATATCCTAAAATCGGGATTCGTCCCACGATTGACGGTCGACAGGGCGGTGTCCGTGAAAGCCTTGAAGAGAAGACGATGAATCTTGCCAAAGCGGTGGCTGAACTTATATCTACAAATTTGCGTCATGGCGACGGTACGCCCTATGAATGTGTAATCGCCGACGGCACTATCGGTCGAGTAGGCGAAACTGCGGCTTGCGCCGAGAAATTCGAGCGCGAGGGTGTAGGCGCTACAATATCTGTCACATCTTGCTGGTGCTATGGCGCGGAAACTATGGATATGAATCCATATTGGCCGAAAGCTGTGTGGGGATTCAACGGAACAGAACGTCCGGGAGCGGTTTATTTGGCAGCAGTGCTTGCCGCTCATGCTCAGAAGGGATTGCCGGCATTCGGCATATATGGACATGATGTACAGGATTTGGACGATAATACAATACCTGCCGACGTGGCTGAAAAAATTCTCCGTTTCGCTCGAGCAGCAATGGCTGTCGCTACCATGCGCGGCAAGTCTTATCTCTCAATGGGCAGCGTAAGTATGGGTATCGCCGGCTCAATCGTAAATCCCGATTTCTTCCAGGAATATCTTGGAATGCGTAATGAATCGGTGGATCTCACCGAGATTATCCGGCGAATGACCGAAGGCATATATGATAAAGAGGAGTTTGAAAAGGCCATGGATTGGACTCGCAAAAATTGTATGCCTAAAGAGGGTATTGATGTAAATGTTCCGGAAAAGGTCAAAACTCGCGAGCAGAAAGATCAGGATTGGGAATTTGTGGTTAAGATGACCATTATCATGCGCGACCTTATGAAAGGTAATCCTAAGTTGCTTGAAATGGGCTTCAAAGAGGAGGCTATCGGCCACAACGCAATCGCCGCCGGATTCCAGGGTCAACGTCAGTGGACTGATTTTTATCCTAACGGCGACTATTCTGAATCATTGCTGAATACTTCTTTTGACTGGAACGGTATTCGCGAGGCTTTTGTTTTGGCAACCGAAAATGACGCTTGCAACGGTGTCGCAATGTTGTTCGGACACTTGTTGTCAAACCGTGCCCAAATATTCTCGGATGTACGCACTTATTGGAGCCCTGAAGCTGTAAAACGTGTTACCGGCAAAGAATTGACCGGACTTGCATCCAATGGAATCATACACCTTATCAACTCAGGAGCCACAACTCTTGACGGAACAGGAGAGGCTACCGATGCCGAAGGTAATCCCGCAATGAAACCTTTTTGGGAAATTACCGAGGAGGAGGTCGACAAAATGCTTAAGAACACCAACTGGTGTCCGGCCAACCGTGATTATTTCCGTGGCGGCGGCTTCTCATCTAACTTTCTTTCAAAGGGTGGAATGCCTGTTACCATGTCGCGTTTGAATCTCGTGAAAGGTCTTGGCCCGGTTCTACAGATCGCTGAAGGTTGGACTGTCGAGCTTGACCCGGAAGTTCATAAAATACTTGACGAGCGCACTGACCGCACTTGGCCTACCACTTGGTTTGTACCACGTCTGTGTGACCGCGCTCCGTTCAAAGATGTGTATTCGGTGATGAATAATTGGGGAGCCAATCATGGAGCCATCAGTTACGGCCACATCGGAGCTGACTTGATTACTCTAGCATCGATTCTCCGCATCCCGGTATGTATGCACAATGTTGAAGAGAACAAGATTTTCCGTCCGTCGGCATGGAACGCTTTCGGCATGGATAAGGAGGGCGCTGATTATCGAGCTTGCAAGAATTACGGCCCTATTTATAAGTAAATTATTTGTATAACTCGTTTACGGGGTCCTGTGAGGACAATGCAAATTCCTTACAGGATCTCGTTTTCGTACCATGAATATATAATCACATGAAAGCAGATTCTATATTAAGTAAGAACGGGGTCAGTTATCTGATACCATTCATACTCATAACAAGCTGTTTCGCCCTGTGGGGTTTTGCGAATGATATCACCAACCCCATGGTGAAAGCGTTTTCTAAAATATTCCGTATGAGTGTCGCCGAAGGCGCGCTTGTGCAGGTCGCTTTCTATGGCGGATACTTCGCGATGGCTTTCCCGGCGGCGATATTTATTCGCCGGTATTCTTATAAGGCCGGCGTGTTGCTCGGACTTGGATTATATGCTATCGGAGCATTTCTATTTTTCCCGGCAAAGCTTACCGGTGAATATTTCCCATTTTTGATCGCATATTTCGTGCTCACTTGCGGCCTGTCTATTCTTGAAACAAGTTGTAATCCATACATCTTGTCGATGGGGCCTGAGGATAGCGCTACCCGTCGTCTTAACCTTGCCCAATCGTTCAATCCCATGGGATCGTTGTTGGGGATGTATGTGGCTATGAATTTCATCCAGAATCGCCTGAACCCGCTTGACAGCTCGGAGCGCGCTCAACTTTCACCCGAGCAGTTTGATGCCATAAAGAGCTATGACCTTGATGTGCTGATAGGCCCTTATCTTATCATAGGCTTGGTGATACTCGTTATGCTCATTCTTATCCGATGCGTGAAGATGCCAAAGAATGGCGACAGTTCCAAAGAAATTCATTTTGCGGCGACAATTAAGCGCATATTCCGAGTGCGTCGTTACCGTGAAGGTGTGATCGCGCAATTCTTCTATATCGGAGCGCAGATTATGTGTTGGACATTTATCATCCAATACGGCACACGCGTGTTCATGGATCAGGGAATGGGCGAGCAAGCTGCTGAGGTGCTTTCGCAGAAATATAATATAGGAGCTATGATATTCTTCTGTTGCTCGCGATTTATATGCACCTTCCTGTTGCGCTATTTGAATCCTGGTAAACTGTTGATGATTCTTGCTGCCGCCGGAGGTGTTCTTACTCTGGGTGTCATATTTATCGATGGCGTGTGGGGGCTTTATTGTCTCGTGGCAGTATCGGGATGTATGTCGTTGATGTTCCCGACCATCTATGGAATAGCCCTTGACGGCATGGGTGAGGATGCCAAGTTTGGTGCCGCCGGGCTTATTATGGCTATTCTCGGAGGATCAGTGTTGCCACCGCTTCAAGCTTCGATTATTGACATGGGCGCTGTATTCGGAATGCCGGCTGTGAATATTTCATTTATCATTCCGTTCATCTGTTTTATCGTAGTCATGACATACGGACACCGCACTTCCTCACTGAAAGCCTGATCCTATATACAACTAAAAATAAAAGGCCAGAGAACCAAAGGAAATAATAACTTTGGTTCTCTGGCTTAAAATTGTAGGTGGTGGGATTAGGCGGGGAGTGTGAATATTTGCTCCATTAACTGCCATTTGCCCGATGAAGTGGCGTTAGGATCGCATAGCTGGCATTTGCCTACTGTCGCTTCCCATTCATCTTGACGGGGCAGAGTGGCGAGCTTAGCCATCGCTTCGTCACGGTCAATCGATTCCGGCATTTCCAGGATCATAAACAACCTTGTGCCCAAAAGATATATATCCATTCGTGTTATTCCCACCGACTTTATTCCTTGTGGTATTTCAGGCCAGATGCCTTCAGGTGAATGGTATTTTTTGTATAGTTCAATAAGCGCGGGATCGTCGACGAGATCCAATGTCAGACAATATCGTTTAATCGGTTCCATAAATAATTATTTTAGCCATTTATCAAGAAAATCTTTTACTGCCTCCTGTACTTCTGGACCGCAGTAATGCGGCATATCCCATATCATAGTGGTAAGCTTCTCATCGGCGTTTTGGCTTTTCCACACATCGTGCATTATGTCGAATGACACTTTTACGCCCGAGGGATGGAAAAGCTTGTCGGTCTTCCCGTTGAGAAACATCATCGGCTTCGGACAAGCTATCGATGCGATGTGGGGGTGATCCATATATAGGCGTATTGACGGCAATGTATTGGCATATCCGCCGTTCTCCCTTCCATGTTCCCATGAAAATTGAGTGTCGGTGACAGTCATCCAGCATATTGCCGCGCCGGCTTTAATACGGTCGGTGAATGCTGACAGCATCCAAGCTCTATATGCTCCCATCGAAAATCCCATACAGCCTATTCTTTCTGCATCAACCTCAGGAAGTGATGCGAAAAATTCCGTCAGGTATGAGTCTTCGTGCGTCATGATTCCGCTCATGCATCTTCCGAGTCCCATCAGGTTGCCGGCGAAGTCGCCGAGCTTAGTCTTGTTCACTCCCTCTTTGCGTCCTCTGTCGCCCCAGAATATCGCATCGGCTGAGATGACGGCATATCCGTTTTTGGCAAGATAGTCGCCAACGAATTGACCGCCGTAACATTGCTCGACCCACAAATCGGCATCTTTAATTACCGCCGAATCCACATCAAAAGGCTTTATCATTTTCTCTTTTCCGATGAAATAGTGGCCTCCGTGATCGTGAAGGAGCACCACTCCCGGGTGTGGGCCGGGGGTGTCGGGAATAAGCATCAGAGCGTCGGCGCGGGTGTACTTGCTGATGTTCAGCCTCACCTTTTTGGCGGTGTAGCCGTTGCGCTTTTCTTCGGCAATCAATTCGGGCTTGAAGTCGTCGGGAGCGGGAGGGGGAGCGAGCATTGCGTCGGTGAGCACATGCCTTGCGCTGTCGCGCCACTGATTGAAATCGGTGATGTCACTATTTCCCCATGCCATCGGGTAGGTGAGTTCCTTTTTTATATCGTCAAGGAACGCCGGCATTTCTCGTTCAACGCCGAAAGGCTTATATTCTTGCGCTGTCATCGTGCCTATTGCGCACGCAAGCGCCGCGGTGGCTAATATCGTCCTATACATTTGCTGCTGATTGTTTAAGGTTATATGCAAATTTAGTGAAAAAATGGCTTATATTCAAAAATTCATTAGCGCATTGGTACATATAAAAAGAATGTGTCAATCTCTCACAGATTAACACACTCACTCACTTTGAAAAAATTATTACCCTAACGGGAAATAATATATTTTATCTGTACAAAGCGTGATTACTTGTTGATGTACTTTTTGCCGTTCTTGATAACGATGCCTTTGTAGTTCTCGTCAACCTGAACGCCCTGAAGGTTGTAGATCGGAGCGTTTTCTTCAGCAGCGTTTACGTTAACGATACCTGCGGGTTCGCCGCCGCGAGTAATTTCAAACTTGGTGATGAACAGGTTTGTACCGGTACCGGCACCGCGGGACAAGTCGAGAACAGTGCAGCCTGCAGCATCAGCGGGAACAGTGAATTTCTGAGTGCTGGGCTCTTCTCCGGGATTGTCACCGGCGGCATTGATATTGGCAAACGGTTCGGTAGAGTCCAATTCGGCAACTTTAGTGTCTCCGTTCATAAACATGAAATCGATAGAAGCAGCTTTTCCGGTTGCATCTTTATTACGGTAAGCTGTTACTGTGATTTCATCGTCAGCGGCGAGGGGTTGATCCAAAGCAATGTTGACATAGTTTGATTCAGGATAAGTTGAAGCTTTACCGCTAAGACAAATAGTGTAATATGTAACATCATTTACAGTGTTTGCATAGTTGACACGTGCAGCGTCAACCATTGCGGTTGCTTTTCCGCCCACTTCTGTTACATCCGCAGCCTCAGGGCCTGTTGATGACCAAGAGTAGATAACTTCAGCGTTTGCGCTGATTGACATGATGGCGGCTGCCACTAAAAGAGTAAATTTACGCATAAAAATTTAATTTAGGTTAACATAATGTAACAGCGAAGATATAAATATATATATATATATACAAGCGATTTAGCTTTTATTAACAAAAAAAAATAAGGAGAGATCCTTAGTCGGTTCTCTCCTTATTATGTATAGTATTATGGAGTGTCGTAGTGCTTAAGAGCTGTATTATTCCTACATTTTTGACAAAATATTGTGGATCACTGAGCATCTTTGCTGTAGCGCCGGCTGAAGTTTGGCGGCTTCAGCAGGGTCAATCATTTTCAGATCGGCATATCGGTCTTCTCCGTTTATAAACGGCATGAAAGTGTCGGTTTGTGGAGCCTGGCAGTCGAGCGACATAGGGTTCTTGCCTTCATTGACAAGTGTGGGATTATACCTATATATTTGCCAATATCCGCAATTCACTGCGTCGCGTTCTTCTACAATCGAGTGGCTCATGCCTGTTCTGATTCCATGATTAATGCAGGGGCAGTAGGCGATGATTATTGACGGGCCGTTGTAGGCTTCCGCTTCGCGCATGGCGTCGATAGCTTGTTGGTAGTTGGCGCCGAGCGCTCCGTGGGTGGCTCCGGCCGCCCCTAATTACGATTCCATTTCTTTGACCGACATTGCCGCTCTCATATAATTTTTTTCTCCCGTTCATACCCCACAATTGCGCTACCTGTCCCATTTCGGCGACCGGAGTGATTGGGTATATTGTTGCTACATCGCTAAGAGCGTAAGCGATGTGAGTGGCGGCAGTACAGCCATCCATTATTTGCTTTGATGCCATGCGGATTAGTAATTGATTATACTATTAAAACACTGCATCCAAGCAAAAGTTGTAATGGTGTGTAATCAATCAGGGAATTATTATGCGGAATACCGGATGAGGGGTTGTTTGAGCGATTTTCAATGCGCCTCCACAGCGTCTCACGAGCTGTCGGGATAAAGAAAGACCTATGCCTGACCCGGTTTCTTTTGTAGTAAAGAATGGAATGAATATTTTTGACGCTATTTCCTCCGGAATAGCCGGGCCATTGTTTGATATTTCAATAACAATGTTTTCACGTTCGTCACAATAACCGTTGATTGTTATTCTTGGATTGGATATGCCGTTTACCGCTTCGATTGAATTTTTCAGCAGATTTGTCATCACTTGCCCGAGCAGACTTTCATCCGTGTTGACATAAAGCGTGTCGTCGCACTTTATCATTATCCTTTCTAATGGAAATTGATGTATGTGGGATGCAAGTGTCGCCGATCGTATGAGAAATGGCGACAGATTGAACAATGACAGAGACGGCTCTGGTAGTTGGTTCAGTTTTTTTATTCCGTCCACGAAATTAAGCAGATAGGTGGAACACGAGTATATAGGTTCTATATTCGCTCTTATCTCGGCAGCAGTCATATCAGCCGAGCCGAGCATTTGTCGTGATATTGAGGCTATAGGCGTCAGAGAGTTTATCAATTCGTGCGTTATCACCGATGAATATCTGATCCAGGAATCCATATCGTGATTGGCAAGCACGGTGTCAATATCATCTATTGTGATTATTTTGATCCATTCTCTGGCAGTTTCGATAATATTGGCGTGTATGAGAAGTGAGAAGGAGGATGTGGCGAGCTGGCACGTTTCGCCGGATGTTATGTTTGACAGTGTGTGATACAATGCCTCATTCGTTGATTCCAATTGCTTTAAGTGGGTAAAAACGGGCCGATGCAGCAATGTCAATGCGCGAGTATTGTGGAGTTTTATTCTGCCGTCAGAGTAAACGCATATAATTCCGGTATCCACAAGCTCGATGATATTTTTGAAAAACTGTTCCTGTGTTATTATTTGATTTTGTTTAGCCGACAATATGGCTTTTATCCGATTTATGTTGTCAGCTATGCGAGGGTTGGTCTTTTCAGCCGAGAGATTGAATGAGCCGTCGTTCTCTTCGATAGCCTCGAGCAAGAGTTGGCTCGCTTCTTCCGCAATTTTAAATGATCGGAACAACGATATGGCGGGTATCATAGCCACAGCAACGCATATTATTCCGAATAACCAGGCTCCTTTCATAGTGAGGATGGTTGCAAGAATCGCCAGTACCCCTATTGCTGATATTTTAATCGCCACCTGAGCGGAAAACGACAACTTCACCCTCATAAACCGTATTTTTTGATTTTGTTATAGAGCGTTTGCCGTGTTATCCCTAATCTTGTAGCCACTTGAGAAAGGTTCCCATCGCACTCTTTTATGGAATCAGCGATCATTTTTCGTTCCATTTCATCGAGGGTTGTCGGCTTTGTTGTGTCGATGCGGGATGATTGGCATGATAATTCGGAAAATATTTCGCGGTTTATGACATTCCCTTCTGAGAGTATCACGGCTTTTTCCATCAAATGTTCCAATTGTCGTATGTTGCCGGGAAATGCCGCTGACATCAATATATTGTTACATTCCGCTGGAAGTGTCAATTCAGACTTTCCGTATTTCTCACAAAAAATCGAAATGAACCTTCTTGTGAGGGGGATTATGTCTTCACGGCGTTCTCTGAGAGGCGGCAGATGCAGGTGTATTGTGTTTATTCGCCAGAGCAGGTCGCGCCTGAACAACCCCTGTTCCACCAAAGATTCCGGATCGGAAGATGTGGCGGATATAAGTCTTACGTTGACATCGATAGGGTGGTTTGCTCCTACACGTGTGATCCTTTTTTCCTGAATGGCGCATAGAAGCTTGGACTGCATTTGTAGCGGGATATTGGCGACTTCATCAAGAAACAGGGTTGATTCATGCGCTATTTCAAACCGTCCTTTACGGACTGACGACGCTCCGGTGAACGCATTTTTCTCATGCCCGAAAAATTCGCTCTCAAAAAGCGTGTCGGTTATTGCGCCCATATCGGCGTGAACCAGAGGACGTCGGTTTCTTCCGGAGCGTTGGTGGATGTATTTTGCAAGCATACTTTTGCCGGTGCCGTTCTCTCCGGTGATAAGTATGGAGGCGTCGGTAGTGGCTACTTTGTCAACAATCTCTTTTAGTGTGGCCATGCGTGGGCTGCTTCCGAAAAATGGAGCGAAATCATCGGCTTGCTCTCTTTTACGGGCCTTCGGCTTCTTATCAGTCGCATATATTACCGCCTGCAGCAACCGCGCATTGTCCCATGGCTTTATGATAAAATCAGCCGCTCCGGCTTTTATACCATTGACGGCAAGTTCGATGTCGGCGTAGGCGGTCATTAGAATCACCGGCATTCCCGGTGACAGACGTAAAATTTCGTTCAACCAAAATAATCCTTCGTTGCCGTTGGTTATTCCTGAGAGAAAATTCATGTCGAGCACTATGCATGACGGGTTCTCTTCTGCGATTAGTTTGGGCAACGTCACCGGCGATGAAATCGGAATTACTTTTTCAGCGACAGTTTGCAACAACAATGCCATTGCTGCTCGAACCGATCGATTGTCATCAACAATGATTATTTTATTCAACGGTTTCATTTGATTTTAAGAGCAATCTTTTGTACAAACTTACAAAATAAATTATTATAATTGTGCCGCACCATTTATTTGCGAGATGCATCGTGTATGATTTTTTGACACCTAATGTGTGAAATTTGTACATAAATGGAAAATCGGGAGAGATTAAATATACTGTATATTAACGCAATAATGTTTTTGGCACAGTATTGGCATATTATATAATGTGTAAATACGACAAAATTATGCTTAAACAAATTTTTTATGCTTGGAGATCTGTTGTCCACACTCCGCAGCAATCCATCGTCAAGGTCGTGAGCTTGAGTTTCGGAATGGGAGTCCCTATGCTGCTGCTTGCGTTAGTGGCTTTTTTAAGGAGCTATGACACTTGTTTCTATGAGAGCGACCGATTGTACCAATTATGGATGACTTGGGTGTTGGCCGACAAGACTATTCCGCCATCGACCACAATAGTCGGGAAGCTTCCCGAAGGGATTTATGAAGAGATGCCCGATGTGGTCGAGAGCGCGACGACAACAGGAGCGATTAGAGAAATTAAGGTGGGAAAAGATGGTAAATCCATTTCAATGAAAGGAACATTCGCCGATTCACTGTTTTTTGAAACGATGGGGGTTGATGTTATATCCGGGAATCCGCGCATCGATCTCCGCCGTAATGATGTTGCGTTTATTTCTGATAAAATCGCCAATACATATTATCCCGACGTTGATCCCATAGGAAGTGAACTGGTATATGATGGCGACTTCCGAGTTAGAGTAGTAGGTGTGTTCAAGGCAATACCTGAAAATTCATCAGTAAATCCTGATATCGTGATATCGTTGTCCACTTTATTGGGAAAAGGATATAATTTTTCATGGAATGGCGGTGATAGTTGGAAAGGGTTTGTGAGAATAAAAGATGGCGTCGACATTTCATACGAAGAGTTTGATCGGCGAATCGATGAAATAATCCAGCGTCATGTTCCTGACAAAGGCGAAATGAGAATTAAAGGCCACGCCCGGCTTCTGAAAGAGACTTTAAGGAATGATGAAGGAAACCGCGCCATGATTGTTATCCTGGGAGTTCTTGCCGTCGGGATGCTTCTTATCGCGGCTCTTAATTATGTGCTTGTGTCGATAGCGTCGCTTAGCCGGCGGGCTAAGGCCATCGGAGTTCATAAATGCAGCGGCGCTCAGCGCGGAGACATATTGAGAATGTTTGTCTACGAAACGCTTATAGTGATTCTTGGTGCTTTAGCTCTTCTCGTATTGCTCCTTTTGCAATTCCATGAATTTATTGAAACTACGCTTAAAGCTTCGTTTGGGATGCTGTTCGCTCCCGACCGCCTGTATGTGCCTGTGGCTGTTGTCGCAGTGATATTCGTGATAGGAGCTTTTGTGCCCGGAATAATTATGTCGCGCATTTCAGTCGCAACCGTATTCCGCCGGTTTACCGAAAACCGCAATCTATGGAAGCGCACGCTGCTTTTCGTTCAGTTTGCCGGCGTCTCATTTATTGTGTGCATTTTAGGCATAATATGGGCGCAATACCGTTATGTAATGAATATGGATGTAGGCTATGATGAAAGCGGTCTCGTGTTGGCTCCGTACCAAAATAATTATGATATGGACGTGTATATGAGAACTATAGAAAATATGCCATACGTTGACGGGTGTGTTCTGTCAGGCTCCACGCCATTGTATTCATATAGCGGTGAGATGATTAAAGATAACCAAGGCCGTAACTTGTTTTCAACAAGATTTGATTGCGTGGATAAAAATTATTTCGATTTTATGGGGTTCAAATTGCTTGCCGGAAGTAAGAAAATGACCGGGAAGTTGGAGGTGATTGTGAGCCGGGAACTATGTAATCTCATGGGGTGGATTCCCGAAACAGCTATTGGCAAAATTTTATCAACCTATATGGGTGATGCTACGATAGTCGGGGTTATGGAGGATGTCAATATCAGTTCTTTCTTTACCGAGCAGATGCCGTTGGCTTTGTATTCTGCGGAAGCGTGGCCAAATAACGCCACTCTTGTTACCCTGAGGTTGAAGGAGCCTTATGATGAAAATTTCAAAAGATTTAAAGATGATTTCTCCGAGGTGTTTCCCAATGTGCTGAACGATCCGAAGTTGTTGGAGGATATTAAGCGAGATAGGTATGCCGACATAGGTTTAGTGAGAAACATCGTCTTGATCGCTTGCGTGTCGATAATATTTATCGCTGTAATGGGGTTGGTGGGATATGTCTTCGACGAGATACAACGGCGCAGCAAGGAGGTGGCTATCCGTAAAGTGAACGGCGCAGGAGTAGGCTCAATAATAAGTATGCTTCTTTCCGATATGGTTAAGATTGCATTGCCCGGAGTGGCTATCGGAGGTGTCGCCGCATGGCAAATAGGCAAGATATTCTTGAACTTGTTCTCGGTGTCGGTCGATAGGCAGTGGTTGATTTATTTGGCAATATCGTTGTCAATAATGGTTTTGATTATGTCGGCGGTAATATTGATGACTTGGAAAGCGGCAAATGCCAAGCCGACAGAGAATTTAAGAAACGAATAAAATTAAAAAGAAATGATAAAATTGAATAATATATCAAAGGTGTTCCGCACGGATGAGGTGGAGACAGTGGCGCTTGACAGTATCAACCTTGAAATTAGAGCGGGTGAATTTATTGCGATAATGGGGCCTTCCGGTTGTGGCAAATCCACGCTTCTTAACATTATAGGTCTTCTCGACCCCCCGACTTCCGGCGATATGGAGTTTATGGAGCGGGATTTGTCAGGATTCAAGGAGAAAGAGTTCACCAAATTGCGCAGGGGTAATATAGGATTTGTGTTCCAGAGCTTTAATCTTATAGATGAGCTTAATGTGTATCAGAATGTTGAATTGCCGCTTACTTACCTTGACGTGCCGGTCAAAGAGCGCAAGAATAGGGTGGAGGAGATGCTCGAACGAATGAATATTTCGCATAGAGCGCGCCATTATCCCCGGCAGTTGTCGGGTGGACAACAGCAGCGTGTCGCTATCGCCCGGGCTGTGGTGACGGAGCCTTCGCTGGTTCTTGCCGATGAACCCACCGGTAATCTTGACTCGAAAAACGGAATAGAGGTGATGGAGCTTCTGAGCGACCTCAATGCGGTAGGCACTACGGTGGTTATGGTGACACACTCCGACCGTGACGCGGCATACGCCCATCGTGTTGTGACGCTTTTCGATGGAAGAATAGTCAATATAAAAAAATAACTGAGCGTTTAACAAGGTCGTGTCGAAGATGCGTCGGCGTAAAAGTTAAATAGAAAACAAGAAGCAAAATACGGGTTCAATTTTATGTATTTTAGTTAGTTAATTGATTCCTGCTTCTTGTTTTCGTTTCTCATTTCCACCTCTTTATGATTAATGGAGAAATTTTGCCATTTCTATCAAATACTTAATTAAATTTAATACCTTTCTTTAATTTGGAAAAAATGATTATCTTTGTGCCTGCGTAAAATTATAAATCTAAAATATGGATAAAGCGCCGGTAAATTTAGACCTGCTTTTTGAGACAAGTTGGGAAGTTTGCAATAAAATCGGAGGAATTTACACTGTATTGTCTACAAAAGCTAAGACGCTGCAAGCACTTTATAAGGATAAGACAATTTTCATCGGTCCCGATGTGTGGAGTAAGGAAAATCCGTCACCTTATTTTATTGAATCATCGATATTGCTGAAAGACTGGAAGGCTGAAGCGGCTTTTCCGGAAGGTGTCAGTGTGAGAGTTGGACGTTGGAATGTAACCGGGCGTCCAATCGTGATTCTTGTGAAATTTGACGGTATGTACGCTGTCAAAAATGATTTTTATGCCCGTATGTGGGATTTGTATCATGTGGATTCTCTTCATGCTTACGGAGACTACGATGAGGCGTGCGCGTTTTCTTATGCAGCAGGATTGGTGATTAAAAGCCTTTGCGAATACAAAAAACTCGCAGATAAAAATGTGATAGCTCATTTCGATGAGTGGACTACCGGAATGGGGCTTCTTTATGTGAAGGCCGAACTGCCGACGGTGGGCACCGTGTTTACCACTCATGCGACTTGTATAGGGCGAAGTATATGTGGCAACGGTAAACCGCTATATGACTATCTTCGCGGATATAACGGAGATCAAATGGCCAAAGAGCTGAACATGGAGTCAAAACATTCGTTGGAAAAGGCCGCCGCTCACGCCGCTGATTGTTTTACCACGGTGAGCGATATAACGGCTCTTGAATGTGAGCAGTTGCTTGAACGCCGTCCGGTGGTGACTCCCAACGGATTTGAGCAGAACTTCGTGCCTGGAAAAGGTAAATATGTTAAAGCCCGTAAAGACGCTCGAGAGATATTGTTGAATGTCGCAGCTTCATTGACCGGATGTAAGATTGATGACAATGTGTTTATAGTCGCCACTTCCGGCCGTTGTGAGTATCGAAATAAAGGATTGGATTTGTATCTTGACACTATGGCGCGTCTGCGCGATTTGAGCATAGATCGTCAGGTCATCGCCTTTGTGATGGTTCCGGCTTGGGTTAAAGCTCCGCGCGCCGATCTTGCGAAAGCATTGACGGCAAAGCGTAAAAAGGCGCTCACTGATCCGGTTATCACACATGAGATAAATAATCCGAATGAGGATCTTGTGAATTGCCGTATTCACGGATTGGGATTTAAGAACAATGTCGAAGATAAGGTGAAAGTCATATATGTTCCCTGTTATCTTAATGGTGATGACGGAATTTTCAATAAACCATATTATGACTTATTGATAGGAATGGATGCAACGGTGTTCCCGTCATATTATGAGCCGTGGGGGTATACGCCGCTTGAAAGTATTGCATTCGGTGTGCCTACGATCACAACCACGCTGTCAGGTTTTGGGCAGTGGATATTAGCGACAGAAGATAACACTTTCCAGGAATCGGGGGTTAATGTTATTGCCCGTGGAGATTATAATTATAATGAGGTGACTGAGCAGATAGCCAAGTCATTGGATTATCTTGCCGGCCTTGATTCCGGAGAGAAGGCGTGTGTGGATTCGCGGGCAATGCTGACTGCGACCAAGGCCGCCTGGAGCTACTTTATAAAATATTATATTGACGCATTCCAAATCGCGCTTCAAAAGGTTGCCGAAAGGAAATGCTGACAATTCAAATTATTGAACATAATAGAAATTAATTGTTATAATTATGAAATTACAAGTGAGCAACACGAACGCCCCTGTATGGCGTGACATTACGGTGAAAAATGAATTGCCGTCTAAGCTCAAACCCCTTGAAATCATGTCCCGAAACCTTTGGTGGGTGTGGAACAGCGAGGGTAAGTCTCTATTCCGTGATTTGAATCCTGATTTGTGGCGTTCAGTTGGTGAGAACCCGGTGATGCTTCTGCAGCGTCTTGGATTTGACCGCCTTCAGGAGATAATAAAGGATGATGTTCTCATGCGTCGCATTGAGACTGTATATGCTGATTTCAAGGAATATATGAAAGTTCCGATGCGTAAAGATATCCCTTCCGTAGCATACTTTTCTATGGAATATGGTCTTTGCAACGCGCTGAAGATTTATTCAGGCGGTCTCGGCGTTCTTGCCGGCGACTATATTAAGGAGGCTTCAGATAGTTGCGTTGATATGACCGCTGTCGGATTCCTTTATCGTTACGGATATTTTACCCAGACGCTGTCGGTTGACGGTCAGCAGATCGCCAACTATGAGCCGCAGAATTTCAACGAGCTTCCCATCGAACAGGTTCTCGATGCCGATGGACATCCTGCAATCCTTGAAGTTCCTTATCCCGGACGTATCGTTTACTCTCACATCTGGAAAGTGAATGTGGGACGAATGAAATTGTATTTGATGGACACTGACTTCGACATGAACAGCGAGTTTGACCGTCAAATTACTCACCAGCTTTATGGCGGTGATTGGGAAAACCGTATCAAGCAGGAATATTTGCTCGGTATCGGCGGTATTCTCATGTTGAAGAAACTTGGCGTTAAGACTGAATTGTTCCATTGCAACGAAGGCCATGCCGCTCTGTTGAATCTACAACGTCTTGTTGACTATGTTCAGGATGACAAGCTTTCATTCAATGAAGCTCTTGAAGTGGTTAGAGCATCGAGCCTCTATACTGTTCATACTCCGGTTCCTGCCGGGCACGACTACTTTGACGAAGGCCTGTTTGGAAAATATATGGGTGAATATCCTGCAAAACTTGGCATCTCTTGGCAAGACCTTATGAATATGGGTCGTGAAAATCCTGATACCAACGAGCGTTTCTCTATGAGCGTGTTCGCCCTTAACACTTGTCAGGAAGCTAATGGAGTTAGCTGGCTCCACGGTGAGGTTTCCAAGAAAATGTTCGCAGGAATTTGGAAAGGCTATAACTGGCGTGAATCTCACGTGGGTTATGTGACCAACGGCGTGCATATGCCGACTTGGGCTGCTTCTGAATGGAAAGCTTTATATGAGAAAACTTTCGGCCCGGAATTTTTCCAGCATCAGAGCGATACAAAATATTGGGAAAAGATTTACGATGTTTCCGATGACGAAATTTGGAATCTTCGTATGACAATGAAGAATAAGTTTATCAACTTCGTTCGTCGTGATTTCCGTGAAAAATGGTTGAAAAATCAAGGTGATCCCTCGCGCATTATGTCGATTATCGATAAGATTAATCCTAATGCGTTGATTATCGGTTTTGCCCGTCGTTTTGCGACCTATAAGCGCGCTCATCTTCTTTTCTCTGATCCTGATCGTCTTGCCGCTATTGTAAACAATCCTCAATTCCCGGTTCAGTTTATATTTGCAGGAAAGGCTCACCCTGCTGATGGCGCCGGTCAAGGCCTCATCAAGCGCATTGTTGAGATTTCTCGTATGCCGCAATTCCTTGGAAAGATCATCTTCCTTGAAAACTATGACATGATTGTGGCAAAACGTCTTGTGTCAGGTGTTGATATTTGGTTAAATACCCCGACTCGTCCTCTTGAGGCTTCCGGTACATCAGGTGAAAAGGCTGAGATGAACGGTGTGTTGAACTTCTCGGTTCTTGACGGCTGGTGGTATGAAGGCTATAAGTTCTCTGAAAAGGGAGGTTGGGCTCTTACCGACAAGCGTACATTCACTGACCAGAGCCAGCAGGATCAGCTTGATGCGGCAACAATATACTCAATGCTTGAAAATGAGATTATTCCCTTGTATTTTGCTAAAAATTCACGTGGATATTCTCCGGAATGGATTCAGTATATAAGAAATTCGGTGGCTAAAATCGCTCCTAATTTCACTATGAAGCGAATGATCGAAGATTATATCGATCGATTCTATAATAAGGAAGCTCATCGCACCAAGGAACTTAAAGCCAACCACTTCGCTCTCGCGAAAGAAATAGTGGAATGGAAGGAGAAAGTGGCTGCCGCATGGCCTGGTGTTAAAGTGGAATCTATCCATAAGTCTTCAGAGGGCGGATCAGTTAAGGCCGGAGATCCATACACAACTGAAATCGTTATTGACACCAACGGTCTTGGACGTGACCTTGAGGTTGAAATGGTTGTGTATAAAGTTGAAAATGGTGAAGAGAATATGGTCGCAACCGAGCCGTTCCGTGTGGTTGGTCAGGAAGGCAATCTACTCACTTACCAACTTAAGTCAAAAATGCGTGAATCAGGTGTGTTCCGTTATGCTTTCCGAGTATATCCTTGGAATCCCAACCTGCCTCATCGTCAAGATTTCGCATACGTCCTCTGGGTGTAATATGAAATAAGAAGTTTGCGTCGAAAATCGTAAATAGGAGCAAAAGGACATATACACAGACAAGAAACAAAAGATATTTTCGGCCTCATTTGGTCTTAACTATCTTTTGTTTCTTGTCTTTTTATCTATTTATTTGGGGTTGGGACTTTATCAATGCATATTTTTTGCGCCGCCGCAATTATGGAGACGCGCCTTCAGGCATAAATGCATAACGCCAGAGATAACAAATCCCAGGCGTTAAGATAACAAAATAACAGTATGGCTTTAGTAATTTTTCTTTTCACGTTCAAACCAGCCGTGCTCTTTTCCACATACGGGGCATTTCTTGGGGGCTGATTTTCCTTTATGCACGTAACCGCAATTTCGACATTGCCACTCTATTTCTTCCGCTGATTTGAATTCAGTGTCAGTTTCAAGGCGGCATACAAGTTTGAGATAGCGCTGTTCATGCACTACTTCAACGCTTGCTACGAGTTTGAAAAGCGCTGCAATCTGCGGGAACCCTTCATCGGCTGCTGTCTGTGCGAAAGTTGAATAAAGATCACTCCATTCCTCTCGCTCTCCGGCGGCTGCTTCTTTCAGATTGGTAAGCGTATCGCTAACCACGCCGGCGGGATATACGGCCTTAATCTCAACCATTCCACCTTCGAGAAGATTGAAGAACTGAGTGGCATGGCTCAATTCCTGCTCGGCTGTTTCGAGGAATATCGCCGCTATCTGTTCATAGCCTTCCTCTTTAGCTTTTTGGGCGAACAAGGTGTAACGTGTTCTTGCCTGGCTTTCTCCGGCGAAAGATGCGAGCAAATTGTGCTCGGTCTGAGTTCCTTTTATACTTTTCTTAGTCATCTTGTTTGTCGAATTATTAATTTACATATTTATAACATACGTTGACAAGAATTGTTCATTGTGAACCCTTTTTTTATTAAAACAGCCTCTAAATATTAATGTGGATAGGGATATTTGTGAGCGGTATTGTCGCTGGATGCGTTAGCTTTACGGCGGTGTTTTGGGTCGCAGCATTGTGCAGGAACGCTGCTTTTCATCACTGTTACTCGGCGCTTTTATCTGAATCGTCGTCTTGACGAGCAGCCGACGATTCTTTTGAAAATTTGCGATATGCCGATGCCATACGCTTGTGGTAATTTCGCTGTTTATATGACGGACCGTTATATATATGCGCAAACGATTCCCAATCTTTGTTCTTTAGGTATTTCTCAAGCTTGTTGGCTTTTATAAATTTCACAAACAGTTCAAGTTGTGCTGCTTCGGAATGTGACATTTTGTCGACAAAATCGCGATGTGATGCGGCGCCGCATTTTTTCCAATTGAACCCGCCTATCTGGAACATCCCCCAAAATGTGCCTTCAATAGCTGCGATTGAGTCAATTGTCATTGCCGATGTTAATCTTGCGTGTTGAGCTTCTTGATAGGAGCCGTAAAGTTTTTTGTCGGGCTTTTCAAAAACTACTGTATGCGTTTTTTTGAATTTGTTTAATTTTACTCCGCGTCGAGTAGCGGCTTTTGTAAACATTGTGAGGTCGAAATTTATCAACGGTATTCTCGGCGCGTGAAATCCGTTTAGCTTGTGCCCTGCTTCTATCAATACCACTGCTTTTATTGCCGCTACTTCTATGCCAAGTTCTTTTGCCGCGCGCGCATAATCGGTTTCTGTAAGGCGTAATATTAGATTTGAATCTTGCCGCGGAACAATATCGATAGAGTCATGGACACTTGACACCGAATCAGATTGTTCTGATGCCGATGTGGCGTTTGCTGAAATGCAGACGGCCAGCGTTCCTGCCGTTATCAATGCGTTGCGAAAATTCATGGTGATTAGAGGTTATTAAACAACCTTTTATAAACACAGGGGGGAAACGTGCCGAAGGCTATCGCGCGTGGCGCGTATCCCACTGTGTTGATGTTTAAAGAGCGGTTAGCGGCTATTTTTTAAGGTCGGCCACTTTCTTTAAGATTAAAGTGAGCTGGTTCCAGAAGCGTTCAACTGCGGGGATGTGCATCTTCTCCGACGGAGAGTGTACGCCGCGCAATGTTGGACCGAATGACACCATGTCGAGATGCGGATATTTGGTTAGGAACAGTCCGCACTCAAGTCCGGCATGAATAGCTTTTATCGCCGGTTTTACGCCATAAAGTTCTTCGTATGCGTCACTTGCTATTTTCATGATTGTGGAGTTCATGTTGGGTGTCCAACCGGGATATCCGTCGCCATGAGTTACATTCGCTCCGGCAAGAAGGAAGAGCGCTTTAAGTTGACGGGCGATGTCGATTTTGCGTGATTCTACGGAACTGCGCTGACTTGTGGTGACAAGTATTTGAGAATTGGGAAGCATTTTTACTGATGCGAGGTTGGTGGATGTCTCCACAAGCCCCTCCAAGTCATGACTCATCGATATTACGCCGTGAGGACAAGCATACAGAGATCGGATTAGACGAGTGGCGGTGTCTTCATCGATTGCGTATTCCGGTTTCTCGGCCGATTCGAGGGTTATTTTCATGTTGGGATCAGTGTGAGAGTACTCTTTCTCCACAGCGGCTACAAATTCGTTGAATGCCACAACGACATTTTCTTTTTGAGCGTTAGGAACGCCAAACAGCGCTTTTGCCGCACGTGGAATAGCGTTGCGTAGGTTACCGCCCGATATTTCGCTTAAAGCCACTTTGGTGTCGCGGGAAATGTTGAAAAGGAAACGGGCGAGAAGCTTATTGGAGTTCGCTCTTCCCTCATGGATGTCGCCTCCTGAGTGGCCGCCGCTGAGATTTGCAAATTCGATATTGAACCAATGCTTGTCGGCCGGAGCCATTTCACGTTTATAATCAAATGTGATCGTTGTGTCGATACCGCCTGCGCATCCGATGAAGATTTCGCCGTCATCCTCTGAATCAAGATTTAGAAGAATGGTGCCGTTCATCATGTCCTCACCGAGATTATTCGCTCCGGTCATTCCGGTTTCTTCATCACCAGTGAATAATGCCTCAATGGGGCCGTGAACGAGACTGTTGTCAGCCATTACGGCGAGAGATGCCGCCATGCCTATGCCATTGTCAGCGCCGAGCGTTGTTCCGTCGGCATGAACCCATTCTCCGTCGATGATGGTTGTGATAGGGTTGTTCTCGAAGTCAAAAGGATGATTTGACTCGCACACCATATCCATGTGCCCTTGCATGATTACTGTAGGCGCGTCCTCATGCCCCGGAGTTGCCGGTTTGCTCATGACAACATTTCCTACGGTGTCGGTTTTGACGGCTATATTGTGTTTTGCTGCAAAATCAAGCAGATACTGGCGGATTTTTTCTTCCTTTTTCGATGGACGCGGAATCTTTGTGATTTCGTCAAAGATAGTCCAAATCAACGATGGCTTGAGGTCTTTGATTGTCATACTCTGTAAATGTTTATATTGATGATATACTTGTCTAAAAGTCGCGCTAAACTGTATAAATTTGTTAAATTATCAGCTTTTAGCACTCTAAGTTACAAAATAAAATTTAGATATTACCAAAATTGATTTAGCTTTCTTATATTTGCACTGAAAAATAGCATTGATGCAGTGAAAATAGTGCTTTTGACCATAATATTGTTGGCTGTGGCCGTCCTTCTGATAGGGGTGAAAATCTTTTTTGTCAAGGGTGGCTCTTTTAAAATAGGTCATACGCATGACATTGCCAATTTGCGAAAAAATAAGAATAACTAAATTACTCATATCACATAAAACAATGAAGAAATTAGCACTTAGCGCCAAGGCAATGATGATTGTGATGGCTCTTGTAGCAGCTTCTTGCGCTAACAATGAAAAAAACTCTTCGCCAGTCGTTGCTGAAGGATCTCAAGTCCAAGTGGCTGTAAACATCCGTTATATTGACGCGGATTCAATCGCAGCTCATTATAATTTAGCAAAGGATTTCAATGAGGCTCAGTTACGTTCGATAAGCAAGATTGACAATGCGCAGCGTTCGCGCGGGGCGGAACTTCAGAAGCTTGCTAACTCAATACAGCAGAAGATGAATAATAACGGTTATCTTTCTCAGGCAAGTTACGAGGAGGATGTGAAAAATCTGAATAAGAAGCAGTCCGACGCTGAAAATTATATAGCAAGCCTTCAACGTGAAGCTCAACAGGAGATGGTTCAGCAGCAGATGCAGCTCACTGATTCGATTGAATCATTCATAAAAGATTATAACGCTGCAAAGAAATATGATGCGATTCTATACAAGGCTGCAGGCGTGTATTTCAATCCTGTGCTCGATATCACTGACGAAGTGATAAAGGGTTTGAACGCGCGTTATAATAACGTAGAAAAGTAATATGAATCTTGAAAAAGTCCTCTCTGAATTTATAGGAAATCAAGGTTCTTATTTATTTTTGCGTCAATATTTGACGTAGCCTCATGGCATGGGAAGAATTGACTGAAGGCGCCCTTGGATTGTGCGGGCTATGCGGTAATGGCCATTGGCGTTGGGATGAAGCCTGTCGGTAGGAGAGTCGTGGAAATATTGTCCGTGATTCTCTTCGAGTGGATAAAGGCCGCTTTCCGAATAGAGATCAATGAGAGGAACCGACCATACTGACGATGCTTGACGGAGAGCTTCGATATATGAATCGATATATAGCCCCCAGGCGTTAGCGTAATTTTCATCGGGCTGCACGTTCTTGGAGCTGAACTTGGCATAAGCTCGATGTATTGGTGTCATGATTATTATCTGTTTGGTTGGATAGTTATGTTTCAGGTAAGACATGACTCGGTTTATGTTGCCGCAAAATGTGGTATCATTCATCGATAATGTGCGATGTTTTCTTACTTGAATAGAGCCGTTCACATTTACCGAATCGAGCTTCTCGGTGAAAAAATTGCCGATAGGCTTGTTGTGGTTGTAATCATTGGTCCCGGCCCATATAATGATAGCGTCCACATTGTCGCCGAGAGCTTCATGCATTTCTTCGGCCTTTTTATATATGCCATCCCATTGATAGCCGCTGCGGGCGTAGACATGAGGTTTTATGCCGATTAAGGTTGATAAATAAGTCCAATAGTGGGCATCTGTCGATTTGTTGTTTGGATCAGTCATGGAATCGCCTAAAAATGCCACGTTTTTACCCTCCCAGGGAGAATTTTTCGTGATGTCGGTTGCCGGTGCCTCAACTGCCGGCGCGTGGTTGTGGCCTTCATGTCCTTTTTGGGCGTGAAGACAGGCCGTAGGAAGTGTCAGGAATATTGACACTAAGAGAATGGATAGTTTCATGATTAGTTTAATTCGTTGTCTTTTGATTCGAGATATACTTTACACGTTTCTGCAAGTTCGTCATACCATTCTTTGCCAAACCGCAGAGTGAGCGGCCCTTTGAGAAATTGATATAATCTTATGCCCTCCTTCTTGCCAAGCAACCCTGCGCACCGGCATATTTTCCATTTATGATAATTTACCGCTGTGAACGACGGGTATTCTGTGATACGGGCCGGATACAGGTAGCAGGAGATCGGTTTGCGGAAATCTTTTATTCGGCCTTCGTTGTAGGCCTTTTCAATTGCACATTGACATACTCCCCCCGGGGCGTAACAAGTGAACACGCAGTTGCGTCCGTCAACGATTGACGTGACAAGATCACCTTCATCGTCGATGTATCCCACGCCGTTTTCGTCTATTTCACGTTGGGCGTTTGGAAATAAGTCATCATATATTATGGGAACTATTTCTTTCAGTTTGTTGTACTCCTCTTTGGTGATTGGTGCTCCGGCGTCACCCTCTATGCAACATTCTCCAAGGCATTTGGCGATGTCGCAGCAGAAAAATTTCTCTACTATGTCGAGCGAAACGAGCGTATCTTTAATCTGTAACATAAGTTCTTCCGAGATATTTTGATTGTCGCGCATGAATTATCTGTTAGTCGGTGATAAATATCGTGTATCCGAGCAGGCGGTCATATCTGGAGCCTGGAGCCCTGTAGTAAACACCGATGCCATATTCGTTGACTGTGTTGTGGAAGTCGCCTTCAATCGGGCCTGTTTCTCCTTTGAAACTTCCCGACGGAACGGCGAGATATTGATAATTATAGCTGCCTTGTTTAAGGAGCATTGAGGCTTTATATTTACCATCGGCCAAATCGTAATGCATCAAACTTTCAGGATTAAACCGGCCGCAGGTTAAATCTCCTTCGATAAAGATGTCATAGCCCGGAATGGGATCCATGTCAAGGGTGAAATGAACCACTGTGTAATCCCCCCCTTCGTCCGTGTCAACCAATTTAAATCGGCCGCGTTGAGTCATATCGTAAAGGTAGGGGAGATTCCTGCGCGGATAGTCATCGTAAAGCTTTTGATGATAGAAGGGATATTCGTAGTCAATCGCTTCGACATTCATGCCGGGATAAGTGGTGGACGTTATCTCAAAACGGCGATATTCATTTCCGGCAGGATAAATTAATTGTCGTAGATGTCCAAAATATGCGATATCTCCCGATACTCGTTGAGGAGCGGTGAGAATCAGCATATTATCCTCTCTCCGGTTTTGAGAAACTACAACTTTTAAATCTGTGTAAATATTTTTGATATTAGCGTCTTTAGTGTCAACTGCGAAATTTAATTGCTGATGTTTGCCCAGATAATCTATGTCAGTGCGAGGGGTTGCCTCTCCTGATATGCGTACAAGTCCTTCGCTCACTGAGAATCGGGCTTGCAGTATTGTTTCTTCCGGATTTTCATCCCGGAATACTTTAAGCAGATAATTGCCTGAAACAGTGAATTGGATCTGTTCATTGGGCAGTGTGAGCGAATAATGTATGTAGTTTACCGAAGTTGCTTGCGAATAGCTGAATTCTTCGACATCGCCTATATTGAATCCTTCAAGAAATTCACTTTCTACAAGTCCTGACGGTTGCCATAGCGCGTTGCAGTGTGTCAATGAATATCTTAGATAGCTGCGGGTGTCGGATAGCTCGTCAAAACTTATTGTTATGCGGTCGTTGCCATTCAGCGATATTACGGCCGGAGACATCTCGTTGTCAGCGACCATAGTTTGCAAGCTCTTAAATCGAGGGTTGAACACCCCGTCGAGAGTGTCTTCCGCAAACATTGCCAATGGAATTAACCACAATAATATCAATGATATACGGTTCACTTAGTTTCGTTTATCCGATTATGTAGTATTTCGATTGCGTCATCTATGTAGGCCATGCACGTTTTTTTTGATGTCAAACTTTTTAATTCGGAGCATATCACTGAGCCGTTCTTTTCCTCAAATTTTTCGCAACATTCACGTATTGCTTTATATAAAGCCGGTTTATCGGCGGGTGTTTCATAGCCGGTTAGTCCAAGAAGGGAGGCCATTATTGATACTGCGCCGCATATTTGCCTTTGGCCGCCGACACCTCCGCCAAGTCCGCAGGAAAGTTTTAATGCCGTTTGTTCGTCAAGTTTGTGTATGTCGCTGAAAGCCATGAATATGCATTGCGCGCAATTGTAGCCTTCGCCTTTATATTGTTTCGCTTTTAGCCGCCTTTGCGGCAAGGATATATTATTCTTTTCCATTATTTCCAGTCTATAGGTGATTTTCCATGGGCAATAAGATATTCATTTGCCCGGCTGAATGGCTTTGAGCCGAAAAAACCGCGATAAGCCGATAGCGGCGACGGATGTGGAGAGGTGATCACAAAGTGTTTGTCGCGGTCAATGAATGAGCCTTTCTTTATCGCGTATGCTCCCCAGAGTATGAACACTATATTCTCTCGGTCGCGGTTTAATCTCATTATCGCCTCATCGGTAAATTGTTCCCATCCTCTTCCTTGATGTGATGCGGGTCGATGAGCTTCCACCGTCAACGTGGAGTTTAGTAGCAACACTCCTTGGCAAGCCCATCTCGTTAAATCGCCATTCACGGGAGGGGTGGACAGTTTAAGGTCATCTTGAATCTCTTTGAAAATATTCATCAATGACGGAGGATTGGGAATGCCTGCTCCTACGGAAAAGCACAGGCCATTGGCTTGACCCGGGCCATGATAGGGGTCTTGGCCGAGAATAACAACCTTTACATCATCAAACGGACAAGCGTCGAATGCCGCAAATATCTTTCCGGCAGGAGGATAAACGGCATAACGAGTCGAGGCATATTCCGAACGCACAAAATCGGTAAGCTCGATAAAGTAAGGTTTATCCCATTCCTCATGCAAAGCCTTTTTCCAAGAAGATTCTATTCTAACATCCATTTGTTGAAAAAATAAATGGTCATCAATGTTTCATTTGCAAAACTACAAAAACTTTTGTACTTTTGCAGCGTAATCACATTAAAATGTGCCCGTAGTTCAATGGATAGAATATCGGATTCCGGTTCCGACGATTAGGGTTCGACTCCCTACGGGCATACTACCATCCCCATCAATTCCTCCAATTCGTTCAAATTATTCCTTAGACTAATTAGTCCAATTAGTCTAATTTGGCTAAAAATTTTACCTCTGGGACAAAAAACAGGTAAATCTCAGAAAAACGTCCCTTACCTTTGCCGCTGTAACAAATAATTAACGGTATCATCTGCGATTGAGATCACCGTCACGGCCCATGCAATCACGGCCACACGCCCGAAGGACGCTGACACAGCCGGCTACAGTCAGCCCCGAGAGCCGCGCCAACGATATATGGATCCGTAGGAGTACTCCGACAGGCCTCGACCGCAGAACCCGACCGACAACGACAGCGGAAGCAGATGGAGTCGCCCGAAATACATTTCGCTAAGTTTCAGGAAATGACCTGGAAGACTGCTTGAAATTGGCCCGATATCATGCGCGCAGGCCACCAACACGAAGCCGCCG
>CAZELD010000016.1:0-38211 GCA_964512855.1 uncultured Muribaculum sp.
CATTAAGTGATACTTTTTGCATTTAAATATTGGTATATTGTCTTTTTTCTGTAATTTTGCAGTGGGATGTAGCAAAACATTCTTGTTACGGTATAATGATAAAAAAAAGTACGTTAGAAAAAGTAATTCAGGACGATCTGTCGGACATCTGGTCAGTTCTTGACGGAGATGAGAAGCGTTGTATTGTGGAAAATTTTACGGCGCACACATTCAAGAAAAATCAGATAATATATGCCGAGGATGAAATGCCTGAATACTTATGGTGCCTCTTGAAGGGTAAAGTTAAGCTTTACAAGGATGGTATCGGGGGACGGCAGCAGATTCTCAGATTGATAAGACCGGTGCAATATTTCGGTTACAGAGCTTATTTTGCGGGAGAGTCCTATAATTCTACTGCTGCGGCGTTTGAGCCTTCTGTTCTTGGTGCGATTCCTATGAATGTTGTTGAGACGCTTATACAGAATAACATAAAGCTTGCGTGGTTCTTCATTCATGAATTGTCGCGTAATTTGGGCGGTAGCGACACAAAAATTGTAAATCTCACGCAGAAGCATATCCGCGGGCGTCTTGCCGAAGCATTAATCGCTTTGCGTGACAGCTATGGGTATGAGGATGACAATGCCACTCTTAAAATATATATGGCTCGTGAAGATTTGGCGAATCTGTCAAATATGACCACTTCCAATGCGATCAGAACCCTATCGGGGTTTGTGGCTGAGAAAATTCTTGTAGTGGATGGACGCCGAATAAAGATTATAAATGAAAACGTGCTGAGGAAAATCTCAAAATTCGGATAATGACGGCTAATAAGCTGTGTCAAAAATATTCCTTTTTCTTGTCGGTTATATCATGGGTGGCGATGTCTTGAACCGGGCGTTGTCGCCAAAGAGCGCTTGATAATTGCGTGCAAGTTAATAATAGCGAAACAGCCGGGAGCATAACTCCCGGCTGTTTCATCGTGTTTTTCGATAGATTCCTATAAACCATGAATTATATTATGTTCATACATTCTTTTCAATAAAAAATAGAGACAATTATCGTTTAGTGCAAATATTAAAATGGTCTATCGACCACAGAATTATGTAAATGTGCTTTAGTCAGTTTGAATCCAATACATTTCAAATTAAAGTTGTGTGAATTTTAGCGGTAATCTTTCAGCATTTCCTGAAGTCTCTGGCGAGCGAAGAAAATGCGGCTCTTTACGGTGCCAAGCGGCAAATTCATTTGCTCGGCTATCTCGTTGTACTTATATCCTGCCACGTGCATGGAGAACGGAATGCGGTATTCTTCGGCGAAAGAATTTATAGCATCGCTTATTTCATTTGCGGCGACAGTTCCCTCAGGCGTGTTTAGGCCTGATTCTTGAGGTAGGTTGAGGAGATATAAATTTTCAGTTTGGTCTATGACAGTGGCTGAACGAACCACTTTTCTATAGTTATTAATGAATATGTTGCGCATGATTGTGAACACCCATCCTTTGAAGTTGGTGTTGTCAACATCCTTGTCTTCGTTGTCAAGAGCTTTAAGGGTTGTGTCTTGCAGAAGATCGTATGCATCGTCGCGATTTGCGGTCAATGTATAGACAAAATTTAAAAGGTTACTTTGTAAATCGAGTAATTTTGTTTGAAATGTTGAAGATGCCATGATGAATGATTTTAATATATTGTTGTGTATGTTGTAATCGATACACAAACTTATTACAAAATGATTACGACGCAAGGATTCGCAATATTTTTTAATATGCAATAGTTTTCAAGGGAAAATTCACAAAATATGCATTAATTAACTATTGTTAAAATATAACGCTCTGTTTGATAGTGCGTTGCTGTTTTAGTGTTTAGTTACACAGTTGTTACATATATATATATACGTTGTGTGTTGCAATTGATATTTTGGCGTAAATATCCGCCAATAAAGATTAAAACAGAGGGGTGAAGTACGCATTGATGCAAAAGATTAAAAGAAAACAAGAAACAAAAGATAATCTTATGTTTTTATCAATTAATTATCTTTTGTCTCTTGTAAGCTTATATCCTCTTCTGCGCCTAATTCACATTATTGCGCATTATGCATTTATTAGTCGAGTTTTAGGACTGCAAGGAATGCTTTTTGGGGCACTTCGACAGAACCTATCTGCTTCATGCGTTTCTTTCCTTTCTTCTGCTTTTCCAACAGTTTCCGCTTTCGAGATATGTCACCGCCGTAGCACTTTGCTGTTACATCCTTTCTCACTGCTTTAATCGTTTCGCGCGCTATGATTTTGGCGCCGATTGCCGCTTGGATAGCGATGTCGAATTGTTGGCGCGGAATTAGTTCTTTTAGTTTTTCGCACATACGGCGTCCGAAAGTCACGGCGTTGTCAACGTGAGTAAGTGTGCTCAATGCGTCGACGCTCTCCCCGTTAAGGAGTATGTCTAGCTTTACGAGTTTGGATTCACGGAAGTCATGTATGTGGTAATCGAAAGATGCGTATCCTTTTGAAATGGATTTCAACTTGTCGTAGAAGTCAATCACAATTTCACCAAGCGGCATATCGAAAATCATTTCCATGCGATTGCCGGAGATATATTCTTGCTTGATCAGTTCGCCTCTTTTGCTTAGGCACAATGTCATTATTGGACCTATAAAATCGGCCGTTGTAATGATCGATGCGCGGATATACGGTTCTTCTATGTGGTCGATGAGCGTAGGTTCAGGCAGTCCTGATGGATTGTGCACTTCAATCATATTGCCTTTCTTGTCATAAACCCGGTAGGATACGTTGGGAACGGTGGTAATTACATCCATGTCGAATTCTCGTCCAAGACGTTCCTGAATAATCTCCATGTGAAGAAGTCCGAGGAATCCGCAGCGGAATCCGAATCCGAGAGCCATTGACGATTCGGGGCTGAATGTGAGTGATGCGTCATTGAGCTGCAGTTTCTCAAGGGACGACCTTAAATTTTCAAAGTCTTCAGTTTCGATAGGGTAGACGCCGGCAAACACCATAGGCTTCACTTCCTGAAATCCCTCTATTGAGCTTGTGCATGGATTTTCAACATGAGTGATTGTGTCGCCCACCTTTACCTCTTTGGAGGTTTTTATTCCGGAGATTATGTAGCCTACATTTCCTGCGGAAAGCTCTTCCCGTGGCGACATATCAAGTTTCAACACGCCTATTTCGTCGGCGTGATACTCTTTTCCTGTCGCCACAAACTTCACAAAATCATTTTTGTGAATGGTGCCGTTGATGATTTTATAGTATGCTATGATGCCACGGAACGGATTAAATACCGAGTCGAAAATCAAAGCCTGCAATGGCGCTTTAGGATCTCCTTCCGGAGCGGGCACCCGCTCAACTATGGCTTGGAGTATTTCGGGTACGCCGATTCCTGTTTTGCCGGACGCGCGAATGATCTCTTCGGGTTTACATCCGAGCAGATCCACTATTTGATCCTCCACTTCATCGGGCTTGGCGCTGTCGAGGTCTACCTTGTTTATCACCGGGATGATTTCAAGATTGTTGTCGATAGCCATATATAGGTTGCTGATTGTTTGCGCTTGGATGCCTTGTGAGGCGTCGACAATAAGGAGGGCGCCTTCACACGCGGCGATTGACCGGGACACTTCGTAGGAAAAATCCACGTGTCCAGGAGTGTCTATAAGGTTGAGAGTGTACTCTTCGCCGTTGAGCTTGTAGAGCATCTGAATTGCATGACTTTTTATTGTGATGCCGCGCTCCCTTTCCAATTCCATGTCGTCAAGAACCTGGGCTTGAAGATCCTTGGGCGCAATAGTGCCGGTGAATTCGAGAAGACGGTCGGCAAGAGTGCTCTTGCCATGATCGATGTGCGCTATTATGCAGAAGTTTCTGATATTTTTCATGGTGCAAAATTACAAAAACTATTTGACTTAGAGCGTGCGCGAGTTAATAAAATGAGCAGAGACGCTTTGGGGGCGCCTCTGCTTATTTAGTATTTCAGAAATTACTTAACATCTATTCCTTAGTAGTTCCACTGACAAGCAACCATTCTCAAGTTGTCGCAAGCGATGGTGCGGAAGTCGTTGATGTAGTTGAAACGGCAGTTGATATATGTAAGAGACTGGTCAAACGATACATCAAGCATGGTCAACTGGTTGTTGTTGCAGATAAGTCTCTGAAGGAATGTCTGGTTGCTCAAAGTTAATTGAGTAAGGTCATTGTATGAGCAGTCAACATATTGTATGTTTGGACAATTCTCTACAGTGAAGCTTGTCAAGTCGTTGTATGAGCAAACGATGTCAAGAAGCGCATTGCAATCGCGGAGCGCGAGAGTTGTCATTCCGTTGTCGCTACAGATGAAAGTGGCAAGGCTTGGCAGTCCGGAAATAATCATGTTTTGGATTTCATTATCGTCAACATTGAGATTCTGGAGGTTTTCGACTCCGAAGAGGTTTACGCTTTTAAGTTTGTTGTATCCGCAGTAAAGGTTCTTCAAGTTGGCGCAACCCTGTACATTCAGCGCTTCAAGATGACAACCTTGGCAGTTGAGCGTCTTTAGCTGAGTGGCATTAGCTACGCTTAGTTCTACAAACAAGTTGTTGGAGCAATTGAGATTCTGAAGCAACGGAGTGCCGGAAATGTCAATGTCAGTCAAACGGTTGCGATAAATCGTCAACTTGGTAAGAGCTGAAGCTCCATTAATATTTACTGCGGCTAATTTGTTGCGGGATGCGTTTAGTTCAACAAGAGCAGCATCCCCTGCGACAGTAAGAGAAGTGAGGTCGTTGCGAGAAACGTCCACTTTTGTAAGAGCGGTGAAACCAGAAAGGTCAAGAGCGCCGGCAAGGTGCTTGTCTTTCCATTCGATTTCGGTTACGTGGCCTCCGGCGGTTTTGATGCCTTCCCATGTCGCCGGCGATTGTAAGTCGGTGATTTTGAGTTGTGACGCATTTGTGCCTCCCTTTTCGGCTGGCTGAGCTAAAAACTCCTGAAGCTTTTTCACCTCGTTTTTGTTAATCTGTGCGAAAGCTGTCACGCTACCCAGCATGAGGGCAATCATTAATAACGCCTTTTTCATAAACATTAAGTAATAGTTGAATTTTTAAATGTTCTTTTGTCATTTATACTCTAAAAACAATACCTAATGGGAAAAAGTTTTTAGACAAATCTTAAATCCGGAGTTGAATCAGGTAAAATTGAATCGGTTTTTCATTATTTTTGCATCACAAATCCCTACCGCATGACTCAACTGCAAAAATATACATGGCTCATAGAGACAATACGTAGCGCGGGAAAGATTTCGTATAAAGAACTTTCCGACCGCTGGGAGCGCAATAAGAATCTGAGTGACAACAGGCCGCTCAGCCGTGCTACGTTCAATCGATGGCGCCGTGAGATCTCCGACCTGTTGAATATATCAATAGATTGTAAGAGGACAGGCGGTTACCTTTATTATATTTCCAACCCTGAGGAGATCGACGAGGATAACCTGAAGAAATGGATGCTTGATTCAGTCGCAGTCGGCAATATCATAGATGAGAACGTCTCGCTGAAAGGGAGAATATTGCTGGAAGAGATTCCGTCGGGGCGAGAGTATCTCACTGTGATGCTTGAAGCGATGAAGGAGAACAGGGTGGTGAATATCGCTTATCGTTCATTCTGGAAATCAGTCGGCGCCACGTTCCCGATTGAGCCCTATTGCGTGAAGCTGTTCGAAAACCGGTGGTATGTGCTTGCCCGTAATGTTTTATATGATGACATGAGGCTATATTGTCTTGACAGGGTGGAAAGCGCGGAGATAACATTGGAGACATTCAAGCTGCCTGATGGATTTGACCCGATGGAATATTTCTCGACAGTATTTGGCATAGTGATTGACAAGGATGTGAAGCCTGAGAGAATTGTGATTCGCGCCAATGAACACCATAAACATTATTTGATGTCATTGCCTCTTCATCATAGCCAGCGGCTGATTGAAGACTGTGGCGAATATGCTGATTTCGAGTTATATCTTTCGCCCACGTATGATTTCGTAATGAAATTGCTTCATGTGGGAGCTATGGTCGAGGTTATCGTTCCTGTCTCTTTGCGAAAGGCTATGAAGGGATGGATCGGCGATATGTATTCTCTATATGAGAATGACTGAAGAGGCGTTTTGGAAAGCTCTGAGAAATTTCGACAGCTTGTACCGCTTTTTGAGACATCTGTATTGTAATTTTGCTGTTGCAGCCTGTAAAAATGTTGTGGAGCATATTCTGAATATGGATAAAAATCGTATCTTTGCGGATATTAACCATTATAATCGCTGATTACGAAACAGACATACGCTAAATAAGTACATAACGATTTGCATTGACTTGCAATGACCAAATCTTGATTCGGTTAAATCTGGTAAATCTAACAATGGGTCTAAAGGAATGGTCAAAGTTTGCTTGGTGCGTCCTCCCACGAGGACACAGGCTGCTTTTTCTAATTCTTGACCCAACGGCTTTACCAGAGCCTTACCGAAAAGATGCCGATGAAGAGTGCTGTGTCCTCTTTTTGATACAGCCGGAGATTGCCGAAGCCCGATAGTCGGACGCGCTACCTTTAACCTATCATTAAAAATGGCAAATTATTATTGTAAATACTGTGGAACAAAAGCAAGTTCGGTCCAGTCTTTGACGAACGGCTATTGCACGCGTCACCCTGCCGGCTCCGGCAAAGGAAAGCACGTACTGTTTGAAGGCGAGGAGTCTTCAAAATATATCTGTGAATACTGCGGCACCACCGCAAGCTCCATATCTTCTTTGACGAGCGGCTACTGCACGCGCCATCCTGCCGGTTTCGGTAAGGGGAAGCATTCGCCCTTTGAAGGCGGAATAAAGAGCCGGTACACCTGCAAGTATTGCGGCACCACCGCAAGTTCCCTGCCGTCATTGACGAGCGGCTACTGCACGCGTCATCCTGCCGGTTTCGGCAAAGGAAAACATTCACCTGCGAAATAATACTTAATGAAAATAATAAATAACTGAATAACAATGAATATGAAACAAACAAGTATAACCTCACTATCTGATATTCCTTTTAAGGAAAACGAGAATGACTTCGGAACAGAACGCTATGTCAATGGACTGATTAGGTTCATTGAAAATTCCTCAGCGCCCATCACAATCGCATTGCAAGGCGAGTGGGGTAGCGGAAAAACCTCCTTGATGACACGGTTGGAACGAAATCTTTGTTCCGGAGATGATGCTCCATTCATCGGAGTTGGCATAAATACATGGGAGTTTTCAATGATGTCTTCTCCCGAAATCACGGTTTATAAAATTTTAGCTAAACTTGTTCGCGAATTGACAGGCGGGGATATTGATTCCAAAAAGAAAGTATCGAAAATGCTTAGAGGATTGTATCGCGGTGGACGAGAAGCATTGAAAATGATACCTGGTGTAAACGTGGCTGTCGAAATGGCAAATTTGCCCACTGATATCCACACCGATGAGAATGATATTTCCTTAGCTGAGTTAAGAGACGAGCTGCAAAAAGCCGTGCAAAAACGAATGGCGGAGACGAATAAGAGAGGCGTGATTGTGTTTGTCGATGATCTCGACCGACTTAATCCTCCTGTTGCCGTGGAGATTCTTGAACTGCTTAAAAATGTGTTCACCCTGGACAACTGCATATTTGTCCTTGCCATAGACTATGATGTGGTGGTCAAGGGACTTGAACCTAAATTCGGCAAACTCACGGATAAAAACGAAAGGGAGTTCCGCTCATTTTTCGATAAAATCATTCAGGTGCCGTTCTCGTTGCCGGTGAGCAGCTACCGTCCTATGGACTTTGTGTTGAAAGCATTGGTGGGGATAGGGTATCTGAATGATATTGACACCTCCGATCCAAATGTGAGAACCCGTTTCTCTGCGGTGGTGGAATCTTCCGTCGGAAAAAATCCGCGATCCATAAAACGATTGATCAACACTCTGTCGTTGCTCGATTGCATCGCCCGGTGCGGCTCTTCATCTCGAAAAGAGGAGGTGACTATGGATGAAAAACTCTTGAATTTCATCGTGGTTGCCATTCAGATATGTTATCCCCAGATATACAGGCTGCTTGTGCATAGGCCGGCATTCATGTCATGGGACAAAGAATTCGCTAATAAGGAAGGGATTAGCCTTACTTCCGACAATCCTGAATTCAAGGGGTGGGACGATGTTCTTGAAGCTGCCTGCTCTACCGACAAGTATCTGACACAACATATCCCTGACATCATGGCATTGTTTTCGATGATTATCGAGATAATGGGTCGGTCAAATGATGCGACTTCAGAAGCTATAGGCCTAAAGCTGAAGCAAGTGCTCGACAAGTCGTCGGTGACCGGTGTCAACGCCAATTTCAAAGCGGAGGATTTTGACAAAAAGGATCTTATCTACAAGTTGCATGACAATGTGGTTAAGCGTATCGGCGAGCTGCGTCCCGATATAACTCGATATCAGTTGAAACGAAACACAGGCAATGGCGGCATATATATCTGGTTTGATGACAACGCTTATTTTGACGTTACGTTCACGCCGATGATAAATTCAAAGAATGGAATAGCGTTGAGGTTGTGGCTGGATCTTCATATAGCAAGGCCTGAGTGGATGACGGATATGTCATTTGATGAACTTTTGGCCGATGAAAGGGTGTCATCTTCACTGGCGGCCTTTGATTCAGTGTTGCAACCGCTTCTTGCTAAGGAGTGGTATTTTGAAGGGCGCACCTACGATGGCCAGTCGTCCTACTTCGCATCGTTTACTGACGAATTGCGTTATATCCACAAAATGGGATGGATGTCGGGAGATATTACGAATAATCCACAGTATTGGATCAATTTGAATAAACCTTCTCATTTTGAAGATCGTAAAGTCATAGACACCATCGCTAATATTCTCATAGCTAATTACGATTTCAGAAAATCGCTGAAAGATTTGAAATAATGGAACAGGCGCATTTGAATGGGACAAACCGTTTGGAGTTGAAAACTATGAGCGCTCTATCCGGCATGGATTTTATCATCAAGGATTATCAACGGGGTTATCGTTGGACTCCCGTTGAGGTGGAACGCTTGCTTGATGACTTCGCTGAATTTGTAAAGAGAGAGAAACGTGTCGGCGAGTTTTATTGTCTACAGCCTGTGGTGGTGCGTAAAATAGAAGAGCGTATGTATGAGGTGATCGACGGACAACAGCGCCTTACGACTCTCAATCTTCTGCTGCAATACTTGGATGAAGGGATAAAATACCTTTATCCAAGTTTCAGACTGTATGGCATCGAATATGAAACAAGGCCGGAATCGAGGGAGTTCCTTTCAAATGTGAAGCGTCAGGATGTCAACGCCGACGCTTATATCGATTTTTATTTCATGAATGAAGCCTATACGACTATCGTCGCATGGTTTGACAGGCAATCCGATGACACATTAAGAAACGAGATACTGAGGGCGTTGCTTGAGATGAAAAAGTCTGAGACTAACGGTGTGGTTGCGGACAACGCCCAGAATATACGTGTTATATGGTATGAAGTCGCTGAAGATGAAACTGCATCGTCGGTCGATATATTCACTCGTCTCAATATCGGCAAAATACCGCTTACGGATGCCGAGCTTGTCAAGGCGCTGTTTTTAAGCAACGCTAATTTCCATGGCGGGGATGCGGAATTAAGGAAAATCAATCTGTCGACTGAATGGAACTTGATTGAGCAACATCTTCATGACGAGAGTTTCTGGTATTTCCTGAATCGCAGCAATAACCCGCTTAAATACTCAAGCCGCATAGAGTTCATATTTGACATTCTCAGCGGGCGCACTCAGAAGAGCCGCAAATATCACACATTCGACCAATTTCAGGCACTTATAAGCATGGAAGGAGCTGAAAAAATTTGGCTGAAGGTGAAGCAGTGCTATAATCTTTTGCACGAGTGGTATATGGATAGGGAGCTGTACCACATCATAGGATATTTGCTGGAACAAGGTGTAAAGATCGAGGAACTGATGACGGAATGGAGCTTGTGCGATAAAACGCAATTCCGCAAGGAGTACCTTCGCTCGAAAGTGAGCAGGACTGTGAGCGACATTAAAATTCCGGAGCTGTCCTACGATTCACGCTCGGAAGTGAAGAAAGTGCTGCTGCTTTTCAATATATTGACTGTGCTGCAAAAGGACAATTCCGATATGCGTTTCCCGTTCAATCGGTTTAAAACTGAGAAATGGGACATTGAACACGTGTGCTCTCAGACTGACCGTGCGTTGGAAAAATCAGCCATAGTGTTGTGGTGTAAAGACATTTTGGAATTTTATCTGAACGCTATTGACGACGAGGGGCTGGGCGACGAGGTGAAAAGGACCGGTTATGATCCGGAGCTGGAAAAAGACTTGTTTGCCGTAGTGGAGCTTTATAAAAGCGATAAACCGGACAAAGAGGTGGCTGCCACTCTGTTTTCGAGATTTCAGAAGCGATTCGAGGAAGAGGATGCCTCCATTCCGGATAAGGACAATATTTCGAACTTGGCGTTGCTTGACTATGCCACCAACCGCAGCTATGGAAATGCCTTTTTCCCGATTAAACGCAAGCGCATAATCGAGAATGACAGTAATGGCGTTTTTGTGCCTATTGCGACAAAAAATCTGTTTTTGAAATACTATTCTCCAAGAGTGAACAGCCTTGAGAATTGGACTAAGGAGGATGGCGACCATTATTGCGATGCCATTGTGAAGACTATTAATGCTTATATTAAACCGGAAGAATGATGAGCGCAGAAAGAATGAGTGAGATATCGGGGGAGGGCGAAAGAACTTCGTTTTTCAAGTTGTTTGTGGAGAATGATTTCCGGATTGTAATCCCGATGTTGCAACGCGAGTATGCCCAAGGTCGTGAAACGGTCAAAGAGATAAGAATTGAGTTCCTTAGGGCTTTGTACAATTATCTTGACGAAGGTGTACCCGGAAGAGATCTCGATTTTATCTACGGAAATGTGTCGGACAATGCTTTTATTCCTTTGGATGGCCAGCAACGACTGACGACATTATTTTTGCTGCATTGGTATCTCAGCCGCATCACTCCCGATCGTTCCATGAAGGAGGCGTTTGATGCGGCCTTATTGGATGAATCACGGCAACATTGCAGGTTTACTTATAAGACGCGTGCCAGCTCCAGCGAATTTTGCGATGCGTTGATGCTGAATGACATCGATTTTTCCCATCTATTGCCGGTGTCGGATGGACGTACTGCCGGAGTTGCGAAGACATCGGTAAAGAGAACCATTGAGGACAAGAATTGGTTTCAATTGTCATGGCAACATGATCCCACCATTGTATCAATGCTCAATATGCTTGACGCAATACACGGGTTGTTTCATGACCGGCCTGATTTTCTACCCGAATTGCTCGATTTGCAGTCGCCTGTCATCACATTCATGTTTATGGAGTTGGATCGCTATCATCTCTCCGACGAACTGTATATCAAGATGAATTCCCGTGGCAAACCGCTTACTGACTTTGAAAATTTCAAGGCCCGATATTCGGAATATATCGGGGAGGCGCTTCGGAAGTCGAGCCGGTCGTTGTGTCGCAATCGCATTTTGAGTGACGGCACATCGTTGTCTATGCCTCTTGACAAGTATTTTGCCGAGCGTATAGATTCCGCATGGACCAATATGATATGGGCATATCGCAATGACGGCGATAATGACGGAGCGCTTGACTGTGGTCAAATGTGCGACTATCGCATGGCTAATCTTATCAATGCGTTGTTGTCGCTGAAGTACATAGAACGCCATCCGCAGACGAAAGGGGAGACCGACCCGACGTTTGTGTCGCTGCTTAATCAGTCAGGCAAGGAGACGTTGTCGTTCATCACTTTGCGCGATGGCGACGCACTGTCGCTCGACAGCACAGAGTTTCTTGTCGATGTCATGGACCGGCTTTCTTCAAGAGGCGGTAAGCCTCAGTCGGCAGTTTCGCCTGATTTCCGACATTGTTTTCCGCTGCAATCACTGATGGATAAAATCCTGTTCGCACCAAGAGATTTGAATTATAATGACCGTGTCATGCTTTATGCATATATCGGGTATCTGTTGAAATATGGCGAAGACGATGGAATAAATCAATGGATGCGTGTTATTTTTAATCTGGCTAATTCCGAAAATAATCGAATCGACAGTCCGACAGAGGTTTCATCTGCCATAAAAAGCGTTCACAAGCTTCTTGAGGATGCTCCTGCGATTTTGCCCCATCTTGCGGAGGGGAAGCCGGTGGACGGATTCCCGACATGGCTTGAGGAAGAGGAGCGTATGAAAGCTATACTCATTTTAGGCGAGAATGGCGATAAATGGCAAAAGGAGATTCTTGAAGCGGAACGGCATGGTTATTTCAATGGGCAGATAGGGTTTATTCTGGAATTCGCCGGTATTTGGGATGCTTATAAGTCAGGGAATTGCACAAATATGACCGCCAGAGATTACGATGAATGCTTTGCGAAGTTTGTGAAGTATTCAAAAGATGCCCGTGTTGTGTTTGCCGATAGTTATGAGAAGAGGATAAATGATGCCGGGTACAGATTTGAACGCGCGGTGCTGTTTAAAGGTGACTATCTTCCGTCAAATAATCTGCACTATAACCTGCTATCGACCGGCACATCGAAGAATAATGTGAAACGTGACTTCTCATGGAAACGATTGCTCCGACTTGACAAGGATGCCGATGCTACGGGACGGCGCGGTTTCGTGAAAGCGGTATTTGACGATCCGGCTTTTGACGCAGAGAATCCTAATGAATCTCTTAAGGCTGTTTTCGACGGAAAATCAACTGGAGAGCAGTGGCGTGACTACTTGATACGCTATCCGTCGGCGATAGGCTGTTGTGAGCAGGGTTTCATCTCGTTTTGTTGCGATGTCGAGGGGTGTGAGGGTATTCTGCCTATGCATTCTTCACGCTTGTCAGGGTATCATAGCGAGCTATATACATGGGGATTATATTGTGAGCTGAAAGATGTTTCAACGGAGCCGTTCATGAAAGGGATCGGTTATACCGAACAGAAAGTGAACGATGAGCTTCCCTACCTGTATTTTGACGGATATAGTGTTGATGGCCGCAATCATTGGATTGCCGTTTATGCCGAAACCGATCCTGATGATTGGAGTTTGATAAGATTCCGGGTTGAGTTCATTCGAGATGGCTCTTCTAAAGAATCAGAGACGCTTGAGCGGCTTAATGATATTCTTGTAGCAGAGGGTTTTGAGCAGAGTGATGATGATTGCATCCGGATCAAATATGTTGAAGAGGATGCAATCAAATCCTATCTGCCTCGCTTATTCGCACAATTGGCGGTGTCTTAGAATGGTGGCGCTCCGTCGTCAGAACCGCTCATGATGTCGGCTGTTCCTCCGGCAAATTGTTGTTCGACAGCCGGAAATTCTTCTGCCATGCTGTTCATTCGTGAACCCATAGTTCCGTGGCGTGAGGATAATTCGTCTTCCGCCCAATTTTCAAATCTTGCAAAGCGGGCTTTGAAGCGTAATTTCACATCGTCAACCGAGCCGCTGCGGTGTTTGGCTACGATAAATTCGGCGAGTCCCCTGATGTCGTTGCCGTTAGCGTCTTCACCGGAACGGGTATAATATTCAGGACGGTGAATGAAACATACTATATCGGCATCTTGCTCGATAGCTCCCGATTCGCGCAAGTCGCTAAGTTGGGGGCGTTTTCCATCGTTGCCTTGTCTGGATTCTACCGAACGGTTAAGCTGTGACAACGCCACGATTGGTATATTCAACTCTTTAGCAAGCTGTTTTAGCGATCGAGAGATCATACTTACCTCCTGTTCACGGCTGCCGAATTTCATGCCGGCGGCATTCATGAGTTGCAAATAGTCGATGATAATGAATTTGACTTGATGTTCCCTCACGAGGCGTCGTGCCTTTGTGCGCAGCTCCAGAATGGATAATGACGGCGTGTCGTCGATAAACAACGGGGCACTGTAAAGATGCTTCACTCGTGACATCAGTTGATCCCATTCAATATCAGACAATTGCCCCGATTTTATTTTTTGGCTTTCAAGTTCGCACACGTTGCTTATCAAACGATTCACCAATTGCAGGTTGGACATTTCGAGCGAGAATATGGCTACCGGGGTGTTATAGTTCACCGCCATATTCTTAGCCATCGACAGGACGAATGCGGTTTTACCCATCGCCGGACGCGCCGCAATGATAATGAGATCGGAGTTTTGCCATCCTGATGTGAGTTTATCGAGTTCATGAAATCCTGATTCAAGTCCGCTCAATCCCGATTTGCGGTTGGCGGCGACTTGAATCTGTTCGATCGCTTGTCCGATAACAGGATCGATTTGCGTCACCTCCTTTTTTACATTTCTTTGGGATATTTCAAAAAGTTTTCCCTCTGCTTCCTGCAAAAGGTCGTCTATATCATTGCTCTCGTCAAACGCCTTTCCCTCTATTGCCGCGGCAAATGAGATTAATTCTCGGGCAAGATATTTTTGCGCCACTATGCGGGCGTGGAATTCCACGTTCGCGCCTGATGCGACTCTTGAGGTGAGTTCCGATATGACCACCGGACCTCCAATCTCTTCAAGGGTGTCGTTGCGGCGTAGCTGTTCCACAACGGTGAGCATATCGATGGGTTGCTGCGCTACGCCAAGCGATTGAATAGCTTCGTATATGCGTTGGTGTTTCGGCTCATAAAAACTTGCCGGCTTTAAAATGTCGCACACGGTAGTGTAGGCGTCCTTTTCGAGCATCAAAGCGCCGAGTACGGCCTCTTCGACGTCTTTGTCCTGCGGCATGATTTTACCGATTGTTTCAAATTCCTGCGCCGGCTTCTTGAATTGCCGGCGAGAGTATGATTGCGGTTTTTCGTCCATTGCATTATATTTATATCGCAAAATTAATTATTCTGCAGTTAAGAAACTATGATGTTTTGCCATTTATTATTAACAAATACTTAACAGGAAATAAACATTGCGAATAATTTAGTAATTTTGTAAATTCAGTGTAATGAATCAATATTAATAATCACATTTATGAACAATTATCTAAAACCGTTATTTATGTCGGCTTTACTTGTCACGGCGGCTTCCTGCGCTGAAAAGCAAGAGAATGAGAAGGTGATCGACAAGATGGATGTCAAGTGTGAGAATGGAATATTCTCGGTCGAGGCGCTTGAAGCGTTAGGACGTGTAACGGAGCCTGTCGTGTCGCCCGACGGCTCTAAAATCTTGTATGGAATCTCTTACGAAAGTGTGGAGGAGAACCGCAGCAACCGGGATCTCTATGTAATGAATGTGGATGGATCAGAATCAGTGAGGATAACTCGCACGCCGAAGTCGGAAAATAATGCAGTGTGGCTCGACGGAGGAAAGAAAATCGCATTCATTTATCCGAATGGCGAAAAAACGCAGATATGGGTGATGGATGCTGACGGAGCCAACCGTAAGTGTGTCAGCAATGTGGAATCGGGGGTATTTGGATTCAAGTTTTCTCCTGATGAATCAAAAGTGCTGATTGTGTCAAACGTGAAATATTCACGTACCGCACAGGATGTATATTCTAATCTTCCTAAAGCTTCAGGCCGCATTATCGATGATTTAATGTACAAACATTGGGATGAATGGGTCACAGAGGTGCCACATCCTTTCTTGGCCGATTTTGACGGTAATAATGTGTCGAATGTGACCGACCTTATGGATGGCGAGCCATACGAATCTCCAATGAAACCGTTTGGCGGGGTTGAGTCGTTCGCATGGTCGCCCGACAGCAAGCAGCTCATATACGTAAGCCGCAAGAAAACCGGTATGGAGTATTCACTTTCCACCAATTCGGATCTTTACTTGTATGATATTGAATCTAAGGCTACATCCAATATCACAGATGGAATGATGGGATATGACACGGCTCCGGCGTTCTCTCCCGATGGAAAATATATCGCATGGCTCAGTATGGAGCATGACGGTTATGAAAGCGACAAGAACCGCATCTTTATCATGGAACGCTCCTCGGGCGTTAAGACCGACCTGACCTCTGATTGGGATTTCACGGCTGACGCTATCGCATGGAATACGGATTCCAAATCGCTTTATTTTCTGGCTCCTTATATGGGTGTAACTCCGATATTCAGTGTAGACGTTGATAGCCATAAGATTGACACCATTGCTGAAGGTGTGTGCGACTATGCCGCTCTTGTTCCGGTTGATTCTTCAACTATTGTGACTATGCGTCACTCAATGTTGGCTCCTAATGAAATATACTCCGTAAATGGTGGTGCGGTTGCTCAGTTGACCGATGTTAATAAGGATATTCTTGAGCAAGTGAATATGCCGACCGTAGTTAAGGAGCTTGTTCCTACTACTGATGGCAAATTGATGACGACATGGGTGGCGCTTCCCCCGAATTTTGATGAGACTAAGCAGTATCCTGCGATTCTTTATTGCCAGGGCGGCCCACAACAAGCGGTCAGCCAATTCTGGAGTTACCGTTGGAATCTTATGTTGATGGCTTCGCAAGGATATATCGTTATCGCCCCTAACCGCCGCGGACTTCCCGGATTCGGTACTGAGTGGAACGCGCAAATCTCCGGCGATTATGGCGGTCAGAATATGAAGGATTATCTCAGCGCTGTCGATTTCATGAAAGCGCGTCCATACGTTGATGCTGCTCATATAGGCGCTGTAGGCGCAAGCTACGGTGGTTTCTCTGTTTATTGGTTGGCCGGGAACCATGACAAGCGTTTTGCGTGTCTTATCGCTCATGCCGGAATATTCAATACCGAAACACAGTATCTTGAAACTGAAGAAATGTGGTTTGCCAATTGGGATCTTGGCGGTCCGTTCTGGGATAAGAGCAATGCTACTGCGCAACGCTCTTTTGCTAATTCGCCCCATCGTTTTGTGGATAAATGGGACACCCCGATCCTTATTACGCATGGTGAACTTGACTACCGTATTCTCGCTTCGCAGGGAATGATGGCGTTCAATGCCGCAAAACTTCGCGGTATTCCTGCTGAAATGCTTATATTCCCCGATGAAAATCACTGGATCCTTCAACCGCAGAATGCTATTCTATGGCAACGCGTGTTCTTCCGTTGGCTTGACCGTTGGTTGAAAGCCGAAAAATAGAAATTTAATTACATTGTGATAAATTTATATGGGCAGTGCGGCAAGTGATTGTCGCACTGCTTTTTTTGTTAGTCAAGAAGACGCAGAATACTCCATATAGTGAATTTGTGCATATATTACTCATATCCCTTTGGATTGGGGCTGCATGAAGGAGGAGCTTGCCGCCGGTCGTGCTCCGCCAAATGTGATTGATTGGATAAAGAATGAGACTAATTAGTCTAATTGGTCTAATGGGACAATTGGGAGGAAATAAAAAAGCGGCATCGTAATGCCGCTTTTTTATTGAGGATGTAGTGGATTATTCAGCGTCGGTCACTTCTCCGCCAAGCCAAGTTGAGTAGATGAGTTTGAACTCGCCCGGACCGGTTACTTCATACTTCACGGTGTCGTTGACATTTCCGGACTTGCCGTCGAATGTCGAGCTTCCATAATACGTTATGTAGTCGATCTCATATATAATCGGGTCGTTATATCCGTCAATGAGTTTGGCATTGGGGTAGTAGGCCTTCAATGTCGCCGGCATCACCTGATTCAAGAAACGCTCGCGCATTAACGGAATCACAACGCTTTGGGTCAAATCGGGATACATTGCCGAAGCATATTTCTCAACTTGAGTAATGTCATGGTTGACATTGCAATAGTAAGCGGAGCAACCTGAGTAGAACTCTGAATTTTCACGGTCTATGTATCCGGAACCTTCATTTTCTTTTACCCAGTCAACAGCGGTCTGATAGAATGTCAAGCCTGGTTCTGACTGACGTGTAGCAGGAATAACTAAGGTTACGTTGGGATTGAATATCCATGATCCATTTACCTTGGCGTATTGATCTGACTGTTCTTCGAGATTGTCATATTTCACCCATTCGTTTCCGTCATAGTTGAACTGTGCGGCGTTGGAGTAGGATGCACCTGATTGATAAGCCACAAGCTTGGTGTCATCGGCTTTTGCGTATGGATAAAGCTGCTTCAACAAGATTGGAAAGTCTTCAGCGGCGAGAGCATTGCTGATATAGAGGGTGGATATGCCCATATCGTTGAGTTGAGTCGGGCTTACCAATAGATCCACGGTTGTTGCGGCCGCCCATGTCGTGCCATTGAACATATAAAGCGCGTTGGCATTGTAAGAGTCGATTGCGGCGGGAGCTGGTACCAAAGGCTGGCTTGTTGCCATATCGGCGGTTGCGGTTCCATCAACTTCAGTAATTATGAAATTGACGTAAGTCGCCGCTCCAGTAGAACTATTTGTGGTTACCGATAGAATATAGCCCTTGATTGTGACTGTAGCTCCTTGGGTGAACAGAGCCTTTGTGGCGTCGGTCGGTTGGTATGCGCTACCGGTAGTAGATGCTCCTGACACTGTGAAGTTAGTAAAAGTTCCTGTTGAAGTCACATCGGCTGAAAATTCTACGTAGACAGCCATTGTGCCATTGCTTGCGTTAGCAAGTATAGCATCACGGAGAGCGTCCATTTTCGCGCCATCCATTGCCTCAGGTGTGGGGTAAGTATAAGGTTCGCTCGACAATATGTTTTCTTTGGATACTGAAGAGAGCTGGAGACCGCCGCGGTATTGTGAACCTTTTCCGGTTACCTGTACTTCCATGCCGATTTTATAATTTTCAGGCTTGAAGCTGCTGCCATAATATACAAAGAGGCTTCCGGTGGCGTCAGTTAAGATATATCCTTGAGCGCATATTCCTGTCACTGTTCCGAGTAGCGTGTAAGTCGGGCTGTTGGCGGCGGTAACGTCTTTAATTTCGGAAACGGTCACGGCTTCAAATGCCGGTTCGCTATCAGATTGCTTGAAGTTGACAAGCGCATAATCATTGGCTACAGCGTCAGGATAAGCCTCTGCCAGAATTGTGGGAAGATACTTTGATGCCGGTGTTGCAGGAGTGAACGCATCGGTAAACTCGCTGTTGGAACCCCACGCAGTGACATAGTTGTCATCGGTCACTTCATAAACCTTACCGTTATATATGGCGGTGATCACTGAATTAGTAGCAGCTTGTGTCTGATAATTGACGGTGACTGTTGACCCGTTGTTGGCGGCGAAATAGGGGAATGATGAGGATTCAAAGTATAGTGGAAGATACTTGTTTGCCGGGAAATCTTCGGTGAAATAGCCGAGTTTAGCCCAGTTTTGAAGCTGAGTTTTTGTGAATCCGTCAGCTTCGGCCTGAGTGACCGCTGTGCTTAGAGATCCGATGGCGGAGTAATCGGAGGCGGTCATCGTATAGTCGATAGTTTCGGTGGCTGTGTATGCTCCCGGTGCTTTAAAGTCGTCGAGATACTCATTGTTCCATGAGTTTTCCGAGCAACTTGCCATAACAGCTATTGCGCCACACGCGATCAGACCGTTGAAAATATTGTATTTCATAATTTGTTTCGCGATTAATTATTAGAAGTTGATTTGCATACGTACCGAGTAGGTGCGGCCGAATGAGTAGAACACGCGGTAAGCGTTCTCCCAGGTTCCGCGGGTAGTGTTGTCGGTATAAGCGTCAACCACGTAGTTATAGTTGAACACGTTGTTGATATTGCCGTAAAGAGTGGCTTTTACGCCGGCAATATTGAAACGGTAGCTTGCGTTGAGGTCAACCTGCTGTCCCCAAGGAATTTTCCATGGATCGGCTACATTGATTACTGAATTAGCTCCAAGCTGGCTTGCTTTTACTTCAAAGTCGCTGTAGTTACGCGCGTTCATGAGCCAGTCAGCGCCTATGCGGAATCCCTTGAAAGGTATGAATGTCGCAGAGAGTGAACCGGTGGTTTGCGCTGAACCTCCCACTTTCACGCCTTTCTGATTGACAGTTGCATACGCATGGTCTTCAGCTCCGATACCGGATGCGAGCTCACCGCTAAGATTTTTAAGAGGCTGTCCCAATTGATTGTAGAAGTAACCGGAAGCGTCGCTGTCCCATACCCAGTCGCCCCAAGAGATCATACCTTCGATGTTCAACCAGCGAACCGGAACCCAGTTAAAGTTTACTTCGATACCGGCGTGTCGAGCGTCAACACCTTGAAGATTAATGTAGTAACGTCCGGAGCCGTCAGAGAACTCATCACCGCGAGTGGTTGTGCGGTCCATCCAACGAGTGTAGTAAGCGTTGGCAAGTAAAGAGAATGAGCGTGACTTGTAGCCGTATCCAAGCTCATAGGACATTACCTTTTCGTTAACAGCTTTTTTGTTTATAGCATTGGACGTGGTTGCCTGAAGGAATACACCGCCTGAGAAATAGGGAGCGCGGCTTATGTATCCGAGGTTTACGAATACGTTGTTGTGTTCGTCGATGTTGTAGTTGGCTCCCCCCTTGATAGTTCCACCGATAAAGTTGGCGGTTGCTGATTTAGAGTGCTCCTTGTCGTAATAGAGGTAGTCTTTACGCCAATAGGTGTTGTTGTTGAGCGCTCCTGAAAGCACGAGGTTCAGGCTGTTTTCGAGCATAGTGTACTCGCCTTGCGCATAAACGCCTTCCTGAACGATGTATCCGCGGTAGTTGCGGTAAACGATATCGCCAACGCCGAGCTTCTCATATTTCCAGTTGGGGTCGGCTGCTGCGGCGTTGAGTTCCGGTTTTACATTTACGCGTGAAGAATAGTCCATGAAGTATTCTCCATCATAAAGGTCGCTGATTTCATTAGTGTGCTTGCCCATATAATATCTAAGGTCAAGACCGCCGGTAATGTTCAATCGGTTGCCATTATTTTGCTCAATTTCCTTTTTGTAAGAAGAAACGAGGCCATACCACTGGTGAGCGTTGATTGATTTTGTCATTACAAGGTATGAACCCTTGGTGGAAGCGGCATTCAAATCTTGGATAGCGCCGTAATCAAATGTACCGTCGGCAGCGCGGAATTCCATGTTCAGGACCCCGTTGCTTGCTCCATACCACTTGCTGTAAGTGTATCCGTCAAGACCGTTACCCTGACCGCTGTAGCCGCCACCGCTACCGATTGATGCGTAGATGGCTGATGACAGTGACGAGCTTTCGTCTATTTTCCAGATGTGGTTCAATGAGATGTGGGGCTTGTGGTAATAGTTGCGGCTTGAGTTACGCATACGTCCTTGGTTGTCATAACCGAAAGTCGGGTTGTAAAGATACATACTCTTGCCGTTCATATAGCGTTTTCCGTAAGTTTGATATCCCATGATGCTTAGACCATTCTGAGAAGAACGCTGATCATGGGTTTGCGGAGCGCCGGTGGCTGTCAACGAAAGTTGATGCTGTTCGTTGATGCGCTTTGAAAGATTGAAGAAGTAGTTGTAACTGTCAAACTGAGTTCCTTGGATGTATCCGTCACCCCATTTGTGAGAGCCTAAGAATGTGAAAGCCCAGCCGTTTTTCATAAGACCTGTCGAGACTTTAACACCATACTGGTTGTAACCGTCATTACCCATACCGTACCATACACGTCCGCCTTTTTCAGCATCTATTGTGCGTGTGGTGTAGTTGATGGTACCTCCGATTGAAGGGGTTGAAACGATTGTGGCTCCGAGGCCGCGCTGAGTCTGGATATTGGCGATCACGTCGCCGAGACCTGCCCAGTTGGAGTTGTACACTCCACCCCATTCCATATCGTTGATAGGAATACCATTGACCATCACTGCGGTGTTCTTTGACTGGAATCCGCGCATATTGATTTTTGAATCTCCAAAGCCTCCACCGTCACGGGTTACCCATACACCGGGAGTTGTTTTGAGCACTTCGGGAAGTTCCTGGTTCCCGATCTTTAGATCGATCGTTTGTGCCCCGACTGTAGAAACGGCGACTGGCGTCAAACGTGTTTTGGCGATTGATTGCTCCACAACGACGTCTTTTAGCATCTGTGATTCTGTCTCAAGCGCGATGTCGCCCATATTGGCTTTCGCATCCAATGTTACAGGATGGAATCCGATGTAATTGATATGGATGGATTTTTTTTCGGGAACATTTAGCGTGAATCTTCCGTCGATGTCGGTGGCTGTCGCAATCGACGTGCCGGGCACCGAAATCGTGGCTCCGACGATGGGCTCGCCTTGATCGTCAACAACCGTGCCACTACACTTAATGTCTCCCGGAGCTGCCATTGCGGCAACACACATAAGCCAGACTACACTGGCTAAGAGAAGGAGTCTCTTAATCATAATAATGACTGGATTAGAAATGTTAATAATTGTTTATTCAACACACTGGTGAAATACTAAATCACATTATTTAAAAATTATTCACAAAAGTAATAAAAATATTGAATGGATGACTTCTAATGGTTAAATAATATTGTTAAATATGTTATTAAACAACCTCCAATCATTTCAGAGATAATTTATTTGTTAAATTACAATAGAAACAGTACCTTTGCGCTATCATTAGGAAACGATGAAGGTTAAAATCCACCAGGAAGGACTGAACATATTACTATTATTATTTGGCATTTTGCTGGTTATAAACATTCCGGCATGGCTTTTTATACGTCCTGAATGGATACCTGCGTCATTTTCGATAATATCACTTATCGTCTATCTGCTCGTGCTTAATTTTTTCCGTTCGCCGCGGCGTAATTTCAAGGGGAATCCGGAAAATGTAGTGGTCGCTTCGGCCGATGGTAAGGTGGTGGCTCTCGAAGAAACTTTTGAAGATGAATATTTGCACTGCCGTTGCATCCAATTATCGGTGTTTATGTCGGTGGTGAATGTTCACGCCAATTGGTTTCCGGTTGACGGCGAAGTGATTTATGTTAAGCATCATAATGGGCGCTTCTTGTCGGCGTATTTACCTAAAGCAAGCACTGAGAACGAACGCTCTACCGTCGTTATAAGGGCTAAAAACGGTCAGCTTGTAATGATGCGGCAGATTGCCGGAGCCATAGCGCGTCGCATCGTGACCTACGCTTGTCCCGGTGACGAAGCATCCATCCATGACCACATGGGATTTATAAAGTTCGGATCGCGCGTGGATCTATATCTTCCGCTCGGCGCTGAATTTTATGTGAAATTGGGCGACAAGACCACCGGCGGTATCACAGAAGTCGCCCGCTTAAATCAATAATCATGATAAAGAAGATTGTTTCCAATATACCAAATACGATAACCTGTCTTAGCCTCGTGTGTGGATTCGGGGCTATTATCGCATCTTTTGGCGCCTACATGACTGTTGGAGGATTGACCTGCTTTCAATGGGCCTTCATCCTTATCGGCGTCGCGGCGGTGTGCGATTTTCTCGATGGCGCTGTTGCCCGGTTGCTTCACGCTTACTCCAATCTCGGCAAGCAGCTTGATTCGTTGAGTGATCTTGTGAGCTTTGGCGTAGCTCCCGGTATGCTTGTGTATAATATGATGCGCGTGTCATCCGGAAGTTGGTGGCCAGGACTTTTTGCTGCTCTTATACCGGTGTTTGGTGAGATTCGATTGGCGAAATTTAATATCGACGACCGTCAGACTACCTCATTTTTGGGATTGCCCATTCCGGCTAATGCGATATTTTGGATAGGAGCTTGCTCATTTATCTCTGAGTACGGCTATCCGGGAAATGCGGTGATGATCGTTGCGATTGCGCTGATTTCGTTTCTGATGGTGTTTACGCGCCTTAAAATGTTCTCTCTCAAATTCAAAAGCCTCGGATTAAAGGGGAATATGCGGCGTTATGTTGTTTTAGTGGGGGCGGTGCTGTTTTTGGCATTTTTCGGTATTGCCGGGCTTTCGCTTAGCATTATTTTCTACATTATCTTATCTCTCATTCCCGAAAGCCGCAAGGTTTGATAGGAGGAGAATGATTATATCGTTTTATAATGGCAATATTTCTATTCTTTCTCATACTTATATTCATCGTTTTACCGTTGGCTCTTTTGAGCCGATTGTTTGGTGGACTATTCAGCCTATTCCGTAGAGCGTCGAATGTTGGATCATCTTTTTCTCGATCCGGATACCGACAATCTTCTCAGGCAAACAGAGCCAATCGTAGGAAGAAAAAGATTTTCGACCGCACCGATGGCGAATATGTAGAATTTGAGGAAATAATCGAAAATGATTCCGCTTCATCGCAATCGCCGCATCAAGAAGTTCATTATGATGTGGAGGAGCAGGTGAGTGATGCTGAATGGACTGATATTAAATAAAAATGACTTCTTACTATATTCCGCGGTTGTTTGAGTTTCTCCGCCGCCTGTCAAAAAATAATAACCGCGAATGGTTTCGTGAACACAAGGCTGAATATGAAGATTTGCGTCGATTGTGGTTAGGTGATTTGCAGCGTATGATTGATTGTATGGCGGTCTGGGAGCCGGGTGTGTCAAGGTTCTCTGCGTCTCAATCGGCCTACCGCATATATCGTGACACGAGATTTTCGCAAGATAAAACGCCGTTTAAAGTTTATTTTTCGGCATCGATAAGCCCTTACGGCCGTCACATTGAGCGTGCTTCATACTATCTTCAGATGGATATACGTCCGGGCGAGACCGGATTGTATGCAGGATTATGGCATCCTGAATCATCGACATTGAAGAAGTTGCGTCATGCGATCGTTGACAATAATGAAGAGTTTGAGGAGGTGTCGGCTGTTGACGGCGCTGAGTGGTGTGGCGACTGTCTGAAAACGGCTCCGCAAGGATGGCCTAAGAACCATCCTAATCTTGAGTATCTGCGAATGAAAGATTATGGCAAATTTTTTACTCTTGATGAGGCTTTTTTCAATGATCCGGCATGGGCGGAGAAAGCTGCCGATATGTTCCATCGGCTTAAACCGTTTGTCGATTTCTTAAACTATTCTATTGAGGAGTAGTCTCAGGGTCATTTGCGCCTTCTGCTCCGGTTTCTTCAGGGAACTTGCGATTGTATTCGTTTAACATATAGAGCACATCGAAATAGAACCCTTTTGGATCTTTGTCGTTTTTTTGCTTAATCGTAATGTAGTCGTAATGTGGCGGCGCATCCTCATGCGACACTGCCACATAATCGTGGAAATTTATGAGATTGTATTCGTGTTGCGGATTAGTCACTATCCATGCGTTTTCCGGTTGCAAACCGTTGCCTGTCGATAATATGGCCTCAAGCAGATGGTTTAATTTGTATTGCCATATCGAGGCGAGATGGTTTTTCTGTTTCTCTCGATAAGCATAGATGAGAAATGTCATCTGACGCAAGTCGAACGGATCATCTTTCAACGACAATTCCGCATATTTTATAATTGTGTCACATTCGGCATGGGTGTGCTCTCCTCGATAGTAAAGTTCCTCTACCGTGGATGAATATTCACTTCTGCGATAGGGGTTGTAGTCCTCTTGAAACACATATCCGAGATACAAGTGCCTGAATTGCTTTAAGTTCATTGCGGTGTCATTGCGCTCAAACATCTTCATCAGCTTTGGATAATAATATTTGGATGAAGGATCGTTGACCGCTTTTCGTATCTCCTCCATGTCAGGCTTTTCCCATGATGGCTTCTTTTCAGTTTTAGATGCCGCTCCTAATGTAGTCAGAGAAGCCAATGTTATAGTAAGCAAGAGAGTGAATATATGCTTCATTATAGTGTCCGTTTTATTATTTATAGGATTAACGCATTTTTATGGCGTAATCTTATTTTGCGTCCGCGTTTTCTGCCGTTTTTAACTCCGGATAACTTATGCGCGCATGATATATGGTGCGCAATCGTTCTATGAATGCGTCTTTTATGATTTTTACATCACGGAATGATATTGGCGATTCGTTGTGAAGCCCGTCAGCAATCTGCGAATCGATGATTTTGTTCACCAATTCAGCGATAGCGTCGGGAGTGTGCTGCTTTAATGAGCGGGAGGCTGCTTCTACAGCGTCGGCCATCATGAGCAGAGATGTTTCTCTACTCTGTGGATTGGGCCCCGGATATGTGAACGGTGCAGCGTCAACAATCTCGTCGGGATGTAGATTGCAGTAGGTATTGAAAAAATATTTAGCTTTTCCGGCGCCGTGATGTTGACGGATAAAATCCTTTATAACTTGAGGCAATTTCGCTTTGTCGGCTCTTTTCACGCCGTCGGTTACATGGCTGATGACTATGCGCGCGCTTTGCGTTGGGCTTAGAGCGTCGTGAGGATTAACTCCATGCTGATTTTCGGTGAAGAAGGCCGGATTGTTGATTTTGCCGATGTCGTGATATAGCGCTCCCGTTCTGACAAGCTGCACATTGGCGCCGATGCGATGAGCCGCTTCCGAAGCAAGACTGCTGACCTGTACGGAATGTTGAAATGTGCCGGGGCAATTTTCTGACAACTCACGAAGTGTGGGATTGTTGACATCTGATAGCTCCACAAGAGTCACCGAAGAGGTGAATCCGAATATCTTTTCAATGACAAACACTAATACGTAGGCGAATGATATCAGCACTGAATTGATGCCGAGGTAGCCCAGCATACGCGGATTCAATTTGTCGAGAGTGCTCGTTTGCATTATTTCCATGGCCATGTATGCCACGCAGTAAACGATAAATATAAAGAGGGCGGCTCTCACCAACTGACTGCGCTTATTAAGCTCTTTTAGAGAGCAGATGGCTATAATGCCGGCGGTAATCTGTAGGAACAGGAATTCGAGCGGGGAGCTTGATATGATGGAGCAGAGCAGTATCTGAATGAGATAAACGAAGAATGCGGTGCGGCCGTCGAAAAAGACAACCATCATAACGGCTACCATGGTGAATGGCACCATATATAGCCCGTTGCGGAAAGACTCCGACATTCCGTAAGCAAACAATACGAATGCGGTGATCAGCGACATTATGAACACCATGTAGCGTATGTTTTTAAACGTGCGCCACCTGAATAACGACAAAAACAGATATAGGCACGAGAGAAGGATAGTCACGTATAGCAATTGTCCGAGGATAGGGTAGTGGTGCCGGTCCACTTGGTGTGCCGATTTTGTTTTGGATATTCGATCATAAGTCTTTAGCAACGTATATAGTTCCGGGGTAACAATGTCGCCTTTGTCAATGATTCGCTCACCTTGTTGTATCACACCTACAGGAGCCATCGCTTTTTGTAACGCCTCTTCAAATAGTTTTTTAGTGGCTGCGGTGTCAAGGGATATTGTTGGTGTGAGATATTTCGACATTGCCGTCAATTCAATAGCTTTGCGGAAGCGGCGCTCATTGAACATACTGTCGAGGCTTGAATAAGCCACGCGAGCTGAGAGGAAGTTGCGTGTAGGAATGGAGATGGCGGTGTTGTCGTGTATGAATCTCACTTCGGTGAGTTTTCCTGTCCGCGCCTCTTGATACGTGGTTTGATCTACAAGACCGTTCTCGAGGATGTTGCGCAGGGCGTTGATAAGCTGGTTGCGTTCACCGGGAGATAACTCCAATCCTTGTGTCGTGTTTATGCGCGAGGCGTAAGCCGATACTGTTGATTTTTCGGCTGTGACATCCCTGACATATACCGGAACGAAATCGCGGGTTATACTGTCGCGCACGTATTGCGACCTTATTGAATCGAGGTATATCGGCATATCGGATGGCGCTGTGAGAAGAGAATAAGCCCACGGTTTCCCCATTTCATAATGATAGGCGTTGCCTTGCTTTCTCGGAAGTAGCCACACGATTATCAATGCGGTCACAACGAACAGCAGCGCGCGGATTATATTATCTTTTGAAAACAGCTTTTGTAACATTTTTTAGTAGCTATTATTGATGTGTTTAGACGAACTAATTTATGCGGTTGGCTCGTTGCACGCCTCTTATGGCGCGTAGCTTAGAGCATAAGTCGGTTACCACATTGGCATCGTTCACAAGAACAGAAAGGTCGCAATGGAACACTTCGTTGTCGGCCTCGATGTCGAGTTTTCGTATATTTATCGCCAGATGCATAGAAATCATTTGAATTATTTCCTGTAATATTCCGAATCGATCTATTCCTTCAATTCTTATATTTGCGAGAAACATTCCGGTCTGTGGCGCCCACTGAGTGTTGACGATCCGTTTGCCATAGCTGGCTTTCAGCACTTGCGCCCTCGGGCATGAAAGGGAGTGTAATTCAACATCTCCATCATCGTTTACCCATCCCATTACGTCATCGCCCGGAAGCGGTTGGCAACAATCCGATAGTTTGAAGTTGGATCCGGTAGCGTCAGAACGCAATATGTAGGTTTCCTTCATATTGACAGGCTCCTTTTCTACTTTCGGTTCTGTTGAGGTTTTGTCTGGCGATTTTTTCCCTTTCAGCGGGCGTAAAATTTTGGAAAACAATGACGGATTTGATGGCTTGAGGGTCTTGATGAGATATCCGGGGAGCGTGGCCTCTTTTTTTCCGAGGAGCGTGAAGAGTTGCTCCTTATTCTGCACGTGCATGGCTCCAAGTATTTTCGTCACTACCTCATTCGTCTCAGTGATTGAGTTGTCGGCGAGAAATGCGTCATATACTTTCTTTCCATCCTCAATAACGGGGAGCAACTCTTTGCGAAGAGCTGCTCTAAGGCGGGTTTTCCCTTTCGCCGTAGCGAGGAAATTGATCCATTCCGGTTTTGGGGTCTGTGATTGGGAAGTGAGCACTTCCACTTGATCGCCCGAATTGAGTTTATGGCTCAGCGGGACAAGTTTATGGTTCACTTTGCCGGCTATACAGTGTATTCCAATCTGCGAGTGCAGCTCAAAGGCTACATCGAGAACTGATGAATTGTTTGGCAGTGTCAAAAGTTCTCCTTTAGGCGTGAATACAACTATTTCCGATGCGAATAGATTCAACTTGAGTGTATCAAGGAAATCTATAGCATTTGGCTCGGGATTGTCAAGTATGTCTTTTATGGTTGATAACCATGCGTTGAGTTCGCTCTCTTCTTCGCCTTCACCAATTTTATATTTCCAATGGGCAGCAAATCCGAGTTCAGCTATTTCATCCATTCTGCGTGAACGTATTTGCACCTCTATCCAGTTGCCGTCGGGTCCCATTACTGTTAGATGAAGGGCTTGATAGCCGTTGGCTTTAGGCACGCTGATCCAGTCGCGAGTGCGTTCGGGATGTAAGCGGTAGAGGTCAGTTATCGCTGAATAAATCTGCCAGCAAATGGCTTTTTCCTTTGAGATGTCGTCGCAATCAAAAATGATACGCATGGCATACAGGTCATAAACCTCTTCAAACGGAATATTTTTAGTCTGCATTTTACGCCAGATGGAATATACCGATTTCAGGCGCGCTTTTGCATCGTATTTAATGCCGAGTTCTTTAAGTTTTTCATGAATAGGGAGGGAGAAGTCGTTATACACGGATGATCTTCGGGATTCCGAGGTTTTTATCTGCTCCGTGATTCTCTCGTAAGCGGCCGGATGCTCATATTTGAAGCTCAAATCCTCAAGTTCGGTTTTTATTGCGAAAAGGCCGAGACGATGAGCGAGAGGCGCATATATGTAGAGTGTCTCTCCGGCGATTTTATACTGTTTGTTTGGCGACATTGAGCCGAGTGTGCGCATATTGTGTAGCCGGTCGGCCATCTTGATAAGCACTACTCGTATGTCTTCACTCATTGTTAGAAGCAGTTTGCGGAAATTCTCCGCTTGCGCGGATGCTTTATCACCGAATATCCCTCCCGATATTTTTGTCAGCCCTGCCACAAGCTGGGCGATTTTTTTTCCGAAATGCTGTTCGATGTCTTCAACGGTATACTCAGTGTCTTCCACGACATCGTGCAAAAGCGCGGCGCATATAGATGTGGATCCCAAGCCTATCTCTTGGCTTGCTATTTTCGCTACAGCTATTGGATGCAGTATATATGGTTCTCCGGAACGACGACGTATTCCTTTATGCGCTTCTTTCGCAAATCGATAAGCGCGCTCTATTATCTCGACTTTCTTCCGGTGATTGCTCGCAAGATAGCCGTCAAGCACGTATTTAAATTCCTCTTCTATAATTCTATCTTCCTCTTCGGGAGTTAGTTTTTTAACTTCTTCCATCTTAGATTATAGGGTGTATAATTTCGTACATTGCCCACTACGGCAATATATCAAATACAAACTTAACAAAAAAGTTTGATACTTATACCTTTATTGCGGTATATTTTTTATTCCGTTCACTGCGTGCTCAAGGTAAGGATAGCGATTCAACAGATTATCCAGAATAGCGGTAGTGTCGGAATTGAATTTCGCCGTCGCTGCGGTAGGCTCGTTCAATGGCGTGTGGGTAAGACGTTTGTAAATACGCAACCCTTCATCGTTCAGTTTAATATCTTCATCGCTCATGAATGATTCGCAGAAGCGGGAGTATATGTAGTCGATGGCGACCGGCGATGGATGAACCATATCAGGCGCGTAGAATCGATAGTCGCGCAGATCATCGAGCATTATTTCGTATGACGGGAAGTAGACGGCGAGTTGCGGATTTTCACTAATCAACTTGTCGATTGCCGCAAGCAGAGCCGCTTTGCTGAGCTGATTTCCATGGGCGCTGTCGGACAAATGCCTTATGGGGCTGACTGTGAATATGATTTTTAGATCAGGATATCTTGCTGAAAGCTCTCGGAGAATCTTTTTCCAGACGCCTAAGGTCATGGTGGATGTCAAAAACTCTCGGTCAAACATATTTGCCGGCATCTTATGGCAATTAGCGACTACATTCCTCCCTTCCTTAAGCCTGAATATGTAGGAGGTCCCGAATGTGATTATAAGCGCCGACGCATTTTTGAGAGCTTGTCGAGCTTCTGCCGCCGCGCGGTTCATCTTTTTGACAGCGTCTTTCGGGTGGATGGATGAGAAACGGGAGTGGTGACTCCAACTATGCCACAGTCCGTTGTGATTGAACAGTTCCCCTTCAGTGTAGTCACGCTCATATAGCAGATCGAATATGGCAACTGCGATGCTGGCTGGATTGTATAGCGTGCCCATGGGGTTGATAACGCAGTCAAACAGGCTTTCCCGTAGTTTTGCTCCAATATTGTCGGTGAAGCATGAGCCGAGCATTACTACCGGCTTTTTGTGAGTGATGATGCCGGTGTGACCTTTCAGTGGCTGGACAATGGTGCGGAACTGTTCCATGATTAGTACATTTTATAGTCGGTAGATAGCACCTGGAATTCAGTGCGTCGGTTTATTTGGTCGGCAATTTCCTGCTGATCTTCGGGAAGCTGCGAGATGAACTCTTCATTCAGCACGTCGCCCTCTTTGAACTGAGGAAATTCACGAGCGAGACGCTTGGTGATTGTTTTCGGACGTGATTCGCCATAGCCTTGCGGTTGCAGACGGTCTTTGCGTATTCCTTTTGAAATAAGGTAGTCTATTACCGACTGGGCTCTGCGTTGTGACAGGTTCATATTGTATTCGTCTGATCCCCACCGGTCGGTGTGGGATGCCATTTCGATGGTCACATTGGGATTGTCATGAAGCACTTGCACTATAGAATCGAGTGCCACGCATGATTCCGGGCGCAAAGTGGCTTTGTCGAAATCGTAGAAGATGTTGTCGACCACATTGGGCTTGTGTATTGAGGCGAGAATGAAGTCGACGGTATAGTCGGCATCGACTTCGGTAGTGTCGGATGTGAATTCCTGCTTGGCGTTGAGGTAGCCTCTTGCTCCGGCGAGCATCACATAGCTCACTCCTCGTTGCAGGGGGAATGAGAAAGTTCCGTCAAGTTTTCCTGATGCTTTTTGATTGGAGCCGTCATTACCGATGATTCTGATTATGGCATTGGGAACCGGTTCTTCATCTTTGTCGACCACCATTCCCGAGATTGTTATCTTCAAGTCGGGGAGCACGAATGAGTATAGATGGTCATAACCGCGTCCGTCATTGCGGTTGGAACTGAAAAAACCGCTTTCTCCCTCGCCAAATGTTATGCCGAAATCATCGGCTGACGAATTGACCGGGACACCCATGTTGACTACGCTCCATCCTCCTGAAGGCTGAAGCCGCGCTTTGAATATGTCGAGGCCGCCAAGCCCGGCATGGCCGTTGCTTGAAAAATACAGCAAGCTGTCCTCTCGCATATATGGAAACACTTCATCGCCGGGAGTGTTGATGAATTCACCGAGATTTTCAAGAGATCCGATAGGCGAGCGTAAGTTTATTCGCCATATATCTTTTCCTCCATATCCACCCGGCATATCGGAGGTGAAATATAGCCATTCGCCGTCGGGCGACACGGCCGGATGGCCGTAACTTGACAGTGTGTCGGCGGTGATTTCATACTTTACCGGAGCGCTCCATTGCGCATCACTTCGTTGTGAAGTATATATTTCCACTCCGGTATCAGAATCGGGCTCGCGGCGGGCGCGTGTAAGGTACATTGTCTGTCCGTCGGGAGTGAATGAGATTATGCCCTCGTCTTGTTCCGTATTTAACTCTCCTTCGGCTGCTTCCGGTCGTTGCCATTCGCCTCGCTCATTTTTACGCGACACCCAGATGTCACCTTTTTTCATTCCCGTTATTTCGCTTTTATGCGCTCCTGTCACTTTCTCATTGGTGGAAGTGAAGTAAAGGGCATCGAGCGATTTGTCGAGGAACATTGGTGAAAAATCGGCTCTGCGGGAGTTAAACAGCTTGGCATTCTTGACGACATATCGTGTGGGGGATTTTTTTAATTCTTGCGCCATCTTGCATCCGGCTATGCCCGACTGCGCGCTCTCGGTGTTTTTAGGCGCGGTTGCGAGAAATTCCTCGTAAGCCTTGATCGCAGGCTGATATTTCCCCTCGGCCTGTAGCGACTGGCCGAGATAGAAATAAGCCATGGAGTCAGGATAGCCGTATCTTATGGCGTTCTGATAGGCTGCCGAGGCCCGAGCGCTCATGTTAAGGCGACGGTAACATTCTGCCATACGGAAAGCTATTACGCCGCGTTGGGGGCGTTCCTCCTTTTTAGTCAGTTTGTTGTAAACTTTACGGTAGGTGCGTGATGCGTCGTAGTATTCGCCGCGGGCCATCTGTTCATCGGCGACCGATAGCTTAGCGGTTCCACAGCTTGCGACTACGGCGATGAACATGATAGCGTATATATACAAGAATTTTCCCATAATCCCTTTATGTCTGCTATATTACTATTAACGGTGATTAGCTCTCTATATTATGCTGACGCCCCCCGATAGTACCGGAGGGCGCCACATTGTTTCGCCGTTTATATGCGATTATTTTTTCTTGAAGGAAGCAACTAAATCTTTACCGAATAAAATCCAAGCTGAAGCTGCTACAACAGCAAGGAACACGCATCCTATTAATATCAACGGTTTTGACGGTTTTGATGCCTTGATAGGCACTGTCGCAGGTTGCACTACAGCATATACCGGTGTAGTTTCTTGCACTTTGGCTTTTGCGGCTTGGAGCCGTTGAGCCGTTGTATTGTAGAGATTATAGGCTAACGCAGCCTCATTTTCAAGACGCTTTTCCTCGGTGCGTCTTGAATTAAGCGCTATTCCGTGGTTTTTATCGACATATTCAGCATAACGCTGTTGTGCGGAATAATATTCTTTTTTAGCCTCCTGATTGAGCATCTCCGCATATTCGAGGTCTTGGCGAGCTTTATTCGTACGATAGGCGGTCACGTATTTTTTCAAGTTTTCGGCTACCGTATCGGCCAACACTGCCGACACCAATGGATCCTGCATGGTGGCTGATATGGAAATAACGTAAGTTTTTGTGTCGACATCGGCCGCCACTCGGTTGTTGATCGCTTCCACAATAGCGCTCTTCTCCTTGTTAAGGCGGAACGGGTCGGTAGTGGCAGCGGTGTCAAGCTCTTCTTCCGGCTTGAATATCGAAATGATTCCTCCGATAGCTTTTCCTGGTAAGGACAGTATCACGCTCCACCAAGGAGAAGAGGTGTGTTCTGACAAATAGTCATAAACAGTCGTCGTCAATTTTCCATCGGCTTCAGTCACTTTTGTGTCAAACAAATCCACGGCGAATGGAACTGACTGCACAACATCGGGGTAGAGACTTGGATTTACGGCGTCTGAGTTTGCATCGCCATTGGTCGACACTCCCGCTAATGATGCTAAAGCTCCGAGGCTTCCGGAGACGGAGCCTTTTGAATTTGAAAATTCAGGAGCCAACTTTATGGTGGTAGTATACTCTTTAGGAATACTGAATGCGATGACCAATCCTACTATGGCGCCGATTCCGGCCCATTTCAGAATCATCTTTCGGTTCTCCCAAAGTTTCTGTGCAAGTTCAAGCAAGTCTATTTCCTGCTCATCGTTGTCGTTGTTGAAATCTTTTTCGTCTTGCATCGTTATTTGGTATTAATCATTGTAGCAACAGCGGCCGCCATGGTGGCTATTGAGCCTGTCGCGCTTGCGATTGATAAAATAGCTTGCCAGTTCACGCCCTTGCTTTTATGCTTGGAGGGTACTATAATCTGGCAACCGGGTTCTATCTTTACATTGCCTTTCATGCATTCCACATTGCCGTTCATATAGACGATGAACGTCTTTCCTTTATTGGCACGTTCGCCATATCCGCCGGCTTTGTTCACATAATATTTAGCGTTTTTGCCTTCAACGTATGTAACTGTGTTGGGGAACATCACATCACCTGTGATCTTGACAGTATTGACAAGTTCAGGAACGACAATAATGTCGCCTTCTTTCAGAACAAGGTCGTAGTTGGAATTTGGAAATGCCAACGCTTTTTCGAGGTCGAGTTCCACGCTATAGGTTGTAGGTAATTGTAAACGAGGAACTGCGATTGAATCGCCGTCGCCTTGCATAAGTCCGGCGAGTCGGAGAGTTTCGTTGCGTGTCGCAATTTCATCGGGTGTCATGCTGCGCAATATATGCGCTCCTTTTATATAGGCCGATGGGATTAGTCCGCCGGCGCGGCGTATAATGTCGCTTACACGTTCATTTCTTTTTTCGAGAGTATATCCACCGTCGAATGTTACCTCGCCGGTGACTGTTACGCGCTGCTGGGCTTCGTATCCGGGGCTGCGGCGTATCTCTACAATGTCGTAGGGCATGAGCTTGAATCCGGGACGACCGTCGATTACAAGGCCGTCTTTTAAGGAGAAGGTGAATATTTCTGCTATGTCATTGGTGGGCTTAAGACTTGTGGGATCGATGATGCGTCGGGAAACATCCACCTTCGCCGTTGATGCTCCTTGGAGCAATCCTCCTGCCTGAAGCACAAGGTCCTCAATAGTAGTGTTCTCTGCGTAAGGATATGTTCCGGGAGCGGCTACACGTCCTACGATCGTAAGAGTGCCTCGGTCTTCAAGCTCATGGATACTCGGAATGACAAGCAAGTCGTTGCGTTTCAGCGTTATATCAGCACGTTTGCCTGTTAAAATGCCTTCAATGTCTACAGGGATTATTTCGAGTGACAGATCGGCGCCCTCACGATATAGCAACGCACGGTTGGTGAATGCGTCTTCAGTAAGCCCGTCGGCTTTCTCTATAAGGTCGCCGATGGTGCGCATATCGGTAGATAGCGCGTACATTCCCGGTCGAAACACCGAACCTTTAAGTTCTACTCTGTTGGCATATCGGTCAAGGATGCTGCCCACTGTCACCATATCGCCGTCCTGCAGCTTGTAGGTTTTGAAATCACCGTTTACAATGTTGAACAATTCATTTTCCTTTCCGGTCTGGCGTGCGACTCTGACTTGTTCCGTGTATGCTTCGCCGGTGAACCCTCCGGCATACTGTATTAGGTCATCAAGTGTTTCGCCTTCTTTAAGCTCGTAATACATTGGACGTCTCACATTTCCGTCGATGTTTACAAGTTCCACGTAATCAGGCACAATAATAGCATCGCCCTCCTGTAGGCGTATGTTGCCTGTTTGCTTTCCATCAAACAGGTATTCGTACAAGTCAACGCCTACGATGCGTTTTCCGTTGCGTAGCACATACACATTGCGCAACGTACCGATGTCATTTATACCGCCGGCTTTATACAAAGCATGGAACACGGTGGAAAATGGCGACAGGCGATATGTTCCGGGTAGATTCACTTGTCCGAGAATGTCAACTTGGATAGTTCTTATTTGCCCCAATGTGACGTTTATTTCCGAATCGGGATCATTGCCTCCCACTCCGGCATATTTTGATGAAAATTTGTTTTTGATGTAGTTGTTGGCCTCATTGATTGTCATGCCGTTGAGATATACGGGACCTATCTGTGAAATCATGATGCTTCCTTCGGGAGATATTGTCTGCCGAATTCTGTCTTCGTTTGCTCCCCAAATATCAATAATTATTTCATCGCCGGGGCCAAGCACATAATTTTTCGGCGTGGCGATGTTTTCATTCGGTTCAAATGAAAGCGCGTTTTTGCGAAATACATCGTTGCCGAAGATATTTCTTGCTGAAACTCGATTATTGGTTTCTTCGTCCACTTCACGTTTTATGTCATCGAAATTTTCTACTACAACATCATTTTCCGAATTATGTCTTCTTTCAATTTGTTGTCCTGATGCGGATAAAGATGTGACATCGGTTTCTTGTCCTTGATTGTCTTCATACCGGGCTTTAAGGCGTTCTACCTGTTCCTGAGTCACACCTTTGGCAAGAAGTTCACGGCCTATTTGTTGCTTGCTTTTACCTTGTGCGGTTGCTTGCTTCACGTATGCGACCACTTGATCATCGGTCATACGAGCATATCCTGTAACTGCGCACGTTCCTATCGCGCAAGCGATTAACCAGAGCTTTAGCTGTCGTTTCATATATGTTATATGCGTTATTTGGATTGTTTCTTTTTTATTAATTTTGATAATTGCATATTCGTGATTGACCAAACCGCAATATTGAGAATAAGAAGTAGATTTACTTCAAGATATTGCGACAAATATATGTTTAGGGCGCTTGCGAATAAGGCGGTAGTCACAATTGTCGCCATACACAAACGCGGCGGTATGCCGAGCGCGAGCAATTTATGATGTATGTGGCTTTTATCGGGCAAGAATGGATTATTGTGATGCCTGATTCTTCCTAAGAATACCCTGACAACATCGAAGCATGGAATCATCAGCGGGCAGAATGCCAAAATGAATGGATTGGCTTTTATTGCGATGTCGTTAACTGTCGGTGTGCAGTATAGCTCCAAGCTTAAGAATGTGAGAATCAGTCCGATTGTTAAACTGCCGGTGTCGCCCATGAATATTTTTTTCTGCTTGTTAACGTCACCAAACACATTGTAGTAAAAGAATGGCACGAGCACACCTACCGCAGCAAACGATATCAGAGCATATATGTAGGATTCCATGATAAAGAATGCGACGCCATAGATTATTAACGCTGCGATGGAAAGGCCTGACGCAAGGCCATCGATACCGTCAATGAGGTTTATCGCATTAACAATATATACAATCGCCACAACTGTGAGGGGCATCCCTATCCACCATACGACGTTGTTTATGAACAATACGCCGTGAAGGTCGGATATCCACAAGCCTCCGGCAATGATCATTATGGAGCACAGAACCTGTACTACGAATTTAGCCAGATAGCGTACACCTACAAGGTCATCGGCCAGACCGGTGATATATAAGGTGAACAGCGCGCAAAAACTGAAAGCTATTGTCGCTGTGTTAGAAATAATTTCATCAAGCATATATGGATCGCCGTATAGTGAGCTTATTCCTAAGAGCAGAGAAACAGAGAAGCAAATCACGGGAGTGAATGCGAATCCGCCAAGGCGCGGAACAGCCCCTTTGTGAATTTTACGAGCATCGGGCTCGTCGAAGAGATTTCTTCTGAATGCTATCAGCAGAATCTGAGGAATTAGGATTCCTGCGAAAAATAGGCAGAGCAGAAATGCGGAGATTGAGTTGATAATCCAAAATGCCATAATTGAAACCGTTTGTGTGTGATTTTTTTTTAGATAGAAATAACCTCTGGACGCTTTCTCATAGTGTGTGGATGAGAGATTCCCATGTTGTGATTATGTGTGTAATAAGTTGTCGTATTCATAATATCCGGGACCTTGAACCTTTGGATTTGTATATATTAAAGGAAATTTTTACAAAAATACGCAAAATATACTTACAAGCCAAATGTAATAAGTTGAAAATTATGCGGAACTGATGAAAAATATGTTTTTTGCGTTTTGAGCTGAAATATTGGATCGTGTATGGGCTGATTTCAGATCGACCATTGTTAAAGAAAAAGGCTGAACGCCTTTAAGATTGACATTCAGCCTTTTGATGTGTGAGCCGCAAGTGGGACTCGAACCCACGACCTTTTCGTTACGAATG
>CAZELD010000017.1:0-36717 GCA_964512855.1 uncultured Muribaculum sp.
CATAACAGTCTGATTCAGACTGCAAAAGTAATTTCAAATCGTTGCGCTCCAAAATCGCTTATAACAAATTGAATTTCAATAATTTCAAAGTGCTCTTATGATTTTTTAGTGGATACTAATGACTTATCATATCCTTTTAGGAGAGTTAAAAAATACTAAAATAGATTGTTGGTCGGTTGATGTGAAATTGACGATAATATGATTACTCTATTTAGCTAAAAATGTGACTCTTATTCTGCGGTATCGGTGCCTTTTAACCGTTTTTTGGGCGTTACACCAAGTTCCATCAACGATTCCATTCGCGACATGACGTTGCCCTTTCCTATGTACAGTCGGTTGCGGGCTTCAGAAAATGTGTTTTTCAGGCGGTTGATTTGCGCGTCAATATCCATGAAGCTATCTTCAAACAGGACGAGTTTGTCATATAGGTCGGCTGCTGTTTTCACGATTTTTTCCACGTTCTTTCCTTGTCGGTCATATTGCCAAAGATTATATGCGAGCTGAAGCGCCATCAGTAGATTGCTCGGCGATATTATTATAACTCTTTTTTGGTAGGCATAACGGCTCAAGTCGGGTTGTTGTTTCATAGCGGCGATGTAGCTGCTTTCATTTGGGACGAACATAAGCACGAAACCGATAGCGTCGTCAACTATGCGATCATATTTTTTATCGGCAAGTTCATCTACGTGTTTGCGTAAACTCCTTACGTGCTCCTTTAACGCCCGTTGGCACGCTTCATCATTGTCGGCTGACACAGCTTCGGAATATGCGGTTAGCGACACTTTTGAGTCAATCACTACCGATCGTCCTTCGGGGAAGCGCACAACGACGTCGGGACGGAGATTGTTTCCTCCCTCATCTTTGACATTTTCTTGGATAAAATACTCTTCGTTTTTGTGGAGGCCGCTGTTTTCAAGGATAGTTTCAAGCACCATTTCCCCCCAATTTCCCTGAGTTTTAGTTTCTGATTTCAGAGCTTTTGTGAGGTTGGCTGCGTCACTGCCGATACGTTCTGTTTGCTCTTTTAGCGTCTTGATCGCATTTTCTTGATGCTGTTGAAAGAGTTTCATTGTTGCTTCAAATGAGTCTTGAAGCTCTTTTTTATTGACCTCGTTTCGGGTTTTACTTTCATCAACCGACCGTTTGAACGCTTCAAATTGTTCTTTTATCGGTTTTAATAATTGATCTAATTGGAGTTTATTGGTCTCTTGCAGTGAATCTTGCTTGGCGGCAAGCTGTTGCGCCGCCTCTGCTTGCATTTCCTTCTTTAACGCTTCAAATTTTAATGTCCACTGTCGATCACTCTCTTGACGCATCTGCAACGAATGTTCCTGTTCCTTTTTTATCCGCTCATTTGACGTCTCGATTATCTTGTTGGCATATTCCCGTTCTGTTAAGATTTGGGATTTTAACTCTTTAGCCAAGTTTTCCTGTGATTCTATTCTGGATTTTAATCCGCTGTTTTGCGATATTAAGTTGAGTTTCTCCTCAATTAGTGTTGAAATTTCTTTCTCTTTGGATGCATATTTTTCTGCAAGTTGACTGTTCTCTTGTGATAGCGCGTTCATCTCCTTTTGCTTATTCGCAGATGTCAGTTTAATCAATACTGCTCCCAAAATTATGCCTAATATTATTCCGATTGCTATTTCCATATATAAAGATGTGATTATCTATTACAAAAATAATAAAATTTGGCGAGCCTAATGGATATTATTGGATTAATTCTCTAAGCGCCATGTCGGATATAAGCCATGATTCTTCCGTGAATCTTAATCTGTCGTCATCACATACAATAGTTCCGTTGCTTATAAATGGAGCTGCCGTGCGTTTTAAGCTATCTACCGACGTTTTTCCTACGACCGCCGACATATCTTTAAGATCAATCCCTTCCGATTTTCTGAGCGCGGTAATTATGTAGTCGTTTATTAAGTCGCAATCAGTTTCAACCTCCTCTTCAAAAATAGGATTCATTTCAATGAGCGACCGGATGTATTTTTTTAAATTAGACGGATTGTAACGACGTTTTTTCCCATCAAAACTATGAGCGCCGGGACCAAGGCCAAGATATGGTGAAAAATTCCAGTATCCACTATTATGTATAGCCCGATGTCCGGGCAATGAAAAGTTTGAAATTTCATAATGCTCGTAAGCGTTATTTCTAAGATTGTCAATTAGATACTTATACATCAATGCGAATTCATCATCGCTGACCGGATTCACTTTGCCTGTTTGCAACATTGCGGATAGTCGTGTGCCCGGTTCGTAAGATAGAGAATAAGTTGAAATATGAGGTAATCTCAGCTCTAAAATTTGAGAGACGGATTTTTCCCAGCTCTTGGTTGTTTGTCCGGGTAGTCCATATATCAAATCACCGCTGATTTCGGTTATTCCGGCGTCTCTTAAGCGAGAGATTGCGTTTACGGCTTGTTGCGCGTCGTGCCGTCGGCCGACAGCACGCAATTCAGCGTCGTTAAATGATTGAATACCGATACTTACTCTGTTGACGCCGGAGGTTGAGATTGTATCGGCCCATAGTTGGCTTACATCTTCCGGATTGGCTTCAATCGTAAATTCGCTAAGCGAAGATATGTCAATGCCGCAATCATCCTTTAGCCGGCCGATTAATTCCGTGATTGCGTTGATTGACAGTTGCGATGGTGTGCCACCTCCGATATAAATTGTATCAATTTTATTGTTGAGTTCCGATTCTCGTAGATGAAATTCATTTATTAGAGCATTTACATAGTCAAATTCCAATGAACGGTTTTTTAAAGGCATCGAATAGAAGTCGCAGTAACTGCATTTTGATGCGCAAAATGGAATGTGAATGTATAAGCCGCTCATCGTTGTTCAACGGCTAATCCGCACACTGATTTAAAATCACAATATTTACAGTGGGCAGAGTGAGGTTTAGGAACAAATGGCGTATCTGCATCGAATAGCTCTATCAAGCGGCATTGCAGCTCTTTCATAACATCATCGGCTAACACTCGATAATCTAACAGCGGTGAGCCTTCTATTGTGACCGGAGTTATGGGATCGGTATATAGTTTCCTGAAAAGATATATCATGGGCATTATCGCTCCGCCATCCTGTGAGATTCGATTATAGGCGAAACAGTATAGGAATAATTGCAAGACAGCCTTATTGTGGCCTTCCGATGAATTGGGAGCATTGAAAAGATCTTCCTGCTTCTTGACAGTAATGGAATCACCTCCGGTCTTATAATCAATTATCCGAGTTTGGCTTTCGCCGGTCTGCGCGTTGATTATGCGATCCACTCGGTCTATAGACCCCATTATGTTGAAGTCCCGGCCGTCGCCTAACGGGAGAGTCGTTTTAAATTCTTTTTCCCCTTCAATAAAATAGAACGGCTGGTCTTTCTCTCGATCGAACAGCTTTAAAATAAAATCAATTATAATCTGTCCGAGCACGTGAGCCTCGCCTTGAAGTTCAGTGAGATTAATGTAGGGCTCTCCATCAGCGCCTTCAGAACGGAGGTTGTTATAAAGCTCATTAATGGTGGATGTGACAGTGCGTTCGAGTATAGTCCGGTCTTTCTTTATTTTCTCGATCGCCTCTGCGTCTATATATACTTCTTTCTTGTCTCCTCTGATGCGTTTGTATGATAATTCGGCGACTTTATGGACTATGCTGCCGAATATGCTCTCATCCATATAATCATTCATTTCCTCTTTTACGGCAATTCGTTCCACTCGGGCTAAATAGAATTGCATGGGGCAGTTGAGGTATTGATTGATCGCCGATGGTGAAAGGTAGCGTTTCGCAGGAGAGTCGGATAGGAACTGATTTATTTTTGATACTATATCGGGGGTCTTTTTTATTTCAAAGAGTTTGGCTCCGACAACCGGAGGGACATCATAAAACGCTTGAGTTACTTTCAATTTATCGGCAGGATATAAATAGACCAATTGATAAAGATAGCGTGACATTTCACCGCCTTTCAATCCTGATGTTCGGGCATCATATAGGAGCGTTACTTTTTTAGCTTTTGAAATAAGGCGATAAAAGTAATAAGCGAATATCGATTCCTGAAATTCGGTTGTTGATAATCCGAAACTTCTCCTCAATATGTTAGGAATAAATGAACGGCTGTAATGCTTGCGAGGGAAAACACGTTCATTCATCGATGGCATTATGATATTGTCGAAGTCAAGCGCTCTTGTTTCAAGAACCCCCATAATTTGCAGTCCCGATAAGGGTTCCCCGACGAAGTTGACACTCTCTCCAAAGATAGCCCGCTCAATAATGTGGAAGAAAGTGTTTTCGTGCATGATTATTCCATATTTGATTACTGCTGCCCGCAATTGCTCGATTGATAATCGATAACGAGTCAGGAATCCAAGTTCAATATCAGTGTCTTCTCCTCTTTCCTTGTTAATGTTGAGCTTAGATTGCAATTCATCCACAAGGGTGAGGGCGTAGTCAAAAACCTCCATTCCTTTTTTTAAATCGTCAACCGGGAAAAATATGGCCTGAAGAGAGGGATATTTTTCTCTAATTTCGTTGGCCGGAATGGTGAACAACCGTTGATTTGATATATTGTCGCAAATTTCGTCACATTCCTTTTGGGCGAATCGCTTTAAAAGTTGATGGCTCAACACCGTTGTTATATCTTCATGGAAATAACACCACCGGTCTCTAACTTTTTTAGCTCTGAGATGCATGGACATGATGCTTCTCATCAGAGATGCGATCGAGGTCATTTTTAACGGATAGCCCATAGTGATATTCACCGGGCCTATCTCCGGCGGAATGGAGTGCAGGATGTCAATAAACAGACTTTCTGAAGGAAGGACTATGGCTGTGTCGACTGAGATGCGGGTCTTTATGCGGCTTTTTCGCTTTAACATTTTGCCTATCAGCTTCACTTGACCAATATTCGATGGAACACCGATTATTTCTATTTGGGGTGAGGGCGCAACCTCCTCCGGCACGATGTCGTAGAGAGGGGGGAAGCGTTTCACATAGTTTTTCAGAAACCGTGTCGGAGACGATAGCTTTTGAAACGGTTCCGGAAAATCGAAATCCCAATAAAAATCCGCTATTCCTAAATTGCGTAGACGTTCAAATATGCATATTTCCGCACTGGATAAAACATTGAATCCGATGAATATTATCCTTTTGTAAGGAATATCCTCCGCTGATGATTTTTTGAATTTTTCGGCAACCTCTCTATATTGAGCGCCCTGCATGATCAACCCCTGTCGCGCGAGGCTTTTCTTGGTGGCGAGGAAAAGAGGAAGTAATATTTCCCAAAGTTTAATGAATGTGTTGCGAGTGATGCCCATCTCATTTCCCTTTGACAAATGCCTCCAAAAAGATTCCGGGTTTGAATCGCCTAAGTCAATGTCCCAATATTTTTTGATTATTTCTTTTTGTTCTTCTGTTAGAAAATCAGATGATATTTCACGCAAATCTTTCACATTTCTGAATAATTCAGTAGGCTCAACGAGATATCTATCTACGTCATTAAAGTCGTTGATAAGCATATCGCCCCAAAAAACGAATCGGTCAAAATCTTCCATTGATGATTCGGAATTGAGATTTTTGAAAATCTTTCGATATTCATCATACATGGTGAATAGGACATCATAACGCGGAGCTTCGGTATAGTCGGAAAATTCTGATATGAAATCGCTGATAGTTATGGTTTTCGGTTCAATGAATGGAGTGTCATTGCCGTTGTGCAGTTCAAGGTAATGACGGAAGAACGTGACGCTTCTTTTGTTTGGGAAAACGAAACAATAGTCTATAAGCTCATTCCGTTCTGAGTCGATATAGGCTTTTGCTATTCTGCTTAAGAATGGCTCCATTTATCAGGCTTTAATTAATAAAATCATCCTTACCGCTAAATCGAATAATACTATTTTCGCATTCCCGTTTCCGGCGATGTCAATAGCCGCTTTGTTTAATTCGTCGGTAATCTTCAGCACATTGCGTTCGTTTACGAATCGGGCGAAGTTAGATGCAAAAGCGGCCTCATCTTTAGTCATATAATTAAGCGGCGCCACATGAAGATTCATGATGAAATTTTCACGAATAAGTCTCATGCAGAATTCAAGAAATCTCAACTCAGTTTCCCTGCCTAATGCCGCTATATCAGTAGCCCATTCTTTAAGCTCTTTTACGTGCCGTTGATAGGCAAGTCTCATAAGCGCCATAAACAATTGCAGGAAGTGATGGTTTTCCGATGACTGGTTGAGCGAGTTTTTAGCTCGGATCATATTTCCTTCCGCCAAATGCGCCATAGCTATTGCATCGTCATTGTCAAGACCATATTTGCTGATTAATTGTTTCGCGATGACATCATCGGGCAGGCGTTTGAGCTCAATGCGTTGTACGCGTGAATATATGGTTGGCAATATCTCCTTGGCATTGTTGCTGACCATTATGAATAAAGTGTCGCTGAACGGTTCTTCGATCTGTTTCAACAGTTTATTGGCGGCGCTAATATGAAGCCTTTCAGGGAGCCACACTAATGCGATCTTATATTTGGAATTGTGAGTAGTGAAACTCAATTTATGTATTAGCGCGTCGCTCTCATCAACATAAATGAGCGGTTGGGTGTTAGGAGAATCCAGATAGCTCATCCATTGCTGGAAATCCATATATGGATTCTCAGTTATGAAACTTCTCCATTCCTCTATGAAATCATCGCAATATGATGGTGATCCGCTTTTCTTCTTGACGATAGGGAATACAAAGTGTGTGTCAATGTGATTGAACGATGCGTGTTGAATACAGGACGGACACTTTCCGCAGCTATCGCCGTTCGTGCGGTTTTCGCAATGAATATATTGCGCTGTGGCGCGAGCCAATGCGAATTTACCTATTCCCGCCGGTCCTTCGAGAAGTATGGCATGGGGAATACGGTCGGCGTCAACCATTGTTCTTATTCGCTTTTTGGCGGCCTCATGAGCCGGAATGTCGGAAAATTTCATGGCTAACTTCTAATATACCTGTTTTGCGACTCTTTCCACGCTTCGTGTGGCGTTTAAAGAATAAAAATGGATACTTGGCACTTGATTAGCCATGAGATCACGCGCTTGCTGCGCGCACCATTCTATTCCGACCTCCTTTGCGTCATCATCATTTTTGCATTTAATCAATTCTTGAGCAAGCTCCATGGGTAAATCCACATGAAACACTTTTGGCAGCATCGTCAATTGATTGAGTGTCGTGATTGGCTTTAATCCCGGTATTATCGGCCCATTTATTCCGGCTTTACGGCATCGAGCCACAAAATCGTAATATTTGGCGTTATCGAAGAACATTTGCGTGACAACATAGTCAGCTCCATTATCGACTTTTTCTTTTAAAAACATCAAGTCAATATCGGGGTGTGGCGATTCTTCATGTTTCTCCGGATACCCTGCCACTCCATAGGAAAATGTTTCTCCGGTGATCATATCCATTTTTGTGCCGTCAATGAAATATCCGCGGTTGAATTCGTTTATTTGTGACTGTAGCTGTGATGCGTGTGAGTATCCATTCTCATTAGGAATGAACCTGCTTTCGTGTTTGGCTTTATCACCTCTAAGTACGAGTAGATTGGTTATGCCGAGAAAATTCAAGTCAATTAGCGCGTATTCGGTCTCTATCTTGGAGAATCCGCTGCAAATTAGATGTGGTACAGCCGGAATACCGTACTTCTGTTGAATCGCTGCTGCGACAGCCACAGTGCCTGGACGGCTTCGTTCGCTGACGCGTTGATATAGCCCGTCAGGCGTATTTCTATACACTATTTCACTTCGGTGTGTCGTGATATTTATGTAAAGAGGATTGAACTCTCGCAAAGTGTCAATATTTTTGAAAAGCTGCGAAATCCCTTTCCCTTTAAGCGGCGGAAGCACTTCAAAAGAGAATCCGGTATTTTTACTGTTTGTGATAAGATCAATGACTTTCATATTCCCAATTTGGATTTTGGAAGGGTAGCTTGAAATTCTTTTAAATATTCCGGAGTAGAGTAAGCGAGATCAAGGAATTTTTTTTTTATATACGTTTTTTCCGATAAGGCCATCATATTTGACGCGAGTGGATGCATTTCGGTGATAAAGTTGGCATTTTTATGCGCTTTAAGCAGATCTCTCGCTTTATCCGATCCGTTGCCGAAGAAGATGACCGGCCCTTTGTCAAGATATTCACGATAGGAATTTTCGTCAAGAATGAGGGGTGCCGGTTGCATCAACGACTTCAATGCGAAATCATATACTGCGGTATACACCTCCATGCGTCGCGCGTCGATCATCGGGGCAAACATCACATTCTCGTTGAAAAAGTCGCTGAACATCACGGCGACAGTCATTATTTCAAGTGTGCTCACGCCTATAAGGGGCAAATCGAGCGCGTAGGCAAGCCCCTTCGCTTCAGAAAGGCCTATGCGCAGTCCGGTATAGCTCCCGGGTCCTATGCTTACGGCTACTGCGTCGATTTTCAAATTCTTGCTTTTCGCTTCATCGATGCAGTCCTTGATAAATCCCGAAAGGAGCGTGGCATGATTATGACCCTGATAGTCTTCACGGCTTATCAGCACCTGCCCGTCAAAAGTCAATGCAGCCGAACAAACGTCAGTCGAAGTCTCTATATTTATTATTACCGCCATTCGTTGTTATTTTTATTACAAAGATACGAAATTTTTATATACCTTTGTGAAAAATAATAGTCCATGTTATTATCCATGACCGGATTTGGCAAAGCTGTAGCCACAATCCTAAATAAGAAGATTACCGTTGAGGTCAAATCATTAAACAGCAAGCAGCTCGACATCACTTCACGGGTTCCTGCCGTATTTAGGGAAAAGGAGCTTGAGATGCGTAATCTTATCGCATCAAAGCTTGAACGCGGTAAGGTGGACTTTCAAATATACTCAGAATCAATAGGCGCGGAGACCACTGTCACACTGAATATCCAGCTTATGGCGGCTTACAAAGCGCAGGTGGAGGAGATGGCCCGCACCCTTGGGATAGCATGGCCTGATGATTGGTACAGTGTTCTTCTGCGTTTCCCTGAAACTGTAAAAAGTGAACTTCCGGCGGCTCTTACCGAAGAGGAGAGCGCCGCTCTGCTTGAAACTGTTGTCGCAGCCATCGACGCTCTGATGCAATTCAGAGAGAAGGAGGGTCGCAAACTTGAAGAATTTTTTACGGCTAAAATCAAGAATATTCAAGACTTGCTTGCTTCAATCGAGCCGTATGAAAAGGAACGAGTAGCAAAAATAAGAGCCCGTATCGAAGAGAATCTATCAAAAATGGATTCCATAAACTTTGATAATAACCGATTAGAGCAAGAAATGATATTTTATATCGAAAAGCTTGATGTGAATGAGGAAAAGCAGCGTCTTGCTCAGCATCTGAGTTACTTTATGGAGACGATGGAAACCGGTCATGGACAAGGAAAAAAATTAGGATTTATCACTCAAGAAATGGGGCGCGAAATAAATACGCTCGGGTCTAAGTCCAACCATGCAGAAATGCAGAAGATTGTTGTGAAAATGAAAGATGAGCTTGAGCAGATTAAGGAACAAGTGCTTAATGTCATGTAGCTCATGAACGGTAAAATTATCATTATATCAGCTCCATCAGGATGTGGCAAATCGACGATAATTAATGCATTGCTGCAGCGTGGAGATATTGATATGCAATTTTCGATATCCGCAACAAGCCGTAATCCTCGACCGGGAGAATTGAACGGGGTGAATTATTATTTCTTAACTGAAAGTGAATTCCGCTTACGCATTGACGCCGGTGAGTTTGTCGAGTATGAAGAAGTCTATCCGGGGCGATTTTATGGAACTCTGCGTAGCGAAATAGAACGCATAACAACCGGCGGGCATAATGTGATACTTGACATTGATGTCGCAGGCGCTCTTAATGTGAAGCGAATGTACGGCGATAGGGTGATGACACTGTTCATCCAGCCTCCGTCGATAGAGACGCTCCGTCAACGTCTTTTGGGGCGTGCGACCGATTCTCTTGAAGTGATTGAAGAGCGGGTGGGTAAAGCCGCCTACGAAATAGGTTTCGCTTCGGAATTTGATTGCTCGGTGGTCAATGACGATCTGAGCGTGGCGATAGAAGAGGCACACCGCCTTATAAGCTTATTCGTGTCAAAGTGAAACGTCGTCGTAAGGTCGCAGTGCTCGGCGGGTCGTTCGACCCGGTGCATAACGGACATCTCATGCTTGCGTCATACGCAGCTCAATTTTGTGGAGTGGATGAAGTGTGGCTCTCATTGTCGCCGACCAATCCGTTTAAAGCGGGACGCAAGATGGGCGATGACAATGACCGTAAGCGAATGCTTGAGATAGCGGTAGGCGAGTCGCCGATCGTGAGATTCTGCGATACAGAATTATCGATGCCTCGGCCATCATACACAATCGATACGTTGCGGACGCTCAGAGAACTGTATCCCGATTGCGATTTCTGCCTGTTGATAGGATCGGACAACTATGAGCGGTTTGACAAGTGGAAGGAGAGCGATAGCATATTGGCGGAATTCGGGCTGATGGTTTATCCGCGCCCTGGATTCTCGCTTCCTGCCGAATGCCCGGAGAATGTGCGTTTTATATCCGCCCCTGAAATAGAGGTGTCGTCGACATTCGTCCGTGAATCGATAGAAAAAGGCAAGGATATGAACTTTTTTATTCCTGCCGGGGTATATTCATATATTAAGGAACATAATTTATACGAAAAAGAGTATGGCACAACAAAAGATACTGAATAATAATGCTCTTGTTTTTATAGGCCTGTGTAATGAATATTGCCAAGCTGTAGAGAATGCCCGGGAGATGGAGCGGGATGATTTTGTGGCAGCAATTCTAAGAATATTACCACGTATATACATCACCGCAACAGATATTAATGCCGGTTCAGGATTGATTGACGAAGCTTATATCGACAGTCATCTTGATGAAGATTACTATGAGGCGGTTAGGCGTAATATGGAGAACTTATTTGGCCCTGATGACACTTATTTAGAGGTGTTTGAGGAGGATATGAAATATTCCGACACTCCAATTGCTGCTTCTGTGTCAGAAGGCCTCGCTGACTTATTTCAAGTGTTCTATAACTTTCTTGAGACAATAAAGAATGTTCCCGAAGAATTGGTAGAGCAGGGACTTGTTTCTATAAAGGAAGATTTTGAAGCGTATTGGAGCCGCATTTTGTGTAATTTACTTCGCCCGTTGAATCAGGTTCGCTATTCTCCCTCGGAATCCTGAATGAATCCAAATTAGCTCTCTTAAAAAATAGACAATGGTTTACGTACAAACCAGACGTAAGCCATTGCATTGAGTCTCGGTATGTGAAAAATATACTTGAACTTTGATCACATGGGAGTATGATGTGATCGATACTCCATCATAAAAATTATGTAGTAGATAGACTCAATCAATAATGAAGTAATGTTAAATTTAGTGTGTTAAATTTGGTGATGCAAATATACATATAATAGATAAAATTGTGAAATATTTGTGAATATTTTAACACTCTTCTGTCACAATCATCATCTTTTTATCGTCTATAGTCGTAAGAGCAAAGAGCCTAAGTATTCCGCCATCTTTGATTTTTAATTTTTTACGTAATTGATCGGCTGTCATTCCGAAATTACGAGTCGTAATTCTTATTTCCGGAAATTCTTTTGCGAAGCGCTTGATATTAGATGACGAGTAATCGAGCTTTTTAATTATCCTAAGCGTATTTCCTGGAAATCTATCCACTCGTTTTTCTGAGCAATATAGATGCGTGTTAGGACTTATTTTGTCAATTCCGAATCTTTTGGCGATGAGTTTGAGAGGGGAGGCTTTCATTATTTCCGGATTAGGTTCATAGATATATCCCGATTCCGGTGGGATATAATATTGAATGTCGGTTTTGTTTTCTTCCGATCTTTTGAAGATGAAATCGCTTGATGTTGACAATGCGTGAATAAGCGGTTCACTTGTTTCAGGGTTGACAAAATCAATTACAATTACTATTTCCTTGCACTCGGTATCATTTCCGGTGATATAAATATTATATATCTCAGGCATTTCTCGTACTATCTGCGTCACATCAAGCATGGGAGACGCCTTGATGATAAGTTTCAGACAAATGCGTTGTAGCTTCGGTAATAGTTCATGTATGTCGGGAGAACAATCGTGGAAGCCATACACGCGTTCGCCATCTTTGCCGCGACGAGCCGGATCAATAAACGCCACGTCATAAATGGCGTTAGTCTTATTAAGAAACTCTCGGCAATCCTCATTGATTAAAGTTAAATTGTCCAATCCCAATACTGACGCATTGTGCTTTAATGCGTCGCAAAGAAGGGGATTTTTGTCGATTGCGGTCACTGATTTAGCTTTTTCAGCAAAATGCAGCGAATCTATACCAAGTCCACAAGTGAGGTCGAGAACTGTATCATTTTTGTTGATGAGCGAGGCATGGAAAGCGGCGAGTTTATCTCCCGAACATTGTTCGGCTGATAATGGTGTTGGGAAATAAAATTTGGTATATGCCAACTCTTTGTCCAACTTTTTCCTTGTTTTGCGGCGACACTGTACTTGCATAATCGCATCATCCGCCCAATCTATTTTCCCATGAAATTTTAGGGTTAGATTTGCCGGATTATCGTTTAAGTGTTCCTGAATCCAAGACCAGAATTCATCGTTGTAGTCGATCATGACGCATTGTTTAAAGTCGAGTCATATAATGACAAAATAAACAGAAGATAATTAACGGCTGCAAGCAGCAGGCTAAAATATCTTCTGTTTAGTGTTGTCTATCGTTGTTTCGCTGTATCAATCGTTCATTTGATACAACTCACGAGTATTATTATCCTTTTATTGCAGCTACGCCCGGAAGAACTTTTCCTTCAATAGCTTCAAGTAGCGCGCCACCTCCGGTTGAAACGTATGACACTTCATCGGCAAGACCGAACTTGTTGATGCAAGCAACGGAATCACCACCGCCTACAAGAGAGAACGCCCCATTGTCTGTAGCCTTAACAATTGCGTCGGCTATAGCGCGTGATCCTGCGGTAAAGTTGTCGAATTCAAATACGCCGGCGGGACCATTCCAAAGAATAGTCTTTGACGGTTCTATCGCTGCGGCAAAAGCTTTACGAGTCTCAGGCCCCGCATCAAGACCTTCCCAACCATCAGGTATATTGTTGGACGGACATACGATAGTTTTTGCGTCGTTGCTGAATGAATCAGCGGCTATACAGTCAGTTCCGAGAATAAGATTAACACCTTTCTCTTTTGCTTTCTTTATGATGTCAAGAGCCAAATCAAGCTTATCATCTTCGACGATTGAATTTCCAATTTTGCCCCCCTGAGCTTTTGCGAATGTATATGTCATACCTCCACAAAGAATCAAATTGTCAACCTTGTCCATTAGATTTTCTATAATGCCTATTTTGGTTGAGACTTTTGATCCTCCCATTATGGCTGTAAATGGACGCTTAATGTCGCTGAGGATATTATCTACGGCTTGAACCTCTTTTTCCATGAGGAATCCAAGCATCTTGTCGTTTGCGTCGAAATAATCGGCAATAACTGCTGTAGATGCGTGTTTGCGGTGAGCTGTTCCGAATGCGTCATTTACATACACGTCAGCGTATGATGCAAGAGTTTTTGCAAATTCTTTTTGCTTTTCTTTCATCTCTTTCTTAGCTGCGTCATAAGCGGGATCTTCTTTGTCGATACCTACAGGTTTTCCTTCTTCCTCGGGATGGAAACGCAAGTTTTCAAGGAGAAGGACTTCGCCCGGTTTTAGATTCGCTGCGGCTTTTGCAGCTTCGGAGCCTACGCAATCAGATACGAATTTAACGTCATGTCCGAGAGCCTTAGCCACATCATCCTTAATCTGTCCGAGGGAATACTTCGGATTAACTTTACCCTTAGGTTTACCCATGTGTGACATGATTATCAAGCTACCTCCATCGGCGAGGATCTTTTTCAAAGTGGGGAGAGCTCCGCGAATACGAGTATCGTCGGTGATTTTGCCATTTTCATCCAAAGGAACATTGAAGTCAACTCTTACAATAGCCTTCTTTCCGGCAAAGTTGAAATTGTCTATTTTTTGCATTTTGGTTATAATTTAAATAAACGATGTTGCAAATGTAACTAAAATGCAACTAAAATTCAAATAGTACAGTCATTAAAAATCGCTAAATGATGTGCTTTACTTTCAAAAGCTCATGCATTTGGTCACGCAATTTCTCCGCTTCACGTCCGGCAGCTATATCAAAATCATCACCTGATGATGCGTAGATGATGCCTCTTGATGAATTGACCAGCAATCCACATTCGTCAATCATCCCATATCGGGCTACTTCCTCAAGGCTTCCACCTTGAGCACCGACACCAGGCACTAATAGAAAGCTTTTAGGAGCAACTTTACGGATGTCTTCAAACATTTTGCCTTGTGTGGCTCCAACTACATACATCATTTCATCAGGGGATGCCCATTTGGATGATGTTTCAATGACTTGTTCAAACAAGCGTTTGCCGTCTTTATCTGATATAAACTGAAAATCTTTACTCCCTTTGTTGGATGTCAATGCGAGTAGAATTACCCATTTTCCCGCATAGCCAAGGAATGGGGTGACGCTGTCTTCGCCCATATATGGAGCGACGGTAACAGCATCGACGTTCAAATGCTCGAAAAAGCTCTTGGCATACATTTGCGACGTGTTGCCGATGTCTCCGCGTTTAGCATCTGCGATTATGAATTGGTCGGGATAATTTTTACGAATATATTTTACTGTTTCTTCAAAAGCTATCCATCCTTCGATACCCATACTTTCATAAAAAGCCAAGTTGGGTTTATAGGCGACGGCATATTTTGCGGTTGCGACTATTATCGCTTTATTGAATTCCAAAATAGGATTTTCATTCCGTAAAACAGCTTCCGGAAGTTTTTTTATGTCAGGATCAAGCCCTACGCAAAGAAAGCTACCTTTGCGGCGAATATTTTCGACTAAAATTTTTCGTTCCATTATTATGATCGTTACAGTTCTGATTCTTTAAGCTTTTCCGCATTTTCCGCCACAATCAGGTGGTCGATGCAGTCCTGAATATCGCCATCCATAAATGCGGAAAGGTTGTAGATTGTATAATTAATGCGATGATCGGTTATACGGCCTTGCGGATAATTGTAGGTGCGTATTTTCGCCGATCGGTCGCCTGTCGAAACCATAGTTTTACGACGCGACGCAATGTCATCGAGATATTTCTGATGCTCTTTATCGTAAATGAAAGTGCGGAGACGGCTCAACGCACGTTCTTTATTCTTAGGCTGATCGCGGGTTTCAGTACACTCGATGAGAATTTCTTCGGTTTCTCCGGTATTGGGATTTTTCCACATATATCGCAATCTGACTCCTGATTCGACCTTGTTTACATTCTGTCCGCCGGCTCCGCCGCTTCGGAATGTATCCCATTTTATTTCGCCCTCATTTATTTCCACATCAAATTCTTCCGCCTCCGGCAATACAGCCACAGTTGCCGCTGATGTGTGTACTCGTCCTTGTGTTTCAGTCGTGGGCACTCGTTGCACGCGGTGTACACCGCTCTCATACTTCAAAATGCCGTACACTCCCACTCCTGAGACAGAAAATACTACTTCTTTGAATCCTCCCGCTGTACCCTCATTAAAGCTTGTAACAGCGACTGACCATCCTTTAGATTCGCAATATTTTGTATACATTTTGAACAGGTCGCCGGCGAATATGGCGGCTTCATCGCCTCCTGTGCCTCCGCGAATTTCGACAATAGCATTTTTGCCATCTTCAGGATCGGCGGGAATGAGCAGCAATTTTATCTCCTCTTCCATCGCCGGAATTTTAGATGAAGATTCTTCCAGTTCCTCTTTTGCCATTGCTCTCATCTCTTCGTCAGATTCGGATTCAAGCACTTCTTTGGCCTCTTTCACATTATCAAGCAATCGGCGGTAAGCGCGTGTAGCCGAAGTGAGACTCTCCAAATCTTTATACTCTTTGGTGAGTTTCACGTAGCGTTTCATGTCGGAAATTACACTTGGATCCGTGATTAGCGTGCTGACTTCTTCAAAACGCGCTTCTATGCCGTCAAGACGAGAAAGTAGGGAATTCTCTGCCATTTTTCAATTAAATTTTTTGCGAAGTTACGAAAATATCCTCAAATATCTTCATAATACAGATTCATGAATGAATATAAATCTGTAATTTTGCATGAAAATTTTAACAGCCATAATATATCACCATAAAACCGGTATTATCATGTCCAGAAAACGAAAAGAATTGCCAGTATTGGAGAGTGTGACAATAACTGATGTCGCAGCCGAAGGGAATGCCCTTGCCCGTGTTAATGACATGGTGGTGTTTGTGCCTTACGGCGCTCCCGGAGATGTGGTGGATATAAAAGTAACTAAAAAGAAGAAAAATTACGCAGAGGGTCGGATCGCTCGTATGGTTCAACCCGGCAATGTGAGGATTGATCCACGATGCCAACATTTTACAGTGTGCGGGGGATGCCGATGGCAGCATCTACCGTACGACTATCAGCTTAAATGCAAGCAGCAGCAAGTGGTTGATTGTATCAGCCGCATAGCGAAAGTGGAAGCTTCTGAAGTATCGCCGATTATAGGGTCAGAAGCGATATGGGAGTATCGCAATAAAATGGAATACACTTTTTCCAACAAAAAGTGGCTTACGTTTGAGCAACTAAACTCATCTGAGGAGTTTACAGACAGAGATGCCGCCGGTTTTCATATTCCCGGAGCTTTCGACAAAGTTCTTGACATTGAAAAGTGCTATCTTCAATATGATTTGGGCAACCGCATCCGACTATTTATAAGAAATTATGGTAAAAAACAGGGTTATTCCTTTTATGATTTGAGGGAACAAACCGGATTTTTGCGTACATTAATGATCCGTATCTCTTCAACCGGAGAGGTGATGGTTGTAATGGTGTTTGGCGAAGATGATAAAACGGCCATCAATTCATTACTCACAGCGGTAAAGGCTGAATTTCCAATGATTACATCATTGATGTATGTGGTTAATTTGAAAGTTAATGATACTATCGGAGATCAAGATATAGTGTTATTCAGCGGTCGTGAATACATTGAAGAAGAGATGGAAGGTTTGAGGTTCAGAGTCGGGCCGAAATCCTTTTATCAAACAAATTCCCGTCAGGCCTATCGGCTCTACTGTGTTGCTCGTGACTTTGCAGGATTAACTGGAGATGAGCTTGTTTATGATCTTTATACCGGCACCGGAACGATAGCCAATTTTATCGCTCGTGACGCATCGAAAGTGATAGGTATAGAGTATGTGCCTGAAGCTATAGAGGATGCCAAGATAAACACCGGCGTAAATGGGATTGCTAATGCTGAGTTTTACGCCGGAGATATGAAGAATGTGCTGACTGATCGATTTATAGCGGAACATGGGCGTCCGGATGTGATGATTGTAGATCCTCCGCGCGCCGGGATGCATGAAGATGTGGTGAAAGTAATTTTAAACGCCGAGCCGAAGCGTATCGTTTATGTAAGTTGTAATCCCGCTACTCAAGCAAGAGATATAGCAATACTTGACGCAAAATACAAACTTACTGCTATTCAGCCGGTTGATATGTTTCCTCACACAGCCCACGTGGAAAATGTCGTAAAAATGGAACTACGGTAATTTTCCGGCTGCGGCTATTGAGGAATTGTAATAAACGGGATTACCTGTGACCTCTTCTCCGACGAATGGAGGAAGTGTAAATTCAGTGTCTATTGTCGGCAGTTCAATCTCGGCGACAATCAATCCTGACGCAGGCTCGCTGAATTCATCAACTTCCCATTGAAAACCCTCGAAATCGACAAGATAGCGCGTTTTCGTGATTATAGTTTTTCCAGCGAGCTTGTCAATCATGGCTCTTGCGTCAGATAGAGGTATGCGGTATTCCCATTCATCTCGTTCAGCCCCCGAGTTTTCTCCTTTTACTGTCAAAAAGCCTTTGTCATTATAAGTCCTTACTCGCACTACCGCTTTTTTATCGGTGGAAATGTAGCCTTGTGATATATTTATTGCCTTATGGCTTAGCTTTTTATATGAGTCGTTAACGACTAAAAACTTACGTTCAATTTCTTTTGCCATTGAGTGTGCTATTTTTTATTATCTTTGCAAAGATAAATTCGTTTGATGTAATAAACAGAATATTACTCTAAAAATTTGAAAAAAGGGTTACTTGACACATATATTCTAAGTTTTTTGTTTTCGGCGTTGATTCTATGTCTGCCGTTTGGCGTGTCGGCACATGAAATTCTCGTGTCAGGCGTTGTCATAGATTCACTGTCGCGAGAACCGATACCGTATTCAGCCGTGTATATCATTTCGTCAAAAGAGGGTAAGCTAACTGATGAACGGGGCCAATTTTCTATATGGCGAAAAAACGTATCCGACAGTTTGAGGTTTTCGGCAATGGGATACTCACAGAAAACAGTGCCGTTTTCATTTACTAACGGAGCCGATTTTACCATTGAATTAGTTCCGACAGGAGTTATGCTTTCAGAAGTTGTAGTAAAACCTAAAAAAGAAAAATATAGCAAGAAAAATAATCCTGCAGTAGACTTTGTAAATCGTATACGGGCATCTAAAGATAAAACAGATCCCCGTCGTCACGAATATTACAATTTCGGGAAATATGAACGTCTCTCGATGGCGATCAATGATTTTAATCCCGATGGAAATTATTCTTGGCTTGGGGATAAATTCAAGTTTATGCGCGAGTATGTTGACACATCGGCTGTATCGGGAGCTCCTATTCTGAATTTCATGGTGAAGGAGAAAGTTTCAGATGTCAACTATTCCGGTCATGGCGCAAAGAAAAAAGAGATTGTGCGCGGTCTAAGGCAGGAGGGGGTTGATAATATTTCCCATGATAAAGATGCGTCGCGTCAGGTGCTTGAGGATGTTTTTAGAGAGGTTGACATTTATGAAAATGATATCACTCTCCTTCAGAATAGATTTGTGAGTCCTCTCGCTAAAATCGGTCCTGATTTTTATAAATATTATCTCGCCGATACTGTGGAGGTGGACGGTGATTCATGTGTGGTGTTAAGCTTTGTGCCGCATACACCTGAGACATGGGGTTTTATCGGTAAACTTTACGTTCCAAAGAGCGATTCCACGATGTTTGTGAAGAGGGTAGAAATGTTTGTCCCACACACTATCAATGTCAACTTTTTAGATGCGTTCACTCTCGTGCAGGAGTTTGAAAAGGCGCCTGATGGATCTCGGTTGAAAAAATCAGATGACATGATTGTGGAGCTTTCTATTCTTCCCGGGCTTCCTCGAATATATGCGCGGCGCAATAACGCTTATTCAGGATTTTCATTTGCAGAACCTGTTGATAAGTCGATATTTAATTACGTGCCTTCAGAAGTGATAATCGCCGAGGCTTATGATCAAGATCTTGATTTCTGGGAGAAGGAACGCGCAATTCCGCTTGAACATGGAGAGCGGAGTGTTGATGAAATGGTGGCGCGTATGCGAGCTGTTCCACTATACTATTGGACGGAGAAAACACTGAGGCTATTGGTGACTGGGTATGTGCATACCGGCAATCCGAGTAAATTTGACTACGGTCCCGTCAATACAAGCATATCTTATAATACTGCCGAAGGATTGCGTTTGAGAACCGGAGGTATGACAACGGCCAATCTTTCTGACCGATGGTTTTCTCGAGGTTATGTAGCTTATGGCTTTCGAGACAAGAAATGGAAATATCGCGGAGAGCTTGAGTACTCTTTTATAAACAAGAAATATCATTCGAGAGAATTTCCGGTACATTCATTGCGTTTGACCTCGTTATATGAGCTTGATCAGCTTGGACAGAAATATTCTTCCACCAATCAGGATAATATATTCCTGTCATTGAAGCGAATGGAGGATACCAGAGTCACCTATAAACGCGTCTCTATGTTGGAATATACATTGGAGCTTTTAAACAATTTTTCGGTTGTAGCTACGGCATCTTTTGAGCGTCAGGAAGCTACAAGATGGATTCCATTTATTGACGGTTATGGCAATCGATACGGGCACTATGATGAAACCTCATTTGAATTGGCTCTTCGTTATGCTCCAGGGGAAAAATTTGTACAGGGAAAGACCAATAGACTTCCAATCAACCTTGACGCGCCTGTATTTGAGTTGTCGCATACTTACGCTCCTAAAGGGGCATTTGGAAGTATGTTTGAAATTAATCGCACTGAATTCAAGTTTTCTAAGCGTTTCTGGCTCTCGGCGTTCGGATATATTGATGCTATAGTCAAGGCGGGACATTCGTGGTCTCCCTCTCCATATATGGACTTATGTCTTCCCGATGCCAATCTGTCCTATACCATTCAGCCTGAAAGCTACGCCTTGATGAATCCACTTGAATTTATAAACGATTCATACGCGTCGGTTGATTTCACTTATTGGATGAACGGATTGATTTTTAACCGCATACCACTTGTGAAAAAGTTAAAATTGCGAGAGGTCGTCATGTTTAAAAGTTTATGGGGAGATTTGAGCGATAAAAATAATCCTGCATATAATAAGAACTTGTTTTTGTTTCCGTTCAATGCGCGCGCTACCATGATGTCATGGGAAAAACCATATATGGAGATAAGCGCCGGTATTGACAATATATTACGAGTGCTTCGTATTGATTCAGTATGGCGGCTTAGTTATCGACACACTCCCGATGCTCCCGATTGGGGGGTAAGAGTAAGCTTCCACATGGCGTTTTGATTATCTTCACCGCAGTTGAACCTTGGCGGCATTGATGTGTTATAATAATATATAACGTAACATTACAATGAAAAAGATAGGCGTTTTTTATGGATCAAATACCGGTATGACAGCCGAAGTGGCAGAGGAGATCGCCGCCCTTCTTGGCGTCGCCAAAGATGATATACACAATGTCGCCAAATCGGCTCCTTCAGAGGTGGCTCCATACGATGTGCTTTTGCTTGGCGCTTCAACATGGGGCAACGGAGAACTGCAAGATGATTGGTATGACTTCATTGACGGTCTTGAAGCCCTTGACCTTAAAGGCAAAAAAATCGCCCTGTTCGGTTGCGGTGATGAAACGATGAGCGACACATTCTGTGGGGCTTTGGGCGAAATTTATACTCGATTGCAAAAAACAGGCGCTACATTTGTCGGAGCGTTTGATGCGAATGTATATGAATTTGATAATTCACCTGCATTTATTGATGGAGTTTATGTGGGGCTTTGCCTTGATCAGGTCAATAAAGAGGAACTTACCGCGCCACGCATAAAGGAGTGGGTAGCTAAACTGAAAACGGAAATTTAGAATTTAATCTAAAATACTATAATTTCCGGGTTCAAACGGTAGATTGTCGGAAAAGAGACATGATTCTGGAAATTCTTTTTGTAATTGCGGAGGGTGTTGTGAATTAGCCCAATCACCTCCGCTTAGGTTTTTTATAAGTGTTTTTGCCGAGCATAATGGTTGCGGCTGGGAAATATTCTGCGTATATTTGCAAAAATATTTGTAATATGCCGGGAATAACGAAAACTAATGCCGCACGCTTGCTTGACAAAGCAAAGATACCTTACAGATTGATTCCATACGAGGTTGATGAAAACAATCTCGCCGCCGACCATGTGGCAGAATCTCTTGGTGAGGATATTGAAAGAGTTTTTAAAACTCTTGTATTGCATGGCGACCGTTGCGGATATTTTGTTTGTGTGATCCCTGGAAACATGGAGGTTGACTTGAAAGCTGCGGCAAAAAGCGCTGGAGCCAAGAAAGCGGATCTTATCCCTATGAAAGAGCTATTGCCGCTTACTGGTTACATAAGGGGCGGATGTTCACCTATAGGAATGAAAAAGCCGTTTCCGACGTTCTTTCATTCGACAATAAAAGATTTTGACCGAGTGTATGTCAGCGCCGGTATGAGGGGATTACAATTTGAAATTTCCCCTGCTGATTTGATTGGCTATGTGCGCGGCGTTGTCGCAGATATAGCAACTAACCCATCTAATAATTTGCAATAATGAATACCTTTGGAAATATTTACAGGCTCACCACATTCGGAGAATCTCACGGAGTGGCTGTGGGTGGAATAATTGATGGTATGCCCGCCGGGATTGAGGTAAACCTTGATATAGTTCAACATGAATTGGATCGTCGCCGTCCGGGTCAATCATCTATAGTTACAGCCCGTGATGAAAAAGACAAGGTGAAAATTCTCAGTGGTATTTTTGAAGGAAAAACCACCGGTACCCCTATTGGGTTTATGGTTGAAAATGATAATCAGCACTCATCTGATTATGAGAATATACGCCATACATTCCGCCCTTCACACGCTGATTATACTTATACCGAAAAGTATGGGCTTAGAGACCATCGCGGCGGGGGGCGTTCATCGGCGAGAGAAACATTGTCAAGAGTGGTTGGCGGCGCATTTGCCCGTCAGGCCTTGTCGACGCTTGGAATAAATGTTTATGCATATACTTCGCAAGTGGGAAGTATTTGTTTGGATAAGGATTACACACACTATGATCCTGCGCTGATTGAAAAAAACATAGTAAGATGTCCTGATGAAAATGCGGCAGCCGACATGATAGATTTGATTGAGCGGGTGAAAAAAGATGGAGATACAGTGGGCGGAGTGATTACCGGTGTCATCACAGGTGTTCCGGTTGGACTTGGTGAGCCGGCATTTGGAAAATTGCACGCTATGCTTGGAGGCGCTATGCTGAGCATAAATGCAGCCAAAGGATTTGATTATGGTATGGGGTTTAATGGCGTTGGCTGCCGCGGCTCTGAAATGATTGACAATTTTATGCCATCCTCCGATGTCCATCACCTTAAAACGGCGACCAATCATTCCGGAGGTATTCAGGGCGGAATATCCAATGGAATGGATATCTATTTCCGTGTGGCGTTTAAGCCTGTAGCGACTTTGTTGAAATGCGTGAATACGGTTGATGATTGTGGCGCTCCCGCTGAATTGCAGGCTCGCGGCCGTCATGATCCATGTGTGTTGCCGCGCGCGGTTCCTGTGGTTGAAGCAATGGCGGCAATGACTATTCTGGACGCATATTTGCTGAATAGAAGTACTCGGCTATAATTATGTTATACAAAGACTTCAGCGCGTTTCTCAAAGAGCATTTTGATGTAAAAGTGCAGAAAATATCGGTTAATGCCGGATTTTCATGCCCCAATCGTGATGGAACAATCGGAACAAGAGGTTGTACTTATTGCAATAATCAGACATTTAATCCAGGATATTGCGCGCCGAATAAAAGTGTGGCACAGCAACTTGAGGAGGGAAAACGCTTTTTCAGCAGGAAATATCCTGAGATGAAATACCTTGCCTATTTCCAAGCTTACACGAATACCCATGGCGAGATTGATCGATTGAAAAATCTATATGAAGAGGCGCTTTCGGTCGATGATGTGGTGGGAATTATAATCGGCACTCGTCCGGATTGTGCTCCTGATAATGTATTGGATTATCTATCCGAGCTTAACGACCGAACTTTTGTGCTTGTCGAGTATGGCGCTGAAACTTCTCATAATGAAACTCTAAGCCTTACAAACAGGTGTCACACTTGGGAGCAAACTGTAGATGCGGCACAACGCGCGGCGAGTAGAGGATTGTTGGTCGGATTGCACTTGATAATGGGTCTTCCGGGTGAGACGCGGGAGATGATGCTGCGCACTGTTGACGCTATTTCTGAATTGCCTATTTCGACAGTGAAATTTCATCAATTGCAACTCGTGAAAGGGGCTGTCATGGCAAATGATGTGATTAATGGAAAATATGACGTGCCTCGGTTTAGCGTGGATGAATATATTAATCTTTGTGTTGAAATAGTCAAGCGGATAAATCCAGAAATAGCGATAGAACGCTTTACAAGCCAATCGCCTGAAGAATTGCTTATTTACCCTAAATGGGGATTGAAGAATTATGAGTTCGTAAATCGCCTGCGAAATGCGTTAAGCTCTTTTTAACTTAGATGTGCACGGGTTGTGCTGATGTTATATGTAAATTTGTCGACTATGACAGAAGCAGTTCTTGAAAAATTAAAGATTTTAGCCGCAGCCGCAAAATATGACGTGTCATGTTCATCAAGCGGAACTGTGCGACGCAATAATGGCAATGGAGTAGGCAATACTGTTGGTGGAGTCGGAGTGTGTCATAGTTTTGCCGCCGACGGCCGTTGTATCTCACTATTGAAAATCATGCTCACGAATTATTGTATGTATGATTGCGCCTACTGCATAAACAGGCGAAGTAATGATATACCGCGCGCAACGCTTTCCGTAAGTGAGATTGTGAACATAACAATGGAATTTTATCGGCGCAACTATATTGAAGGCCTTTTCTTGAGTTCAGGCGTGGTGCGTAATCCTGATTATACGATGGAGCGTATAGCTCGTATCGCTAAAGATCTTCGTGAGATTCATCATTTCAACGGTTACATACATTTGAAGAGTATTCCCGGCGCATCTCGAGAACTGGTGAATGAAGCCGGGAAATATGCCGATAGAATGAGTGTGAATATTGAGATTCCGCAAGAAGAATCTCTTAAATATCTTGCGCCGGAGAAGAGTCACAAAAGCGTATATGAACCAATGGGGTATATTCGCCAGGGCGCATTGGAACGCACTGAAGATCGAAAACGGATGCGCCATGTTCCGAGATTTGTGCCCGCCGGCCAAAGTACGCAGATGATTGTCGGGGCATCGCCCGACACCGACCGTCAGATTCTTCAAGTTTCATCATCTCTATACGGAATGCCGACTATGAGAAGAGTTTACTATTCCGGGTATGTGTCGGTCAATGAATATGATAAACGTCTTCCCGTGCTTAAACAACCGCCGCTCGTTAGAGAGAACCGATTGTATCAAGCCGATTGGTTGATGAGATTTTATCACTTTAAGGCTGAAGAAATAACGGAACCCGATAAGCCGAATCTTGACCTTGATGTAGATCCTAAACTTGGATGGGCATTGAGACATCCGCAAGCTTTTCCGGTAGATGTTAATAAGGCGCCATACGAAATGATATTGAGAGTGCCCGGAATTGGTGTTAAGTCGGCGTTATTGATAATAAATGCTCGTAAATTTAGACGATTAACCTCCTATAATCTTAAAAAGATAGGGGTAGCTATGAATCGCGCGAAATATTTTATAACCTGCGGAGAACTTTGCTCACCATCCATTTGTGACGTGTCGCCTGAATATGTGAGAAGGCAACTTGTAAGCCGACGCAATGGAGAGAATCCGGAACAACTTACGCTTGATTTTTCATGAAGATTTTTCGTTTTGACGGTAGTTTTGACGGGCTTCTTACCGCAGTATTTGATTCTTTTTTTATGAAAGAGGTTCCTGTCGGATTATATCGGCCTGATGATGCGTTGCCGCTATTTTATGATATGGCGCATGACGTAGTGACCGATGAAACAAAAGCGGGTAGAGTATGGACTAAATTATCAAAAGTATTATCTGCCGGTGCCGGAAGCGCGCTCGTCACAGCATTCCTTACAGATGATGCCGATTTCCCTATGCACGCTTTCCGGTTCGTTTGCCGCGCTGTCACATCTAAGATGTCAATTGAAAGCGATTTTTCCGATCCTGCGGTATTGGCTGTATTTAAGGAATGTCGCAGAGTGAGAGGGGAGGCTCATCGAATCTTGCAATTTTTGCGGTTTCAAAAAGGAATTGATGGAACTTATTTTGCGCTAATTGAACCTATGTTCGACATTTTGCCATTTACGTTAACCCATTTTAAGGATAGATTCCGAGACCAAAGCTTCATTATTTATGATCGATTACGAGATTATGGCTATTATCATAATAAACAAGAGTTAAAAAGAATTCAGCTTGATAAGAACCTTGAATATATGAATTCCGGAAAATTGCCAATTGATAAACTGGATGAAGAAGAGCTTATGTTTCAGCGACTTTGGCGTACATATTTTAAATCCACCGCCATAATGGAACGATTGAATCCTCGCAAACAAAGGCAAGATATGCCCGTAAGATACTGGAAATATTTAACTGAAATGAATGGCATTTAATAAATCTTCACACACCCGTCGTGAACTTGACTTGGATTTCTGGGTTTAATAATTAAAAGCGTTTATTAGTTTCAATTATTAATTAAATGAGGCTTTAGATGCGGAGTTATTTATAAAAGTGAAAAATATTAATTGACGGGAAAATGAAGTACGATCGATTGGTTAGCGCCTTTATCTTAGGCTGTCTTATTGCGCCTTCGGCCTCTGCGCAAATTGCAAAGTGGGCGGTTCTCCCACAATATGAGGACATCAAACTGCTTGAAAGTGGATTGTATCAAATCAAACAACAAGGGAAAGTCGGATTGATTGATGGTTCCGGTAAATCCGTTTTGCCTGTGGAATATGATAGTATCATGCCTTTCTCGGAAGGTCATGCTCCGGTTATTAAAGATGGTAAATTTGTTGCCATAATTGATGGCAACGGTAAAATTAAGGATGTTACCAAGGGTGAATATTCTATTGTGCCCGGAATTGGCGGATTCTCTTCCGGATTTATGCCGGTGCAAAAAGGAGATGACTACTTTTATCTCAGCACTGACGGTGAAAGGCTCGTCGGGCCATTCATAGATGCTTATCCTTTTTTTGAAGGTAAGGCCATTTCACGAAGTCTTTCTACTGATGATTCAGGCGCGTTGGAGTTTGATGTCATAAATTCATCATTTGATATCGTTCCAATTTCAGGTGTGGATCCAAAAGATGTAGTTTTTATGTCGTCATTCAATAACGGTTCAGCTATTTGTGTGGCTAAAAAGAAAGTGTACACTATCGACGGCTCATCAATGACTGCTGTGCCATTAGCTCTTAATCCTGCCGATGTGAAAAAAACAACAGTTGAAACTCTACGTAAAGAAGCGATTCCTGTTCCTGATGGTGAGTCGGGATATGTTCTTGGCACAAAGAACGGTTTGTTCCGTTTTGACCGGGCAATGAGATTGAAACGTACCGAATTGACAGGTAAGGAACCGGAAGATTTCAACGTGCCATCTGATAAAGATGTTGAATATAAAACAAATTTGGCCGTTCTTGAAGATAATGGCACTTACGGCTTGGTTTATAAAGGTCAAGTAATACTTCCGCCTCAATTTGATGAAGTGACTATGCTTTGCGGTAATCGTGCTGTAGTTTCACGTGATGGGGAATACGGAGTAATTATTGTGGATCCGGATAATCAGTTTGTTTTCAAATTGAACAATGACGAACCGATAGGTTTTAACCACCAGTTCTATAATGGTAAACTTACTATGCTAATGCCAACATATATCAACTGCGAGAATGCGCGTATTATTGACCGGACAAATACCTGCGACATCCAAATCGACACTCGTAAAGAGAATAAAAGCATTGAGGGCAATTCATTGAGTTATGACTGTCGTATGGTCATACCGGCAGACGCTTCTGACGCATTGCAGACCTACGAATATAAGTTCGCATTAAAATATGATGGACTTTTGTCAGCCGATTTTCCGGTTAGAGTGCCGGCGTGGTATATCAGAGATTATGATGTGAAAGTTGTAGGTACCGGATTGGTTCCGAATACAACCGACCGTATCCTTGTCGATATGGATATAAATAAGGAGTGGAGTAATGCAGATGATAACGGGATGTATTATAGAATGGTGGAAGTTATCGGCTCCGACAATCTATTGCTGCCGGTAGAGAAAAAGACTGAAAGCCGTTATTCATTCCAATTAGGATCAATCGTTGGCGATAATGTTTCATTTATAGTAAGAGTGACTGAGGCTGGATGTCCATCCATTCAATATCCGTTTGAGTTAATTGTGGATCGCGCGAATATCGGACGTATTGAGGTGCTTAAAACGGATGCTCCTGATCCTATATTACAGTCAGTCCCAATGCAGCAGCAATATTATGGACAGACAACGCCTATGATGCGAAATTATAATGGACAGGTTCAAGGTATGGCGCAGATGCCTATGCAAGCACAGCAGCAGGGCTACGTGCAATCACAAAATTATGTTCAGCCACAAAATTATTCTCAATACTCGACAGGTGTAAGACAGGCAGTACAACAACCCGTACAACAACCGGTTCAACAGAATCAGATGTATGCTCAACCACAACAAGTGGCACAGCCGCAACAGACACCGGTTTATTCTCAACCTCAAGTTTGTGCGCAGCCTCAGACGCAATCACAACCCACCACTATTGCACAGACTACATATCGTTAATTTAAGTTATAACTATCATATTAAAAGCGGCATACCCATTGGAGTGTGCCGCTATTAATATAATTTTGCCGCTGACAATTATGGAGTTTCCGGCATCCGTTCTCCATCACAGCGATATAAATAATGCGTATTAAACAGCCCATAAATACATTACGTAGCGTTATTGCGGCTATTGTGGTTTTCCTTTCAGCATTTGTTTTGGAGGGGAGTTCGATTTGTGTGGTTGTCGCTGATTCTTGGATGAAAAACGACGGCACAGTAACAATTGATGTAAACGTGCTTGCAGATACGGCGAGTCGAAAATGGGTTCCCAATTTGTCAGGATTCTTCCGAAACAGGATTGATTTTGAGAATTTTACGGTTAGATATCGATATTGTTGATGATTCATTGGCTCCGATAGATCTAACCGGGTATTCTTTTAATATCGAATCAAATGGCCGTGGACACGAAATGTTTAAATTCAATCGTGTGGATGAACAATTTTTTGTGAGCACTTATGCGGAAATATATATATTATAGACAAAGAATATATCACTGTAAGTGAGGCTAAAAAAATGGTATGACCGAAAATTTGACGCTGATGCAATTGAAATATACGAACCACAGGATGCTCCCGATCTGCAACCATCAATCCAGGCACTTGTAGATAGAGTGAATTGTATTGATAAAGGGGATGTGAGATTAGATGTCGCCCCTGACAGGAGATTAATGGGACGACGTGCTGTAAAGAAGAATTTCGGACATCGGGTGTTTCAGCTTTTAAAAACTGCGACTGGCATAAGTAATTATAGGGCAAACAAGAGTTGGAATTCGCAATGGGATCAATTCACGAAAGATTGGGATGCGGAAAAACAGAGAAAGCAAGAGGCAGCAACGAGTGGAGACGTTAAGGAGGAATGAAATTTAGACGCAATTTAGATGCTGATATTTTTATGAAAATTTAATGAAAGATAATCGAGAAGAAAAATATTAGTATTAATTTTGTCGAGACCTAAGATAAATAAAGTGTATATGGATAATTTGCTACCGTTCGCATTTATATGCTTGACTTCGTTTTTTACTTTGACTAATCCTCTTGGAACTATGCCTGTATTGCTTGCCATGACTAAAGGCATGGATTGTGAGCAACGTAACAGAATAGTAAAAAGAGCCACAGTAATATCATTTATAATCCTGATCGGATTTACTGTGTGCGGACAGATTCTGTTCTCGCTGTTCGGGATTTCGGCGAATGGATTCCGCATAGCGGCCGGGATTATAATTCTGAAAATTGGCTACGATATGCTTCATGCACAATATTCAAACACCAAATTGAAAGATGAAGAAGTCAAAGTATATGCAAACGATATCTCAATAACTCCGTTGTCTATACCAATGCTTTGCGGTCCCGGAGCTATCGCAAACGGCATTATGCTCATGGAGGATGCTAACTCATGGCAAATGAAGCTTACCCTAATATTGAGCATAGCGATAATTTATGTAATCACCTACCTTATTTTAAGAGCGTCAACAAAACTTGTGGATATTCTCGGTGAAACAGGCAACAATGTGATGATGCGTCTTATGGGACTTATTCTAATGGTTATCGCCGTGGAATGTTTTGTTGGAGGACTAAAGCCGATAATGATTGACATAATAAAGACCGGCAACGGACTGATCTAAGCATTATTACGATATATGAAAAATAGGGGAGAGTTTGCCGTCTCGGCAAGCTCTCCTCGGTTAGGTATGGAAGTGAAAATATTAATCTTCTGAATTAGCTTCTTCATAGGCTTTGAGAAGCTTCTCTTGCACATCTGACGGTACAAGTTCATACGATGAGAATTTCATGGTGAAAGATGAGCGCCCTCCTGTTATTGAACTAAGCGCGGTGGAGTAGCTTGACATCTCTTTCAATGGAACACGCGCGGAAATTTTCTCAAATCCGTTTTCGCTTGACATTCCCATAATGATGGCTCTGCGTCCTTGCAAATCACTCATCACATCGCCCATCACATCGGCCGGAACCATAACGTCGACGTCATATACCGGTTCAAGTATTTTGGGGTTGGCGTTGCGGAATGCTTCGCTGAAAGCGTTACGCCCGGCAAGACGGAATGAAATTTCATTAGAGTCTACCGGATGCATTTTTCCGTCATATATGCAAACTCTAACGTCACGCGCGTATGATCCCGTCAATGGGCCTTGTTCCATGCGATCCATCAATCCCTTTACAATGGCAGGGATGAAACGAGCGTCGATTGCGCCTCCGACGATACAGTTGTTGACAACGAGCTTACCGCCCCATTCCAATGGAATTTCTTGGGTGTCGCGTACATTCATCTTGAATTCTTGATTCCCGAATTTGTAGGTGTCGGGAGCCGGCATACCTTCATAATAAGGCTCGATAATAAGATGAACCTCTCCAAATTGCCCTGCGCCCCCTGATTGCTTTTTATGGCGATAGTCCGCACGGGCTGCCTTGGTTATTGTTTCGCGATATGGAATTTTGGGTTCCTCAAAAATGATGGGGAGTTTATCATTGTTCTCCACTCGCCATTTTAATGTGCGTAGATGGAATTCTCCTTGTCCGGATAGAATTGTTTGTTTCAATTCCTTTGATTGCTGAATTTCCCATGTCGGATCCTCTTCATGCATACGGGTCAATATCTCGCTTAACTTTTCTGCGTCGCTTTCTGTTACAGGACGGATAGCGCGTTGGTACTTTGGCGCCGGATATTTGATGAAATCAAATTTATATTCACATCCTTTTTCATCAAGCGTGTTCCCTGTGCGCGCGTCTTTAAGTTTTACCGTGGCTCCAATATCGCCGGCGCATAGCTTGTCAACCTGAGTTTTTATTTGCCCGCACACGCAGAATATCTGCGCGATTCGCTCTTTGCTGCCTCTGTCGACATTGGTGAGATCCACTCCGGGGGTTAGGGTTCCGCTCATGACTTTGAAGTAACTTACTTCGCCGATATGTGGTTCCACTGTCGTTTTGAACATAAATAAGGAAAGAGGCCCATTGCTGTCAGGTTTAACCTCATTGCCCTCAGTGTCAACAGGAGCCGGCATATCTTCAACGAATGGCACTACATTTCCAAGGAATTCCATCATGCGGCGAACGCCCATGTCCTTGAGCGCGCTGACGCAGAATACCGGGAGAATAGAACGGTCAACCAACCCTTTACGGATGCCTTCTCGCATCTCGTCTTCGGTGAGATGTCCTTGGTCGAAAAATTTTTCCATTAAGGTCTCATCGTTTTCCGCTGCGGCTTCAACCAGAGCTTGATGCAATTCATTAGCGCGTTCCATTTCTTCAGCCGGAATCTCTTCAATTGTAGGCACTCCTCCGTCAGGCCCCCATGAATATTTTTTCATGAGAAGCACATCGATCATGGAATTAAATCCCGGGCCAACATTAAGCGGGTATTGTATCGGAGTGATTTTGGATCCGAAAATCTCTCTCATCTGTTCGATTACGTGCTCGTAATCGGCCTTATCTCCATCGAGTTGGTTCAATGCGAAAATAACCGGTTTTTTCAAGGATGCGGTAGTGCGGAAGATGTTCTGCGTGCCCACTTCCACGCCATACTGAGCGTCGACGAGGATAACGCCGGTGTCGGTCACGTTCAATGCTGTGATTGCGTTTCCAACGAAGTCGTCACTTCCCGGACAGTCAATCACATTGAGCTTTTTACCTCCGAATTCTGCATAAAAAATGGTAGAGAACACTGAGTAACCATACTCTTTCTCCACCGGGAAATAATCGCTGACTGTATTCCCTGCCTCTACAGTGCCGCGGCGTTTTATAACTCCACACTCAAAGAGCATTGACTCCGCAAGTGTGGTTTTTCCTGATCCCTTGCTTCCAAGCAAGGCGATGTTCTTAATTCCGTTAGTTTGGTAAACCTTCATGTTATTAGAGAGTTTTAATTATCTAAAAAAGTTTATATCCAACGCAAATTATGAAAATTTATTGAAAAAAGCGAGAAACACGCTTATGTTTTAAAACATATATGTGCGTTTCTCGCTGAATGATAGCAATGTAGCCTTGAATATTATTTGCCTTTTAGGGCTTCTATGCTTGCTTTGATGGTTGAAATCTTGGATTCGGCGTCTCGTTGCTTATTGCGTTCCACTGCTACAACAGCTTCAGGCGCGTTATTGACAAATCGCTCGTTAGAGAGTTTTTTCAACACTTTTTCCAAAAATTCTTGATAATATGCCAATTCTTTATTTAGCTTGGATAGCTCGGCTTCAACATCGATCGAGGAAGTGATAGGAATATTGAACTCCTTGGTCCCAATCATAAATATCGAAGCCGCCGGGTCCTTTGACATATTGGGATTAATTGATGAAAGGTTGGCAAGCTTTTTTATAATCGCATCAAGAGTATTGTCCCAATCGCCGAGCACATTTAATTCAAGTGGTTCTTTATGCGAAATATTCTTCTCGGCCCTTACGCTTCTAACGCCTACAATCACATCTTTCGCGCTCTGCATTGATGCGATAACGTCATTCTTCGGAGCCGTCATGTCAGGCAATAGGGCATACATGATTGATTCTCCCGGTTTGCGCTCCTGAAGATGCTGCCATAATTCTTCGGTAATGAAAGGCATGAATGGATGCAATGCGCGAAGCAATATGTCAAAGAATCGTAAAGTGGCGTTATACGATGTTCTGTCGATAGCTTCACCGTAAGCCGGTTTTATCATTTCAAGGTACCAGGATGAAAATTCGTCCCAGAAAAGTCGGTAAATAGCCATAAGTACTTCCGACAGACGGAATTTTCCGAATAGATCTTGAACTTCGTTAAGAGTGCTGCTTAATTGAGATTCAAACCACTCTATAGCGAGCCTTGAAGATTCAGGCTGTTTGCAGTCTGCCACATTCCATCCTTTCACCAAACGGAATGCGTTCCAAATTTTATTGCAAAAGTTACGGCCTTGCTCGCATAGCTTATCATCGTAGAAAACGTCGTTTCCGGCAGGAGCGGCAAGCATCATTCCCATACGCACACCATCGGCTCCGTATGTGGCGATTAGATCGAGAGGATCAGGCGAGTTGCCGAATTGTTTTGACATTTTACGTCCAATTTTATCCCTGACAATGCCGGTGAAGTACACATTTTTGAAAGGCATATCTCCTACAAATTCATATCCGGCGATAATCATGCGCGCCACCCAGAAGAAAATAATGTCAGGACCGGTTACAAGAGTTGTAGTCGGGTAGTAATACTTCAACTCCTCGTTACCGGGATCAAGGATGCCGTTGAACAACGATATCGGCCACAACCATGAAGAGAACCATGTGTCAAGGCAGTCTTCATCTTGACGGAGATCGTCGAGAGTGAGTGACGCATTACCCGTTTGGCTCATTGCCTCTTCAAGCGCCTTTTCAGGAGTCTCGGCTACCACAAATGACCCGTCAGGAAGATAGTATGCGGGGATTCTGTGACCCCACCACAACTGGCGGGATATACACCAATCCTTGATTTCAGTCATCCATGTATTGTAGGTGTTCTTGAACTTTTCTGGAACGAATTTTATGAAATCTTCCATCACTGCTTTGTGGGCAGGACGTGAAATGTCTTCCATTTTCAAGAACCACTGGTCGGATAGGCGAGGCTCGGTCGCAGTATCGATATTGCGTTCCGAATATCCCACCTTGTTCTCGTAGTCCTCAATCTTTTCAATCAATCCGGCAGCCTGCAAATCCAGCGCGATCTGCTTGCGGACATCAAAACGATCCATGCCCACATACATTCCGGCGGCTTCGCTTATCGTTCCGTTATCGTTGAAAATATCGATAGTTCCAAGATTGTGTTTCGCCCCGAGCATATTGTCGTTCATGTCATGAGCCGGAGTGACTTTAAGGCATCCCGTACCAAACTCAATGTCGACATAATCGTCTTCAATCACCGGAATCTCGCGGTTTACAAGCGGAACAATCACCTTCTTGCCCTTCAGGTGCTGGTTCTTCGGGTCATTAGGATTAATACACATCGCTGTGTCGCCCATGATTGTTTCAGGACGAGTGGTCGCTACAATCGCATAACCGTCTTCGCCCACTATTTTATAACGGAGATAATAGAGCTTGCTATGCTCCTCCTTGTAGATGACCTCGATGTCGCTCAGCGCGGTGCAAGCCTTGGGATCCCAGTTGACCATGCGCTTGCCGCGGTATATGAGTCCTTTATGATATAGTTCACAGAAAACTTTTATCACACTCGCCGATCTTATATCGTCCATCGTGAAAGCTGTGCGGCTCCAGTCGCATGACGCTCCGAGCTTTTTAAGCTGCTCAAGAATGGTGCCGCCATACTTCTCTTTCCACTCCCAAGCATGCTTCAGGAACTCCTCGCGCGACAAATCGCTCTTTTTGATCCCTTCAGTGGCAAGCTTTGCCACAACCTTGGCTTCAGTGGCAATTGCCGCATGGTCGGTTCCAGGCACCCAAAGTGCGTTTTTGCCTTCAGTGCGCGCGCGGCGTATTAAGATGTCTTGTATGGTGTTGTTCAGCATATGGCCCATGTGAAGAATACCGGTGACATTTGGTGGCGGTATCACAATGGTGTAAGGCTCGCGTTGGTCGGGAGTAGACTTAAATAGATCATGCTCCATCCAATAGCTGTACCACTTGTCTTCAACATCCGACGGATTGTAGGTCTTTGCTAATTCGTTCATATCTTGTAATGTGATAACTGTTTTATAAATGCAAAATTACTAAAATTCATTGATAGCAGCGAGGGGTTGTCGATATTTTTACATCTTTTTTTGTGATAGGACGACAAAAATCGCTTAAAGGTGTTGCAAAATTAAAAACTATACATTAACTTTGCACTCGCAAAACGGGAATGGCGGGATAGCTCAGTTGGTTAGAGCGTCGGATTCATAACCCGGAGGTCTCGAGTTCAATTCTCGATCCCGCTACCACAAGACGCTGTGTCAAGCATATATTTGACGCAAAGGAGAAAAAACAGTAAGCAGAAGATGTTATTAACCTGCTGATTTAAAGCGATTAATCATCATCTTCTGTTTTTTGTGTATATCCGGGTCAGCGGACAGGGGCGGTTGGTAGCTCCCCCTTCAGGTTATTATTCAACAAGCTTTTAATAAAGGATATATATAATGAAGAAGACATCATTGATCATTTTATCGGGGGGGATGGATTCTGTGACCCTTCTTCACGATAGAAAAGAGGAGATAGCCATTGCCGTAACCTTTGACTACGGAAGCAACCATGCGGTGAGGGAGATTGAAATGGCAAAAAGGAATTGCGAGCTGCTCGGAATTGAACATTTGATTATTCCGCTCAGATTCTTCCGCAATTATTTTAAATCGTCGTTGTTGGAAGGTGCTGAGGCGATTCCTGAAGGGCATTATACATCTGAAAACATGAGTTCGACCGTGGTGCCGTTCCGAAATGGGATAATGCTGTCTATTGCAGCCGGAATAGCAGAATCCCGAGGTCTATCGCGAATTATGATTGCCAACCATGGCGGAGACCATGCGATATATCCTGATTGTAGGAAAGGATTTATCGACGCTATGAATCTGGCGGTAAATGAGGGCACCGGAATGAAAGTGGAGTTGATAGCGCCATATACAGGAATCACAAAGAGCGACATTGCGCGCATTGGAAAAAAGATAGGCGTGGATTATTCTCTCACATATTCATGCTATAAAGGGGGAGAGAAGCATTGCGGTAAATGCGGCACCTGTGTAGAACGAAAAGAAGCGATGCGCGACGCCGGTATAGCCGATCCCACCAACTACGAATCATAAAACGGTAAATTAACTGATATTTATAGGGCGCAAACTGAAAAGCTTATGTTACTGAGCTAAATATTTGTCAATCCCATTATTACACCGTATAGGTTTATCGGTGCGTTTGCTGTATTCGTAATTTTTATCTTTATTGTACATATACCAGTCTTCATGCCAAAGATGAAAAATTATACCGGCAAATTTTAAATGACATTTTTTGAGCCCGTAGGATTGAAAGCGGCTGCCTATATCTCCGTCTTCGCCGCCCCATCCCTCAAAAAACTCATCATACCCATTTATAGCAATAAAATCGTCTTTGAAAAAAGACATATTACAGCCAAGCGCTGTTTCTCGTTTTTTACGATAATGCGATGATATAAGTAGAGCGATTGCAGGTAGATGGAGCGCATTTTCCGGCTTGCTTTCGATTCCAGGTGTCAGGAAGTTCAATGGACGCAGAACGCCTCTTTGTAATAGTTTGTCAGTCAGTTTACGCCCAAGGTTTGTCCTTCCGCCTTTGATATAGTATCCGCGTTTAGCAAATGAAATATGGTCTTTTACGAAATCATGATGTAAAATCACGTCACCGTCAATCTCGATAATATAGTCTCCAATAGCAGTTGCGACACATTTATTCCGCATCATAGCTAAACGAAATCCTTTGTCCTCATGCCAGAGATGTTTTAGG
>CAZELD010000018.1:0-33677 GCA_964512855.1 uncultured Muribaculum sp.
TCCGCAAAAAGGTTGCCAAACTTGAACGTAAGAATGAGGCTGACCAGGCCAAGATAAGATGTCCATAGACGGCAAAAAGCGTCATGAAGGGCATCCTCTGCATCTTCGTCATCTCCAAGTATAGAACTGGCGAGATGCTGAAGTTTGCGTCGCAATTGCTGAAAAGTCGTTGTCAGGATATTTTCTTCCACTGCTTCTCTTTGACCTCTTACCCCTATAACGCAGCGGAACGACATTTGTAACAGTATAACGAAAAATTTTCAAAAAAAGTCGAGTCCTCAGTCCTCGGAATAGTGTCTCAACACACGACGATAGGAATTGAAAATCTTTGATTTTGACACAAAACCTACATATCGTCCATTTTCTACTACCGGAAGATTCCATGCCCCTGTCCGGTCGAAAGTTTTCATAACATTCTCCATTGTGTCGCCTAATTCAATTTTTGCCGGCGGGGCTGTCATGAATTTATTTACGAACATACGCTTGTAAAGATCGGGGCGGAACATGATGTTTCGTATGTCATCCAGAAGAACTACTCCCATTAGCATATCCTTGTCGTCGACCACGGGAAACAGGTTGCGGTTGGATTGGGAAATTACATCCACCATTTGTTTAAGACTCATTTCCGGTCTCACTTTCATGAAATCATCCTCAATCACGCTGTTTATTTTGAGCAGGCGTAATACCGACTTATCCTTATGGTGGGTTAATAGTTCTCCACGCTTTGCAAGACGTATGGCATAGATGCTGTACGGTTCAAAAATCTTTATTGTTCCGTAGGAGATGATCGACACGATCAGCAATGGTAGAAACAGATTATATCCTCCGGTCAGTTCCGCAGTGAGGAAGATTGCCATCAACGGGGCGTGCATAACACCTGCCATCACTCCGCCCATTCCCAATAATGCGAAATTTTTGACCGACAAGTCAATTCCGAACCCAAGGTGGTTGAGCAAATAAGAAAAGAAAAAACCTATCATGCATCCGAGATACAATGACGGAGCAAATGTGCCGCCGACACCTCCCGCTCCATTGGTGGAGGATGTGGCAAAGGCTTTGGTTAGACATAGTCCTCCTACATATAGGATGATGAACCATGCGTTATTTCGGTCGCCGTAAAATATAGAACCGTCGACAGCGGCTCCGGGGTCTCCGTTCAACATGGCGGTTATCACTTCATAACCTTCTCCGTAAAGCGGTGGGAAGAAGAAGATGAGGCAAGCAAGAATAGCTCCTCCTATCGATGCTTTTACCCAAGTGTTTTTTATTTTCGAGTAAAATCCTTCCATGAAATTTATTACGCGGATAAAGTATAGCGATGCGAATCCGCATAATATACCCAATGCGATGACGTAGGGAATACGACCGGCTACAAATACATCGCTTTGGGCGAAAAAGAATTGCGTTTCATATCCGGTAAAAACATACGCCACAGTAGCCGCCGAAATTGATGAGATGAGAAGCGGCATTACCGACACTGTCGTGAGATCGAGCATAAGCACCTCCAAAGTGAAAAGAGTTCCTGCTAGCGGCGCCTTGAAGATACCCGATATACCTGCGGCGGCTCCGCAGCCCACAAGAATCATCAACAGTCTCGGTGAAAGCCTGAATATTTGTCCGAGGTTTGACCCAATAGCAGCTCCGGTAGCCACAATAGGCCCCTCGGCGCCGACCGATCCTCCAAAGCCGATAGTTATCGACGAGGCTACCACGCTTGTGTAGCAATTGTGAGGCTTTAAGCGGCTTTTATTTTGTGAAATGGCGTAAAGCACGCGCGTTACTCCGTGGGATATATTGTCTTTAACCACATATTTTACATAAAGGCTGACGATGACAATGCCTATTAGCGGGTAGAGCAGGTAAAGGTAGTTGCCGCTGGTTATGTCGATATTGAGCAATAATGTACTTGCGATGAAATGTATCATCCACTTGAACGCAAGCGCGGCAAATCCACACACTATTCCTGTAATCAAAGCGAGGATGAGTATGAGATTTTTTTCTTTTATATGTCTTTCCCTCCACGTCAGCAACGCATAGAACCAACTGGAGGCGTGTAATTTCATTTTGCCGAATTTCGTCATCATAACCCTTTTCCTGTTAAGACGGTTTTTAATGTGTAAATCAAAATCTTAATGTCAATTCCGAATGACACATTGTCAAGATATATAAGATCATAGCGGAGTCTCTCTATCATTTCATCGATATTGGAGGCATATCCGTATTTCACCATACCCCAAGAAGTCAGTCCCGGCTTTACTTGATGTATAAGTGAATAGGCAGGAACATGGTTGTATAATTGAGCGACATAATATTCGCGTTCCGGTCTTGGCCCGACAAACGACATATCACCTTTTAATATGTTCCAGAATTGCGGAAGTTCATCAAGCCGGTATTTGCGCATGACTGAGCCTATGCGGGTCACGCGAGGGTCATTCGTCCGGGAAAGCGCAGGCCCTGAATGTTCCGCATCAGCCACCATTGTGCGTAATTTATACATAGTGAACGGCTTTTTATGCCGACCAATTCTTTCTTGCTTGAAAATCACGCTGCCCGGAGAATCTAATTTTATCCATAAGGCAAGAACTCCGATTAATGGAGAGGCTATAATTATTCCAATTACGGATAAAATCACATCAAACACTCTTTTTATGTTCAATGTGCTATCTGGGATATTGGATGACGATATATCTACTAACGGTTCTCCCGACACATTGGATGTCCTTATTCTGGTGGTTAATATCTCGTAGGCGTCGGGGGATATAAGAACGGAACAACCGGTCGGCAACAATCGGTTGACAAGTTTTCGCATTTGCTCAGTATTCTGCTGCGATGCCAATATAAATGCTTTTATATCATGTCGCTGGATGGTTTCATCGATGTTATCAATGGAAAATACCGGGTAGTCGGTGACTGTGCTTCCGGAAGTTGATGAATCCAATAGTCCCATGACACGGTAACCCATGACCATGCGGCGATTCTCAATGCGTTTGGCCATTTCAATTGATTCTTTACCGCTTCCTATGACAAGAGTGTTTATTCCCCATACTCCTGATTCCACTTTTTGCCGTCCGATACCGGAAACAAATTTTCTCATCGGATAGACGCAAATGAACAGTAGACCGAATAAAATGAGGAGCAGTAGGTAAGTGTGGATTCTGTCAGGGCGTAGGTCATTTATCAATGCGATGAAGAAGAACACGATTGTCCCCGCAAAGCAATTGGAGAATGTTCGCTCAAGCTCCTGCAACCGTGATTTCATGAATACATGATTATAGTAACCCGAAAGCCAATAAATGAACAACATTCCTAATGGAAACAATAATTGTTCTTCGACAACCGGGCCATGTAGCAGATAGGATTGTAATGAACCGAACTGATGTGCCGCATCATCGAGATAATAGCGAGCCATAGAAAAAAGACACACTGCCACATTGGTCGATAAAAAATCGCCAGCAATGTACATTATCCGTTGTTTAGCGGTAAGTGTCAATTTCTTATTACGGTTATGGTTTTGTCTGATTCTAATTTTAAAATGCGTGATGGAATGCCAAGCTCGTCGTCATCTCTGCGAGTTGTGCATACGTAGTCAACGCCGTTTTTTATTAAGTCAGAGATTTCACTGAAATTACGAGCTGAAGGCTCTCCGCTTATATTGGCCGATGTCGACACTATCGGATGGTCCGAATAGCGGCAAAGACCGGCAGAGAAGGGGTCGCGGCTTACACGGAATCCCACACTGCCGTCGGACGCTATAAGTGACGGCGCTAATCCTTTGGCTCCCGGCAAAATCACAGTTGTAGGCCGTTCGGAATCGTTGATGAGTTGAATTACTTCTTCAGGGAGTTCTGAAACATATCGTGACAGCATTTCAATTGAATCAACAAGTACTAACATTGACTTGGAGTCGCTGCGGCGTTTCAGCGCATAGATTCGTTTTACGGCATCGTCACATACGGCATCGCAACCGATTCCCCACACGGTATCGGTGGGGTAAAGTATAGTCATTCCGCGCTGTAAGCACTCCACTGCATTAATTGTGTCGGTATCCATTTCAAAAACGATTCTTTTACAAAGATAAAGAAAAAATCGTAAACCTCAAATCAGTATGCTGCCCATGCGGCTAATAAGTTAAAATGTCATATTTGGATTGCCGAAAAGTAAGGTTGCTAAATATTCAGGCGAAAAGCACTTTGAATGCCTCTTCTACTTTTGCAACCTCTTCAATCTCTATTTTCAATCTGCGTGTGTCGAACCCCTTAAGATTATTTTTGGGCACAAGTATTTTTGAAAATCCAAGTTTTTCCGCTTCAAGAACTCGTTGTTCTATGCGGGTTATAGGACGTATTTCGCCTGATAATCCAACCTCTCCCGACATACATATGTCACGAGCTATAGCCATATCGACATTAGATGACAGGATGGCGCATATAACAGCAAGATCCAATGCCGGGTCATTAACTTTAAGGCCGCCGGCGATGTTCAGGAATACATCTTTCTGCGCCAGTTTGAAGCCAACCCGTTTTTCCAAAACGGCAAGGAGCATATTCATGCGTTTTCCGTCAAATCCTGTAACCGACCGTTGAGGGGTGCCGTAGGCGGCTGTTGACACCAATGCTTGAACTTCGATAAGAAATGGCCTGATTCCTTCAAGTGTGACGCCAATCGCAACTCCCGACAGATCTTGGTCGCCATTTCGGGACAACAACAATTCCGAAGGATTGGTTATTTCCCGCAAGCCTCGTTGAACCATCTCATATATCCCCAATTCGGATGTTGAACCAAATCTGTTTTTTATAGAACGCAGAATACGGTACATATAATGTCCGTCGCCTTCAAATTGGAGTACAGCGTCTACAATATGCTCCAGAACCTTTGGCCCGGCGATAGAGCCTTCTTTGTTAATATGTCCTATAAGAATGACCGGCGTGCCCGACGACTTTGCATATCGGAGTAACTGTGCGGAACATTCTCGAACTTGGCTTACACTGCCTGCCGCCGATTCGAGATTTTCAGATGCTATGGTCTGTATTGAGTCGACAACCACAATCTGCGGTTTTACCGCATTTATGTGTTCCATGATGGCATCCATAGACGTTTCGCACACGATGTAGCAATTGTCGCTTAGACGCCCGATGCGGTCGGCACGCATTTTAAGCTGGCTCGTGCTCTCTTCCCCCGACACATATAGAATTTTTTTGCCGCGTATGGAAAGTATATTCTGCAAAACCAGTGTTGATTTGCCTATGCCGGGTTCTCCACCGATAAGCACAAGCGATCCGGCCACAAGTCCGCCGCCAAGTACTCGGTTAAGCTCCACGCTCGGCATATTTATGCGTTGCTCTTCTTGTGTCTCAATTTGAGATATTGGTCTCACAACACTTTCTTGGCCTTTCATTGGCGCTGATGAGCGGCCTTTTGCGGTTCTGACGCGTTCTTCGATCATGGTGTTCCACTCTCCGCAACCGGGACAGCGTCCTACCCATTTTGACGATTCAGTTCCACAATTATTGCAAAACCACACTGTTTTTTCTTGTTTTGCCATGAGCTATTCTTATATTGTGTTGCTTAAAATTGGCGGCGCCGAAATTCAGCGACAATTATTGCGGTCGCCATACCTACATTCAACGATTCGCTTGTCGCAGCTCCTTCAGGATATGATGGTATCGTGAGGCGATGTGTGACGCATTTCCCTATTTCCTCAGATATTCCTTGCCCTTCATTGCCCATTACGATTATACCTTCGGTCGGTAATGTTGATGAGAATATATTCTCCCCATCGAGATAGGTTCCGTAGACCGGTATTTCGCAAGAGGTAAGGAATTCTTTGAGATCAACATAATGAACTCTGACACGTGAAATCGCACCCATAGTCGCCTGCACAACTTTTGGATTATAAACATCTACAGTGTCATTTGAGCAAAAGATGTCGGTTATTCCAAACCAGTCGGCAATACGGATGATGGTGCCAAGATTGCCGGGATCCTGCACACGGTCAAGCGCCAATGAGAGTTTACCGGAAGCGAAACACGTATCCGGTATGTCATCGGGGATCTCATACACTGCAATAACCTCAGGCGGTGTGGTTAGATGGCTCATACGCTCCATTTCGGAACGAGCGACTCTATATATGTTGTCATCGTGTAAGTCGACGTGATGGGTCTCAAGCCACCTGGAAGTTGCGAAAAGGTAACGGCAAGCAAAATGCTCGATAGTGTCGTTAACGCATTTGGTGCCCTCTACAGCAAATAAGCAGCTCTCTCTCCTTGATTTCGCATCATCAAGAGAGGCTACAAGTTTCCTTATCTTATTTGTCAGTTCAGGCATTACTTTTTATAACCGTCAATACCTTTTTCAAGGAACTGGGTGAACTTTTGTATATTCTCGTCATAAGAGAACGGCCCTGATAACAACTCGCCATCATTATTCAATATGACATAGTATGGCTGTGCGTTAGCCTGGAATTTATATCGTTGCAAATAGCTCCAACGATCTCCGTAAGTGTCAAGTGTAATCTTTTTCCCATTCTCTACAACTTCCATCGGCTGCGGCAGTTCCCTTTTCTCGTCCACCATAAGCTTGATTACAACAAAATTATTGTCAATCATATTGTGGACATTCGCTTCGTCAAGAACAGCACCTTCCATTTTTCGGCAATTTACGCATCCGTAGCCTGAGAAGTCGATTAATACCGGCTTACCTTCTGCTTTTGCCGCACGCATACCTTCTTCATAGTCGTTATACTCTTTCAGTTTATTACCGTAAAGGTTGAAGTCTTGTGTAAACAATGGGGGGACAAATGCGCTTACGCCTTTCAATGGCGCGCCCCAAAGTCCCGGAATCAGATAGACTGTGAATGCAAGGGATATCAGAGCTAAAAAGAATCTCACTGTTCCCACGCTGCTATCAGCCGGCCCATAATGTGAAAAATTGAATTTCCCGAGAAGATAAAGGCCAAGCAATGCGAAAATCACAATCCACAAGGCCAGAAATGCTTCGCGGTCAAGTATATGCCATCCGTATGCCAAGTCGGCGACAGAGAGGAACTTTAATGACAACGCAAGCTCAATGAAACCGAGCACGACCTTAACTGTGTTCATCCAACCACCTGAACGAGGAGCGCTTTGCAGCCATGATGGGAACATCGCAAACAAGCAGAATGGAATAGCCAACGCCAACGAGAAGCCAAACATTCCTATGGCCGGACCGAATTTATCGCCTGTGCTTGCGGCCTCAACAAGCAGAGTGCCTATTATTGGGCCTGTGCAAGAGAATGAAACGAGCGTTAAGGTGAACGCCATGAAAAATATGCTCAAAAGACCCGTCGTCTTTTCGGCTGTGCTATCCATTTTGTTGGCCCATGATGACGGCAATTTAATGTCAAACGCGCCAAAAAATGATATTGCGAATACCACCAACAATAGGAAGAAGATAATGTTGCATACAGCGCTTGTAGAGAGGGCATTCAATGAACTTGCTCCGAACAAAGCTGTGATAATCAATCCTAAGAGAAGATAAATCACTATAATTGATGCTCCGTAGATGAATGCGTCAGCCACCGATTTAGCTCGTGATTTTCCTTTTTTCAAGAAAAAGCTAACAGTCAGTGGAATCATGGGCCACACACACGGAGTGAGCAGTGCTACAAATCCGCCGATGAAGCAAGTGATGAAAATGTATAGCAGTGATGTCGTGTTTCCTTCATCTTGACTGTCGCTATCAGAGAAGTCTACCGGCGCCCATAACTTGTCGACCTGAGTATCATCCACGTTGTCGTCAGCCGGAGCGTCGACAATTGCTGAGACGAGACTGTCCACCGATGCGGTGTCGGCGACGGGAGTGGTTGCTTCTTCCAATTTGTTGGGTGTCACAGCGATTTTAGCTTTTCCACTTAACGAAAATTGCTCTTTCGACGGTGGAATGCAATTTTCATCGTTGCAAGCGGAATAGCGTATTGTGCCGGAGATAGAAAATTCCGGCGCAATGGCTTGGAAATTTTGTGAAATTATGACCGATTCAGCCCACCAACTAAGATCTGCGTTGAACATTGCGTCAAACTGCGTATGAGGTTTCTTGTCAGATGACAGTGCCCCCGTCAATTCAACGCCGTCAAGTTTATCCCATTTCATCTGCAAAGGTGACGGGCCTATACTCGGATCCAAATCATAGCTATAAATATGCCATCCGTTATCAATTTTAGCTTTCATCAACACCACACCATGACTGTCGTCAGTCATATCTATTGATACATCCCAAGTGACAGGTGTCATGAACTGTGCTTTGACAGTTCCGCAGAATGTGGTAAATAGGGTTAAAATGAGTAATAAAATTCGGGTCATAGCAAATTGCCTTATTGTATTAGAGATAATTTTTACAAAGATAGGAAATTTCTGAAGAGTATATTGGGTTAACGTGCCCATTTCAGCAATTCCTTGAACGTAATTTTACGTCCGTACATCAGAATTCCGGTACGGTATATGCGGGATGCGAAATATGTGAGCAACATAGCCGTGCCATAAAGCAGCAATATGCTTATGATTATTTCCCACACAGGTACATCGTAGGGTAGACGTATCATCATCACAATCGGAGAAGTGAATGGAATGAATGAACACACAACTCCAAGCGTTCCATCGGGATCTTGCATACAACCTTCTCCAATTAGCAATGCGAGGATTACTATCATCATTACCGGTGTCATAAACTGATTGGCGTCGCTCTGTTGGTCAACTGCCGAGCCGAAACCTGCGAAAAGAGAGGCATAAAGCAAGTAACCTCCTATAAAATATAGCACGAAGATGAACAATAATTTAACCCAGTCGACACCGAGTATGGCTTGCACGATCTCTTCCCCTTCCGACATCGGGATTTGCGACATCTCGCTTTGTAGTTGGGCGGCATCAGTAGCGGAATGGGCTGCTATTCCGGTAGCGGAAAGAATGAATAGCCCAATGCCGATGAATACTGACCATATAGCTATTTGGGTAAGTCCTACAAGAGCCACGCTGACAATTTTGCCCAACATTAGCTCCAATGGACGGCATGAACTTACGATAACCTCCACGATTCGATTGGTTTTATCCTCAACCACCGAACTCATTATCATTGCGCCATACATCAGCACAAAAATGTATGTCAACATAGCGAGAGCCATGCCTATTATCATAGATAAAGCGCTGGATGACACCGTCTCTCCGTCCTCATCCCAAGTATGGCTTTTTACTGATACTGTTATGTGGCTTTTCTCCACTATATCAGCAAGCTCCGGAATGTTGTATGAGCTTATCTTCGCTTCAGAGAGACTTTTTTCAAGGACATCTTCGACCTCGTTGTTAAGCGACATTTTCACCGGGTTATCGGAATATATGTTCACTTGATGCGTCGTTTCGATATTGGCCGGAATGACTAAGATGGCATATATGTCGCCGTCAGCATCCTCATATTGTTGTTTGATTTTGTCAATGGGCGTATTTTCAAGAACCTGAAACCTGTAATCGTCAGTGTCCTTGAAATCCTTGCCATATTTTCCTGACATATCTACAATCGACACCAAGCGCGCGTCAGAACTGTTTATGTCCATTAGAAACGCCGGCACAAGTGTTAATCCTATCATTAGGATGGGGGCGAGAAGCGTGACGATTATAAATGATTTTTTAGCTACGATCGCTTTGTATTCTCGCTCAATAATTAGAAAGAATCTATTTCTGTTCATTGGATGATGTGACTGTTTCTATAAATATTTCATGCATTGAAGGCAGAATCTCTTCAAAACCCATGAGGGAATAATTGTTGTTCAGTATATTTATGGCTTCTTTTATCTCTATGCCCGGATTAAGTTTGATTATAGCCTGGCTGCCTCCGAGACGATGCGGTGTGACTGATTCTATAGAGAATACATTGTTGTCAGGCGCAAGCACCGGCTCTGCTATATGGATTCGGTATAAATGCTTGGCAAATTGATGGCGTATGTCGTTGACGTTGCCTTGCAGCACAACTTTTGAATTGTTGATTAGGGAAAAATTGTGACACACTTCTTCGACCGATGCCATATTGTGCGTGGAGAAAAGAATAGTGGCTCCATCTCGATTCAATCTCAAAATCTCCTGTTTGAGTTGTTCGGTATTAACGGGATCAAAGCCTGAAAACGGTTCATCAAATATGAGGAGCTTGGGATTATGAACTACAGTTGAGATAAATTGCACTTTCTGAGCCATACCTTTTGATAGTGTTTCTATCTTTTTGTTGCTCCAGTCACTAAGATTCATTCGCTCAAGCCATTCTTCCGCCGATTTACGTGCGTCATTTTTAGTCATTCCCTTTATTCGGCCTAAGAATACTATGTGATCGAGCACTTTCATCTTTTTGTATAGGCCGCGTTCTTCCGGCAGATAACCTATGTGCATGACATCCTCTTGCGTCATCGGCTTTCCATAGAGAGTGACCACTCCCGAGTCTTGACGTGTGATCTGATTGAGAATACGGATTAGAGATGTTTTCCCGGCTCCGTTGGGGCCAAGCAAGCCGTAGACGCATCCCTCTTCGATATTAAGATTGACATGGTCGAGGGCTCGGTGTCCCGAATAATCCTTAATCACGTCGTTTACTGTGATAATATCCATTATTGTTTTATGTGATATATGATTAGCTTTTATGTGGTTCTTGTTACCTTGTCAACCGGAGGCATACCCAATTGTCGCAAGTTGTGTGTACATCCTCCTTTAGCCCGTATTTTTTTGCTTCATCCATGATTATTGGAATATCCGCTTCATAGAATCCGCTTAAAAGCATTATGCCTCTTTCGTTCAAGTGTAGGGCATAGCTTTTTAAATCGGCGATGATTATATTGCGGTTGATGTTGGCGATAAACACATCTGCGCTGTCAAGCTTTTCAAGAGCCGACGCGTCGCCGAGGATCACATTTATTTCCGGGTGATTGTTAATCTTGACATTTTCTACGGCATTAATGTATGCGAATTCGTCAATTTCAATCGCATTGACTTTTGAAGCTCCGCGCATTGCCGCGAGAATGGCAAGAATACCGGTGCCTGTCCCCATGTCTATAACCGATTTTCCTGCCAGCGACAGTTGGAGCAATTGCCGTATTATAAGAGAGGTGGTCTGATGATGACCTGTCCCAAACGCCATTTTCGGATCTATTACGATGTCGTAAGGCATCGGTGGGATATCCTTATGAAAAGAACTGTGGATAACGCACATATCATCAACGATAATAGGCTGAAAATAATTTTTCTCCCATTCCACATTCCAATCTCTTCCTTCAACCGCAGTCCATTTAACCTCGATTGTGGCCTCGAGCGGAAAATCATTTATGACATTTTTGAATATTCCGGTGTCAAACAATTCCTGTTTTACGTAGGCTGTCACCCCGGTTCCGTCAGGAACAAAGCTTTCGTATCCATGTTCGCAGAGAAGGGCGGCAAGCAGATCCGTGGCGGTATCGTTACAAGGAGTGACATCAAATCTCGCTTCAATGTAATCATTCATCGTCTCGTCGGTTTTTATTCATTAGTAGCACAAAGATAGTGAAAAGTTTCAGTTTGGCATTAACTTTCATCCTATATTAAAATAAAACATAAGGCAGCCACTAATCAATCTTTTTCCCACTAATGCCACTTAGCGGTTTGCCATTAAGCGGTGTTTAAAGACCTAAAAACAACAGACAATTCATTTGACGATTATATCTCGCTTAATTGAAATATTCTTATTACATTTGTGGGCTATGACTAAAAAATTGATTATTTCTATATTTCTGTTGAGTGCCGCTCTTTGTGTGGATGCCTGTACTTCTGCGATTGTAAGCGGACGCTTGACCGCAAATGGCAAACCGCTTTTATGGAAAAATCGTGATACCGATTTTGAAGATAACTTTGTGGCGAAAGTAGGCGCGCTTTCCCCCGAGGAACTTGAATATGTGGCGCTTTTTAATGCCGGCGATTCGCTGTTCGCCGAAGCATGGATAGGTGTGAATAGCGCCGGATTTGCGATAATGAACACGGCGTCCTATAATTTGGCTCCCGATACGGCGTCGTATAAAGATCGTGAGGGCGCGCTTATGTCGGCGGCTTTAAAAGGGTGTCGCACTATCGCAGATTTTGAAACATTTCTTGCGGATTGTCCTAAACCGTTAGGCGTGCAAGCAAATTTTGGGGTGATTGACGCATCGGGCGCCGGAGCTTATTTTGAAACAGATGATAATTCGTTTAAGAAATATGATTTGGCCGACGATGTTTCGGGTGTGATTTTACGCACAAATTACTCTTATTCGGGCGAAGTTGATATGGGATTTGGTTATATACGCGAGAAAAATGCGGAGTATCTTCTTAAGCCCTATCTTGATAGTAATGCTCGATTGACGCCGGATGTTTTCACCGATATACTCTCCCGCAGTTTTTATCATTCTTTGCTTGGAAAGGATATGCTTCTTGATACTGATGACGAATGGATTGTTGATCAGGATTTCATTCCTCGTCGTTCTACAAGCGCGTCGGTCGTTGTCGGGTTTGATGATGTTGGAGATCCCGTTATGTGGACTACTCTCGGTTATCCTCCATGTTCCTACTCGCGTAAAGTGACTGTCGATTCGATTCCCCTTGATATGCAACCTGATGTTCATACGTGGCGAAGCCCGTTTTGTGACGAGGTAAACGGGCGTAAATCGGAGGTGTTCTCCATAAAACGGGGAAGCGGAAGCCATTATATTAATGTCTCCCGCTTGCGCTATTATAATGAGATGTTTAGACGTAAAAGTTACGAATCAACCTACGCTAAATAATCAGTGTGGTCTACTTGCTGTTGGAGGGTGGCATCACTGATTCGATGGATTGAATCAACTGATCCTCGGTCATAAACCCAACATTGCGGTTTATTGTGCCTTCTTTACTGACAATCAGGACTGTAGGAATAGATCCTACGCCATATTCTTTTGCTATGCCCGGGCAACTGTCAACATTCACGGAAATAAACCTCACTTTGCCTCTGAATTTTTTTGCTACATTGTGGAATATCGGCGAAAATTCTTTGCAAGGAGGACACCATTCTGCCCAAAAGTCAACGACGACCGGTTCTTTCTGTGGAACACCGAATTCAATCGTGTCGTTGGGCGTTAGGACTATAGGTACTCCCTGAGCAAGAGATTCTTCCCAAGCGGTTTCGGCAGCTCCCTGTTTTTCGCTTGTTGAGTTGCAGGCCATGAATGATAACATTGCGGCAATTGCCAGAAATGAAGTTAAGCTTTTCATAATATGCTCCTTTATTTGTCAAATCATAAAGTAGAAAACAGAAACAAGGTGTTTCCGTTAGTGAAAACACCTTGTTCGTATTATATGTTCACTTTTTATCGGGGATTAGAGGCATGATGCAAGCGCTGCATTGGTCTTGCGTACTGCTGCCGCGCTCTTGGCGAACAGTTCTTTCTCTGCGTCGTTGAGCTTAACATCTACAATAGCTTCAATGCCGTTTTTCCCAAGAAGACAAGGGACTCCAATGCAAATGTCGGTTTCTCCATATTCTCCCTCCACAAGCGCTGAACAGGGGATGATGCGCTTTTGGTCGTGAAGAATTGCTGCGACCACTGCTGCCGATGCGGCTCCGGGAGCATACCAGGCCGATGTGCCGAGAAGTTTTGTAAGTGTGGCGCCTCCCACCATTGTGTCAGCGGCTACTTTTTCAAGTGTTTCTTTGTCGAGCAATTGGCTAACGGGAACTCCGCGATAAACTGCGTAACGGGTTAAGGGAATCATTGTTGTATCGCCGTGACCGCCAATCACCATGCCGTCAACCTCATTAGGATTGGCGTTAAGCACGAGGCTAAGGAAATATTTGAAGCGTGAGCTGTCAAGCGCGCCTCCCATACCGATAATGCGGTTTTTGGAGATTCCTGCGGTTTTGTGGATCAAATATGTCATTGTGTCCATAGGATTTGAAACGCACACAATGATGGCATTGGGTGAATATTTCAGCACGCTGTCAGTAACTGATTTGACAATGCCGGCATTTACGCCGATAAGCTCTTCTCGGGTCATTCCGGGCTTGCGTGGAATACCGGAGGTGATTACCACTACATCTGAATTTTTTGTTTTTTCATAATCATTGGTGACGCCGACCATGTGGGTATTTATCGCGAGTAGATTGGCTGTCTGCATGATATCCATGGTCTTTCCTTCAGCGAGACCTTCCTTGATGTCAATCAAAACAACTTCATCTGCAACATTATTGGTAACCAGTACATTAGCACAAGTGGCACCTACATTTCCTGCTCCTACAACTGTAACCTTTGACATAATTGTAAATATTAAAAACCTGAAATCTTATTTTTATGCCGCAAAATTAACGAAAAATTTCCGTAATTCATTCGTTAAAGTAAAATAATTGTAGATGTTAATTTAAAATTTTTAAATGTATTAATGGCTAATTTCTTTCGGAGCGCTTTTTTTGATGATGATTTGACGCAATATTCTTGTCGCCGGAGCAGAGAGAACCAACAGCAACACGGCTGTGAGAATCATGATGATTCCGGCGACTGTCATGCCGGTTAGTTTTTCATTAAATACGACAATGCCTATCATAAGTCCGGTGAGAGGTTCAAGAGCCCCAAGTATAGCCGTCGCTGTTGACCCTATGTCATGAATCGCCACTGCCATAGTGAGTATGGAGAGGATTGTGGGGAACAGAGCAAGTCCTATCACGCAAGTCCATGCCGTCAGATTGTTGATGGGAGATGCTCCCCCGTCTTTGACGATTAAGCCCACATATAAAATGAGTCCGAAAAATATCGAATAGAATGTGAGTGTCGAGGAGGGGAGCGTTTTAATCTGACTGCGATTGACCGCCACCATATATATTGCGTATGCCAGTGAGCTAGTCACAACGTAAAGCACACCGATTAAGTTAAGTGTTCCTCCCTCTTCACCACCGCCGAAATAAAGCATAGTGACTCCTGTCAAAGCGAGAAGAATGGGAAATATAGTGGCGAGCGAAAGACGCTCTCGGAAGAATATGCGGTTGATGAGGGCGACGATTACAGGATACATGAACAATAATGTCGAGGCGATGCCGACATCAATGTAACGATAGCTCTCAAACAGTAGTAATGAAGAACTGGAAAATAGCAGCCCGTATATAATCATTAGCGGCACGCGGTTTAATGCGAGACGCAAATTTTTTCTGGTTGCGATCATTATTAATCCTAAAATTATGACCGCAAAGACATATCGGTAAAACAACATTGAATATGATGTCATACCCATTGCGAACAACGGAACCGCCATGAGCGGATTAAGCCCGTAACTGCATGACGCTATCGCTCCTGAAATGTATCCTCTCGTCCTTTTTGTCAGCATACCCGGCTAAAGAGACTCCTTCCCAATACATAATAATTTCCTCATGAGTCTTTCATATACTCTCCAAAGTGCAAAGGTAAACAAAAATCATGTTTTTTATTACCTTTGCATCTAAAAGCAAAATACGGTATGGAAATAATCAGAGACATGGAATTTGGCGGCGAACGCCCGTTGTTCGCTTCTCATAACCTAAAACTTGAAAATGTTATTGTTCACGCTGGAGAATCGGCATTGAAAGAATGTTCTGACATTCAGGCCTTAAATTGCCGTTTTGAGGGGAAATATCCTTTTTGGCACGTTGATCGATTTGCACTAAACAACTGTATATTTACGCCGGGTGCGCGTGCCGCGCTTTGGTATTCTTCCGATTTGCTGATGGAAAATACGATTGTTGAAGCTCCAAAAATGTTTCGTGAGATGGACGGTATGAAGCTGGTGAGTGTGAAAATTCCCGACGCACAGGAAACATTATGGCATTGTCGAAATATAGATGTTGATGATGTGGAGGTTAAAAATGCGGATTATATTTTTATGCACTGTGACAATATCAGGATAAAAAATTATCGACAGGATGGTAATTATTCATTTCAATATTGTCATGACGTGGAAATTCATAATGCGGTGATTAATTCAAAGGATGCTTTCTGGAACACTGAAAACGTCACTGTATATGATTCGGAACTGAATGGGGAATATCTTGGTTGGCATTCAAAAAATCTTAAACTCGTGAATTGCCGTATATCCGGAACACAGCCTTTGTGCTATGCCCGTAACCTTGTGTTGGAAAATTGTGTAATGGCTGAGGATTGTGATCTTGCATTTGAAGAGAGCGAATTGGATGCTACAATCGACAGTGTTATAACGAGTGTCAAAAACCCAACAACGGGAATAATCCGAGCCAAGGGCTATGGAGAAATAATATTGGATAAAAACATAAAGGCTCCGGCTGATTGTAAAATAGAAACTATTTAGATGTCTATATTTGATGAAATAGTGTCTCGAAGAGGTTCCGGATCATATAAATGGGATTCTTCTACTGTGCCCGACATGGTGCCGTTGTGGGTGGCTGACATGGATTTCCGCGCGGCGCCGGTAATGTTGGATGCGTTGAAGTGTCGAGTTGAACAGGGCGTGTTTGGTTACACATTGGTAGATGACGGTTATTATGAAGCACTTATGAGGTGGTTCAAAGAACGTCATGGTTATGAATTTAATAGGGAAAATCTGATCTATACATCGGGTGTTGTGCCTGCGATATCAGCTATCATCAAGAGTTTGACGCATCCCGGTGACGGCGTTGTTGTGCAAACTCCGGTTTACAACTGTTTCTTTTCTTCAATTCGCAACAACGGTTGCCGCATTGTGGAAAATCCTTTACAGCGCGTGCAGTTATCCAAAAGTGAATTTACGTATAGGATGGATTTTGACTCGCTGGAAAGAGTGACGTCAGATCATGATGTCAAAGTGTTGTTGTTATGCAATCCTCACAATCCCGCCGGCAGGGCATGGACGGTTGAGGAGTTGACGAAAGTATCAGATATATGCCATCGTAATGGCGTGAGAGTGGTGAGCGATGAAATTCATTGTGAACTTGCCATGCCCGGATATGGGTATGTGCCATACGGAACTATTGATCCTGATGCCATTATTTGCCTATCGCCTTCTAAAGGATTCAATATCGCCGGGTTGCAAATTGCCAATATTGTGTGTCCGAATGCGATAATACGGTCCTTGGTCGACCGGTCAATAAATATAAATGAAGTGTGTGACGTAAATCCGTTTGGGGTTGTAGCCTTAAAAGCGGCCTATACGGATGCGGGAGCGCTTTGGCTTGATGAATTGCGGCAATATCTGTGGCAAAATTACACTTTCGCGCGCGCTTACTTGGCTGAGCGATTACCGGCTTGCCCTATAGCCAAACTTGAGGCCACATATCTGCTTTGGCTTGATGTGTCATCGTTCGGCATCAATTCAGCAAAACTTGAAGAGATGCTTAAAGACAATGCCGGAGTATGGGTGAATAGCGGCGAAATGTATGGGAAAGACGGATATGTTCGTATTAATATTGCGTGCCCGCAAAAGTTACTTGCTGAAGGCTTGAAAAGATTTGCCGATTATCTTTGCGGCTTGTAAATTGGGAAGACGATGCTTGAGTTGATTCAATCCGGTAAGCCGTTATCGTTTAAGCAACGCTTGTCTCTGACAGCTCAGCTTTCATGGCCGGCTATAATGGCTCAACTTTCAAGTATTCTTATGCAATATATAGACGCGGCCATGGTGGGGCGTCTGGGCGCTGATGATAGCGCGGCAGTAGGGTTGGTATCCACAAGTTTATGGCTGTTTTGGGGTATATGTTCTGCTGCGACTGTAGGTTTTTCGGTGCAAGTAGCCCATAGAATAGGCGCGTTGGATTATGAAAAGGCGAGAACTATATTCCGGCAAGGAATAACGGCCTCCGTTTTGTTCGGATTGTTTATGGGGGTGATTGGAGTTGCTATTTCAGCGCCTCTACCGGTGTGGCTGGGGGGATCGGAAGCTGTAAACGGGAAAGCGACGCTATATTTCTTTATTTTTGTGAGCGCCCTGCCGATTCTCACACTTAATTATCTGGGATCGGCTATGTTGCGTGCGGCAGGCAACATGAAAATCCCCGGTGGGCTTAATGTTATGATGTGCTTTCTTGATGTGCTGTTCAACTTTTTCCTAATATTTCCATCTCGTGAAATACAATTAATGGGGCTGCAAATATATGTGCCCGGAGCCGGTCTCGGCGTTCTTGGGGCGGCCTTGGGCACTGTTGGGGCGGAAGTTGTGACTGCCGGTTTTATGATGTGGTACGCTTGCTTTCGCCAAAAGGGGATTGCTCTTTTTGGATCGAGAGCTGAAAATGCTTCAGGACATGGGCTTAAGGATTTTATGCCGGCTCGTAATGTGATTTTTAATGCCTTGAAAGTGTCGGCGCCGATGACGCTCGAACACGCTGTGATATGTGGCGCGCAGATAATGGTGACTGTTATTGTGGCTCCGCTTGGGGTGATGGCTATTGCAGCGAATTCATTTGCAGTAACCGCCGAGGCGCTTTGTTATATGCCGGGATATGGAATCTCAGATGCGGCCACCACGCTTGTCGGCCAAAGTTACGGCGCTCGTCGTAGTGAATTAGCGCGTCAATTTGGCTACCTTACCGTTGGTTTAGGGATGGCTGTAATGACCTTTATGGGTGTTGTTTTGTGGTTTGGTGCGCCTGCCGTAATGGCTCTATTGTCGCCTGTTGCTGAGATTCAGGAGCTTGGCGTTTCGGCGTTACGGATTGAGGCGTGGGCCGAGCCTATGTTCGCTGCGTCAATTGTTGCTTATGGTGTGATGGTGGGTGTGGGCGACACGCTGATGCCGGCGATAATGAATTTTTCGAGTATATGGCTTGTAAGACTGCCGATTGCGGCTTTGCTCGCTCCGACTATGGGACTTGATGGGGTGTGGATTGCTATGTGTGTTGAATTGTGCTTCCGCGGATCCATATTTTTGTTTAGGCTCATTAAAGGCTCGTGGTTGAAGCACGGATTATCGACGGAGTGAAATAAATCATTCTGATAAAAATAAGTATAGAAGCTAAATTTGCTGATAAAAAGCATCGTCAGGACAGAAAAATATACTAATTTTGTGGAGAATAAATAGCCTTGACTCCATGAATGAAGACAGCCTAAGCCAATTATATTTAAAAGATACGGCGTTCCAGAATTTGATGCAGCGTCGCATCTTCAATGTGTTGCTTGTAGCTTCCCCTTATGACGCATTTATGATGGAAGAGGATGGACGTGTTGAGGAACAGCTCTATTTTGAGTATGTGGCTCTCAATCTTAGTTCGCCTCCGCGAGTGACACGTGTTTCAAATACCGCTGAAGCTCTTAATGAACTTAATAAAAAGGCATTTGACCTAATAATAATGATGCCGGGTGTTGATGTCAGCGAAACCTTTAGCGGCGCTAAGCTGATAAAGGAGGTTGCGCCCATAACACCTATTGTGGTGTTGACGCCGTTTTCAAAGGAGGTGTCCCGAAGGTTGTCGAAAGAGGATTTTTCTTCAGTGGACTATGTGTTCAGTTGGTTGGGAAATGTTGATCTGTTGTTGGCTATAATAAAGCTTCTCGAAGATAAAATGAATGCTGACACTGACATTAATGATGTAGGTGTTCAGGCTATCATGCTTGTGGAGGATTCAGTGAGATTTTATTCATCGGTTCTCCCCACTCTATATAAATTTCTTCTTAAGCAGTCGCTCATATTTTCAACCGAAGCGCTTAATGAGCATGAGCAGATGTTGCGTATGAGGGGACGTCCTAAAGTGATGCTTGCCCGTGATTACGAAGAAGCTGTGGAGCTTTATGAACGCTACGGGAAGAATATGCTCGGAGTCATCAGCGATATATCTTTTAAAAAGAATGGCGAAAAGGATAAGTCTGCCGGTTTGGAACTTGCAAGCTATTTGCGTAGCAAGGATCCTTATTTGCCGGTGATTTTGGAGTCGTCGGAAGTTGAGAATGAGGCTAAGGTAAGAGAACTTGGTGTAGGATGGATTGATAAAAACAGTAAGAAATTTCCTGTTGATCTGGGAGATGCTGTCATGCGTGATTTCGGATTTGGCGATTTTGTAATCCGTGATCCAGAAACCGGCGAGGAGTTGTTAAGAATACATGATTTGAAGGATCTTCAACGTCATATATTTGATATTCCCGCAAAGTCATTATTCTACCATGCTTCTTATAATGATATTTCCAGATGGCTATATTCGCGCGCGCTGTTCCCGATTGCGGAGGTTGTCAAAATGCATCGTTTCAATAATATTGATGAGGCTCCTGCCGTTCGGCAGCTATTTTTCGATTTGATTGTGAAGTATCGAAAAATGAAGAATCGCGGTGTTGTAGCTATCTTCCGTAAGGATAGGTTCGACCATTATAGTAATTTCGCTCGTATCGGTCAGGGTTCTCTTGGAGGTAAAGGACGCGGTCTTGCATTTATTGATTCGATAATCAAGAAGAATCCGGTATGTGATAATTTTGACGGGGTTACGCTTACGATTCCCCGCACAGTGGTTATATGCACGGATATTTTTGATGAGTTCATGGAGACCAACAATCTTTATCCTGTAGCGTTGTCCGATCAAAGCGATGAAACTATCTTGAAATATTTCCTGCAGGCGCGGCTACCTGAAAAACTTATTGAGGACTTTTTCGCTCTGTTTGAGGTTGTCGATCGGCCATTGGCTATACGTAGTTCCAGTTTGCTCGAAGACAGTCATTACCAGCCGTTTGCGGGAATATATTCTACTTACATGATACCTCATGTAGAGGATAAATATGAAATGCTCGAGCTGTTGAGTGATGCTATAAAAAGTGTGTACGCATCAGTGTTCTATGCTGATAGTAAAGCATATATGACAGCGACAAGTAATGTCATAGACCAGGAGAAGATGGCGGTGATTATCCAAGAAGTTGTCGGTGAACGCGTGGGAGATTATTACTTCCCGTCATTCTCCGGAGTTGGACGTTCGCTTAACTATTATCCCATTAACGATGAGATTCCGGAAGATGGTGTCGTAGAAACAGCCGTAGGATTGGGCAAATACATCGTTGACGGCGGTTTGAGCTTGCGATTTTCCCCAAAACACGCAGATAAAGTTCTCCAGACATCCACGCTTGATCTGGCTTTGCGTGACACTCAAACACGCTTCTATGCACTTGATATGAAAAATGATCCGGACACAGCCTTTAAGGTCGATGATGGATTTAACATAGCCAAATTGCGAATCCAGGATGTGGCTCAGACAGGCGCTCTCCGCTATATGGTGTCCACTTACGATTTTCGTGACCAGGTGATCCGTGATTGCGATGAAGGAGAAGGTCGTAGGGTTGTGACATTTGCCAACATACTCCAACATGATGTTTTTCCGCTTGCGAAAGTGACTGATTTTATGTTGACCAAAGGGCAGGAGGAGATGGGGCGGCCTGTTGAAATAGAGTTTGCCGGAATGTTGAATATCAATGAGCGTGGCAAGGGAACAATTTACTGGCTTCAGATACGCCCGATTGTTGAGAAAAAAAATATTGTGGATGAAAACATTCTCGGCCTTCCTGACGATAAAGTGCTCTTGCGAAGCAACACTGCGCTTGGCCATGGCAATATAGAAAATGTGGATACAGTGGTGTATGTTCGTCCTGAAAATTTCTCATCGTCAAATAATTCATTGATTGCGCGTGAAATTGAGAAAATAAATCGTAACTTTACAGAGCGTAACGAAGGTTACGTGCTTATTGGTCCCGGACGTTGGGGCTCAAGTGATACTGCGCTTGGCATACCGGTGAAATGGTCTCACATTTCATCGGCGCGTTTGATTGTAGAATCGTCATTGAGCAATTATCGAATTGAGCCAAGCCAAGGGACGCACTTCTTCCAGAACCTGACATCATTCGGGGTGGGGTATTTTACGATTGACACGTCATCCAATAATGGAATTTATGACGCCGAATTTTTAAATTCCCAACCTGCCCTTTATGAAAGTGAGTTTTTGAGGATTGTTAAGTTCAATTCTCCCCTCGCTATCGGGATAAATGGTCGGAAAGGAACCGGAGTAGTGGTAAAGCCTGATATAATTGAAAATTAACGAGAAAATTAAAGAATATGTCATTTTTCAAATCCTTGGCTCGGGCGTTCGGCTTAGGCGGCGATGAATATATTTTAGAGGAGAGCGATGTTGAAACGTCTCTTCCCGATCGGTCATGTTGCTCTGCCGGATCTTGCCAGTCTCAAAAAGAAACGGCTCAGGATGTCAATTATAATGAAGATCGAGACTTCCCGGTTGAGCTATTCGACAATGTGCTTGAGATATTCAATAATACCCAGCCTGATTTTATCAGGGAATGTATCGATCGAGACGCGCAACGCCGATATCTTTATGGGGTGTTGGGTGAATCATTCCGTAGCTGTATTGACAAGTGTCGTGACAAGATTGAGGAAGAGGTTGAAACACGAGCCTCGGCTGAACGTGATTCGCTTGTCAATGAGGTGTCACGTTTGAAGGGTGAGCTTGAGAAGATTGAAGGGCATGAAAGCCGCTTGAATGACGAACGCTTGAGCGCCGACAGGCAAAAACGCGCGCTTTTGGATAAAATAAAAACGCTCGAGCATCAAGTTATGGCTCTTGAAGCGGAGAAGGAACAACATAGACTTGAAATCAGCAGTCTTCTTAACAAAATAGAGGAGCTGGGAGGTGTTTCCGGCCAAACACAAGCCGTAGATGCCGCTGAGGTTTCTGAACTCAAAACAAAATTGAGCCAATCCAATTTTATCTCCGAGCAGTTAAAGCAAGAGGTTGAAAAATTGAAAAAGGAGCTTGCAGAAACCAGTGAATTGTATAAATCCCGTATGGCGATGAGCGACAAAATGTTGTCGGACATAAGAAACAGTAACCGTAATTCATCGAAGGAGCTTGAGGATAGCAAGGCAGAGACGGAGGCTTTGCAAAATAAATATAGCGAAGCGATGACGACAATTGAAAAGCTTAACGCCGAACTTAACGATGCTCGTTCCACTCTTGACACCGCTGATGAGGTGATGTTGAAAATGGAACAATTCGATTCAATCCTTAAAAAACGGGATGAAAAGATTGAAAATCTGAAAGCTGACAATTTCTCGCTGTTGTCAAAAATAGCGGCTCTTGAAGCTGATAACAAACGCCTTGCTTCTGATTTGGAGACAAATATCATGGAGCGTGCGTCAACCGAAAATGAACTGAAACAAACAATAGAGGATCTTACTAAGAATGTCGCTGTTCAAGCACAGGAAAAACCGCGGCGCAAACGGAAATCGCAACCTAAGATTTCAGCTATAGATGAGACGATCGATAGCACTGAGTGGTTAGTTTCAACTCCCCCCGAAAATGCGCCTAAAGTGACTCCCTCTGTTTCTGATGCGGATTTTGGATATCAAGAGCCTCCCAAAAAATCACATCCTGCCAATGATGCGCAGATGTCATTGTTTTGAACTAACTATTTTGCTATGTACATGGATTTAAAATCAATTTATTTCACTTCTATAATTTTTGCGGCATCATTGACCGCATCTGCGTCCGATGATTTGGCGTCATACGTTTATCCCGGAAATGCTGCTAAGCCGCCGGCTGCGATGACTTATATGTCTGATGGTAAAAGTTTTGCGGCTCTCTCTGATGATGCGACTAAAATCATCCGCTACGATATAAAAAGCGGCGATGAGTTGGGAGTAATCATTGATGTCAATACGGCTCGCGATTGCCGCTTGAAGTCAATAAAATCATTTGAATTTAGTCCTGACGAGTCATATATACTTTTATATGAGAAGTCTACTCCGATTTATCGGCGGTCTTATTCCGCTGCCTATTATGTTTATGAAGTGCGCCATGATATTGTTAAGCCATTGAGCATTGAGCATAATGAACAACGGGTTCCCCTGTGGTCTCCTGATGGGAGGATGATCGCCTTTGTCGCTGACAATGACATCTATATTCATAAACTGGATTATAATACTGAAGTTCCCGTAACTAAGGATGGCGAGAAGAACAAAATCATCAACGGAGCGCCTGATTGGGTATATGAAGAAGAGTTCGATACTAACTGTTCTATGGTGTGGGCGCCTGACAATATGACGTTGTGTTATATACGTTATGATGAGACCGATGTCCCTCTTTATTCATTCCCTCTTTATCAGGGGACGTGTAACCCTCTTGATCAATATGAGTTGTATCCGGGAAATTACTCGTATAAATATCCTGTAGCGGGAGAGCCTAATTCAAAAGTATCTGTGTATAGCTATGATGTGAACACTCGCAAGACTAAACAGATTTCATTCACTGACGGTAATATCGAGTATATTCCTCGCATAAAGTATGCTGAGACCCCTGAGCGTCTTATAGTCACCACCCTCAATCGGGCGCAGACACGGATGGAGCTTTACACTGTTAATCCAAAATCAACTGTCGCAAAATCTCTTTATGTCGATGAGGCGGTGGATGGTTGGCTTGATCCTTCATGTTATGAAAATACACGTTTCTATCAAGATTTCTTTGTGGTAAGTTCTGAACGATCGGGATTCAACCACCTTTATCAATATAGTTATTCAGGCGCGCAGATGCGTCAAATCACTTCCGGCGATTACGATGTCATGGCCTACTACGGTTACGATCCTGTAAAAAATATACATTATTGTCAAACGACACAATCTGGACCTCTTGATAGGGTGATTTCGGCAATCGACAGCAAGGGAAAATCGAGCGTGATTGGCAAAACGAGTGGAACTTCGGCGGCCGTATTTTCGCCTGATATGGGCTATTTCACCATGTACTATAGCGATGTTACAACGCCTCCGGTGTATACGTTATGCGCTGCTAACGGAAAAGAGTTGAGAGTGCTTGAAGATAATGCCCAATTGAAGCAGCGATGCGCGTCATATCCGGTTAAAGAGTTTTTCACGCTTAATTCAGATGGCAATATCCTTAATGGCTCAGTGTTGAAACCTGTCGATTTCAATCCGTCTAAACAGTATCCGGTTATAATGTCGCAGTACAGCGGTCCTGGTTCTCAGGAGGTGTTGAATCGTTGGAAACTGGATTGGGATTATTATTATGTGACTCGTGGATATATCGTAATGAGTGTTGATGGTCGCGGTACCGGCGGCCGCGGAGCGCAATTCAAACACGTCGTTTATCGTGATCTTGGTCACTATGAAACCATCGATCAGGTAGCTGCCGCCAAGTATGCCAAATCCCTTCCATACGTGTCGAAGGTCGGTATATACGGGTGGAGCTATGGAGGATATGAATCTTTGATGGCCGCCTCGGCTTACGGATATGATGCTGCGGTAGCAGTGGCTCCAGTGACATCATGGCGTTATTATGATTCTGTGTACACTGAACGCTATATGCTTACTCCGAATGAAAATGAGGACGGATATAATCAGAGCGCTCCTATAACATACACCGATAAAATAACTACGCCTCTACTCATTATGCATGGGACGGCCGATGATAACGTGCATTTGTTGAACACGATGCAGTATGTGTCATCATTGCAATCCAATGGCAAGACGTGTGATATGCTTTTGTTCCCGAATATGAATCACTCTATCTATGGTTGTGGAGCAAGAGAGATTGTGTATAAGCGTATGCTTGAATTTTTTGATACTAAACTGAAATAAAAGGATACAGAACTATGTCACAAAATAATCAAGGCACATATTATTTTTACGGCATAAGCACGCTGCTCTCCTCGTGGATAATGTCGGTTGGCTCTTTGGCTCTGATTTTGCTTGCATCTTTGTTTGTCGATAAATTGTGGCTTCCGGCGGTGGTTTTGGTGATTGAATTCTTTTTGCTGACGCAATTGAGCAAAGAACGCACCGAATTTAATGGCAGTTGCAACATTTTGTTATTTCTGACAACAAGAATTTTGTTTGTAATCACGTTGGTGATGGTGATAATAAATCTGTATTATATGAAATTCATTGATCCGAATGAATTTCTTAATGGGACGGCCAATCGCCGCATCCCGTATATAACGATTTTGGTTATGTCGCCTATCGTGTGTATCATGGTCGTGTGGGCTGCGTTGATGCGCAATCGGTTGAGCCTTTGTAAAGTTTGCCGGAATACTTATGGCGAGCCTTCACAGCGTGGATTTCTCGGACGAGTGTTCCGAGCTGAAAGCCGCTATCAACTTAGAATCCTCTTTCTTATGTTTGGCGGTATCTCTATTTATACTTCATGGTATTATTGGATGCACTATTCCAATGTAAATTTGAATAACACAGATAGGGTGTTCTATCTGTATATTCCAATTATACTCATATTGCTATCCATATTTTTTCTTGGACGTCGCTATTTGAAGATATTCGCTTTTTATCGTGACAATGTTATCGGCGAGGCTACAGAGGAGAGCAATATCACTATGTTGCGATTCTTGATCGTATGCGATGATTCTATATTTATGCGCGATCCGGGAAGTAGTGAAGATATTGTTAAAGTTGACACTCCGCTATCATTAAAATTGGACTATAGGGATTCCGTATCTGATTTTGAAGTTAAAAAGCGATTCTGTCGCGCTTCCGAAATAAATGAATCGGCTGTCGATATCAAATATTTGTATGAAAATATTAATCGTGAAGCGCATTCCAATATATTCCATTATCTCTGTCAAGTTAAATCACGGTTGGCGATAAGTGAATCACGGTTGAAGGGAGAATGGTTAAGCCTGTATCAATTAAAGGCGCTCCACGAAGCGGGAATGCTCACTCGCATGATGATAAGTGAGATTGACCGCCTTTACACTATAGCAATGGCTCGAAAGACCTATGATAAAGATGGCCGTCGGTTATATAAAGTGAAGCACTATACGCCGTCGTTCAAATTGCGGGATCTGGGTTCTCTGGATGTGGATTACAATGACCCGAAATGGTTGTTGGTGGCAAAACATAATGAAGATAGGCCATTTTTCAAATTAAAGAGATTTATTTGGAAATATTTTAAGGGATATGAAATATGATCTCCTTGCAATAGTCGGTCCCACGGCATCGGGAAAAACCGGGAGAGCCGTGGATTTGGCGCGTGCCCTAAACGGAGAAATACTCAGCGGTGATTCGCGGCAGGTGTATGTTGATATGGATTTAGGCACAGGTAAGGATTTGGAGGAATATGGAGATGTTCCTTATCATCTGATTGATTTACTCCCCGCCGGAGAAAAATACAATCTCTATGGCTACCTTCGTGATTATGAGAAAGCATTGCATGACATACGGAGCCGAGGAAAATTCCCAATACTTTGCGGCGGCACAGGCCTGTATGTTGAGAGTGCTTTGTCGGGGATGAAATTGCCGGAAGTTCCGGAGAATAAAGAGTTAAGGGAATCATTGCGGGGTAAGTCTTTGGAAGAGCTGGTCTCAATTCTTGCGTCAATGAAAAAGTTGCACAATGTCACTGATATTGACACTGAAAAAAGGGCGATTCGGGCTATTGAGATTCAAACTTATTATTTAAATCATCCTGAAGAAGCTCCGGACAACGGCAATGCTCCCTCGCTTACCGGGAAATATCTTGTGCTTGGGGTGGATATTGACCGTGAATGTCGCCGACAACGTATTTCCGAGCGCCTTCGCAAGCGTCTTGACAATGGTATGGTTGATGAAGTCAGGCGGCTTATTGATTCCGGTATAGAGCCTGAAAATCTCATTTATTACGGATTGGAATATAAATATTTGACATTATACGTTATCGGCCGTATCCCATACGATCAGATGGTTAGTGAACTTGAAATTGCGATTCATCAGTTTGCCAAGCGGCAGATGACGTGGTTTCGTGGAATGGAAAGACGCGGTATTCCTATTCAATGGTTGCCATACGATATGTCATCTGAAGAATTTGTCAATCGCGTAAAAGAGCTTTTGGATAATTGACCGTTTAGGTTTAAACAACTACCTTCTTAACATGAAAAATTCTCTTCTCGTCATTTCTATTATTATCGCATCCCTAAATCTTTATGGGGGTCAACGTCAATATATTGTAGTGGATTCGATTGTTGACGGTTATTCATTTCTTATTGACACAATGTCGGTTGAGCTTGCGATAGAGGCCCGTGCGTCATTTGATTTCGGCAGGAATAGTCCGCATAGATCGACTCAGCGTTGGGGAATAGCTTGGAATGTCAATGAAGAGGATAGTTTCGATTATGTGTCTTTGCGTATGGTTAATACTGATTTTGGCGCGATAACCGATGTGAGGGCGGCCGAGATAGAGTATGGGCATCATGTTGCAGGGTTGGATTCCGTGCTTAAAAGGGTGGTGGTTGAAAAAGGACATAATGTGGGTGGTGGCGAAAATTCACTTTCAGTAGAATGGTTTGACGGGAGAATGCGTGTGTTTTCAGGTGAAAAAGTTCTTCAACCTGCACTTGAAACTGATGCTGCTCTGCCGCAATATAGCTCTTGCCGCATATTTTCTTCAGGACGTCTCGGCCTTAGCTCGGTGGTAGTGGAAAATGAAGAGGATATGTCGAAAAAGTTATCTACAGATTACGACCTAAATGAATTGATGCTCAGACTGGATGACAGTCAAGATCCTTTAGAGGGAACGTGGTCATATCTTGACCGTGTGACTGATGACAACCGCGCCCGTGCCGGGGGAGCGTATAATCTTGTTGTCGTCAAGGAGAATGAACAGTACTTGGCTCTTTACCATTCAGGAGCGAAAGTTAATGGTAAAAAATGGCGGCAGATGATGATAAAAGGGGTGCTTACAAGCACGCCGTTTGTGGGGCATTTCGATGTGAAATGGTATGATTCTATGATGAATGTCGTGGACGACGAGTGCAGCGCCACTCTTGACAACGAAGGGATTCTATCCCTGTCGTTTCCGCTCCATAAAACGTTGATTCGATTCTATAAGGGCGGTGTTTATAAATAAGCGAATAAGCCGGGTCACTCTTCTTGTGTTATTTCACCTGTCTCTTTTATATATTTTATTTTATAGTCAAGCATCGTCAGAATCACTGTGCGAGGCTCGTTTTCGGCTGCATAAACACTATTTGTCAACTCAAGTTCAGTCAAGTATTTAACAAGTTTTTCGGGCAACTTGTCGGTTATGAATATTTCCGGAAGAGTTACCCCGTTCCCATTGATGCTTTTCCATTCATAGTTTGAATCAAACACCAGGGTCGCGCCATTTTTGATTGTCACATAATATGTATCGTCCGATTCGCTATATTTACTTATTCCCGACATAGGATAGTAAGATGAAATGAACGTAGAGATAGGGGCGGGCAGTTCATCCCACAAGCTGTTGCTGCACGCAATTAGGAGCACTATTGTGATAGGGGTAACTTCTATTATTTTACGCATAATGTGACTGAATAAGCGTTCTTGTTAGACATCGATTAATTATTAGAAAGGATTTCCTTTAGTTGTCTAACAAATACATATGCTGTTTTGTTTATTTCAAATGTTATTCTCCAATGCTTTTTATCCAATCAAAAATAATAGAATACATAGTGTCTCTCACTTCTTTGCGGGATAAAGCGAGATCGTGAATACCGCCGGCAATGGTTACGTCCATAACATCATCGCCCAATAGATTTCCATATTTTGAAATATCCGCAACGTCGAACACAATGTCTGCGCTGCGAGTCTTTTCCACATCGTTGCCCCCCTTATATGTCGAATCGGAATGTAATAGCAGAATCGGCGCATTGATATGTGAACCGTTGTGCAATTTTTCTTGTCCCTCCTCGATTGCTCTTATCCAGCCGGCATCAACATCAGGTGACGCTTCAAGTTTCCATGACGTGTCGTAATCCCATTCTCCTCCATATTTTTTCAAGAGGCTTATGGCGTATTTCTTACTTTTGCTTTGTGATATTTTAATATCCGGAAATATAGCGCCGGCAATGTCAACCGCCGGAACGGCGACTTTTTCTAAAAATGGGCTAAGATTCCAATCAAGAAACGGACTGTTGAGAATAAGACCCTTAACGATGCTGTCAGGCGATGGCGTATTCATAAATAATGATGTGGTGAGGCCTCCGGTGGAGTGCCCCATTAAAATGACTTCCTTTATCCCGTCATGGCGCATTTGAGACAAGGCTGAATCTATGTCCTGAAAGTATTCATCGATGTCTCGCGCTTGAAACATTTTCTGTCCCAGCATAAGGGAACGTCCATATTTGCGAAGATCCACAGCATAAAAGTTATAACATGAATCCACAAAACGGTTGCCCATTTCCGTTTGGAAGAAATAGTCGTTGAACCCATGTACGTACAGGATTCCACGCTCACCGCCGCACGGACTCTTTTTTCGGATTATAGCGCTCCTGACGGCTCCACTGTAGTCATCGGGTTGCTTGACATACCGCATCTCATAGCCGTCACCAAGGGTGTCGGGTCGCCATGCGGTGCTGTATTCAATGCTTTTAACCGGTTCTGTCGAGCCTTTACAAGACACAATGGCCGGCACAATTATGCCGACCATTGCGATTATCAAGATTATTAATGGTTGTTGTCTCATAAACTACTGATGATTATAAGGCCTGTCGTCGCGCTGCAATGTCGTTATAATCCCAACGCGCCACGAATGTTCTCGAACGCTTGGGAAAGACCCTCCTTGTCTTTACCACCGGCTTGTGCGAATCCGGGTTGGCCGCCGCCGCCGCCTTTTATTAATTTGGCCGCTTCTCTTACGGTGGTTGCCGCATTCATTCCATCCTTTGTGAGATCTTCGGTGATCATCAATGTCAAAAGCGGATTTCCCGCCGGATTGACAGTGGTTCCGATAAATACAGTATGTTCAGGCGATTTCGCTCTCACACTAAAGGCCACGTTTTTGACCATCTCCGGCAATACTGTGCCTCGGAATTCCACAACCTTAATTCCGTTAACATTTTGAGCTTTGCTCAACAGCAGGTCGGCAGTATTATTGGCTTTTTCATTGAAATATTCTTCGGTCTGGCGTTTTAGTTCCGTATTTTCCTCGATTGATTTGCGAAGCGCCTGAACAAGGTTGGGGGAGTTATTGAACATGGCTCCGATTTCGCGCATGGTGTCCTGTATCCTGTCGATAGCAAGCTCCACATTTTTGCCTGTTATGGCTTCTATACGGCGTATCCCGGCTGCAATACTGCTCTCTGATATGATTTTAATGATGCCTATATTACCGGTGTTATCTACGTGGGTGCCGCCGCAAAGCTCAACTGAATCTCCGAATCGGATGACGCGTACTTCATCGCCATATTTTTCTCCGAATAGGGCCATAGCTCCCATTTCACGAGCTTTTTCGATAGGAACATTGCGTGATTCATTGCGGGCGATCGCCTTGCGCACTCGTTCGTTGGCGAAACGCTCGACTTTCTTTATCTCTTCAGGGGTGAGTTTCTGGAAGTGTGAGAAGTCGAAACGCAACACATCGGGCGACACGAACGACCCTCTTTGCTCTACATGGGTTCCGAGCACTTCGCGCAATGCTTCGTGCAAAAGGTGGGTGGCGGTGTGGTTGCATGAGGTTGCGATACGCGCGTCCTCGTCGACGGTAGCGATGAACGTGGAGCTGAGATTATTTTCCGATGGAAGCTTATGTGTCAGATGCACGGCAGTGCCGTTTTCTCGCTTAGTGTCAAAAATTTCAATAATTTCACCGTCAGGATAGGTGAGAGAGCCTCGGTCGCCCACCTGACCGCCCATCTCGGCATAGAAAGGAGTACGGTCAAGGATTAACTGATAGAATTCTTTGCCCTTCTGCTTAACCTTGCGGTATTTCAATATTTTGCTTGGGGAGGAAAGTGTGTCATAACCCACAAATTCCGATTCACCGTCCGACACTTGAATCCAGTCGCCGGTTTCGACTGCGGCGGCATTGCGGGCGCGCGTTTTCTGGGCGTCCATCTCTTTTTCAAATTCGGCATGGTCGAGCGTCATCCCGTTCTCTTTGAGGATAAGCTCGGTTAAGTCGAGAGGGAAGCCGTAAGTGTCATATAGCACGAATGCTTCTTTTCCTGAGATGTTGTTTTTCCCCTGCGCTTTTGCTGAAGCGATCGCGCTGTCGAGAAGGCGGATTCCGTTGTCAAGAGTGCGGAGAAAAGCGTCCTCTTCCTCTTTTATGACACGCATTATAAGTTCACGCTGTTGCGGAAGCTCGGGATAAGCTTCGCCCATGCTTTCAATCAATGTGTCGACAAGACGATACATGAAAGCCTGCTTTTGCTCCAGGAATGTGTAAGCATAGCGTACGGCGCGGCGCAAGATGCGGCGTATCACATATCCGGCTTTGGCGTTGCCCGGAAGCTGGGAATCCGCGATTGAGAATGAAATGGTGCGCACATGGTCGGCGATCACTCGCATTGCGATGTCAACTTTCTTGTCGTCGCCATAGCGCTTGCCTGACAGTGATGCTATCTTGTTGATGAGTGGAGTGAATACGTCAGTGTCATAATTGGATTTTTTCCCTTGTAAAGCCATGCAAAGACGTTCAAAGCCCATGCCGGTGTCGATAACCTTAGCGGGGAGAGGTTCAAGAGATCCATCAGCTTTACGGTTATATTGCATGAACACAAGATTCCATATTTCGATCACTTGAGGATGGTCGTGGTTCACGAGATCACGTCCGGGAACGGCAGCTTTCTCCTCCTCGCTTCTCAAGTCGATGTGTATTTCCGAGCAAGGGCCGCAAGGACCGGTGTCGCCCATTTCCCAAAAATTGTCATGCTTGTTTCCGTTGATTATATGGCCGGCGGGAAGATGTTTTTCCCAAAATGATGCGGCTTCGTCGTCGCGGGTTAATCCCTCGGCGGGAGATCCTTCAAAAACTGTGGCGTAAAGATTTTCCGGGTTCAATTTCAATACATCCACTAAATATTCCCACGCCCAGTCGATAGCCTCTTTCTTAAAGTAGTCGCCAAATGACCAGTTGCCAAGCATTTCAAACATGGTGTGGTGATATGTGTCCATCCCCACCTCCTCAAGGTCGTTGTGCTTGCCGCTTACACGCAGGCATTTTTGGGAATCGGCGACACGTGTGTGCTTGGCCGAAGCATTTCCCAGAATTATGTCCTTGAACTGGTTCATTCCCGCATTGGTGAACATGAGGGTTGGGTCATCTTTAATTACCATTGGAGCGGAAGGGACTATCTGATGCCCTTTCTCTCGGAAAAAGTCCTTGAAGGACTCTCTGATTTCCTTTGCAGTAAGCATTTCTGTGTATCTTGTTTTTAGATTGTTCAATTAGAGTGCAAAGGTAGTGAAAAACCGTTAGATTACAAAAACAGACGACCTCTGATTCACATCAGGAGCCGCCTTCCACATATTTAAAAGTATTTAATAGTTAGTTATGTGTGTACAGTTAATTAAAATGGATATCCTTCAGTCCACTCCCATATAAGGGTTTCATATCCAAAAGCTCCTTGATATTCTCCGGATATATAAGCGGCTTCAAGCATACTGGCTTCATAGTGATTGCCATCATTAGTGAATGAACAAGATGATGTGAATCGCCAGTAGATGTCATATGACCCGTATGTCATGCCGGTGGCTTGACCTGCGGGAAGGCTTACTGCGGCTCTGGTATTGTCGACATAGAATTGTACGCCATAACCCTGATTCTTGGATTCGCCCATATTGTAGTAGCAATTATACAGGCGGAAACATTAGTGTCCACTAAAAATCATAAGAGCACTTTGAAATTATTGAAATTCAATTTGTTATAAGCAATTTTGGAGCGCAACGATTTGAAATTACTTTTGCAGTCTGAATCAGACTGTTATG
>CAZELD010000019.1:0-31776 GCA_964512855.1 uncultured Muribaculum sp.
ACTAAATAAAAATTATAGCAAAAAGTTTGAAGATTCAAAATTTATGTTTAAATTTGCAACATCAATGAAATTGAATGAAGACTTTATCTACATATAATCAATATTGGTGGCGCCTCGGTAATAACTATCGATGGCAATAATTATTTATAACCAATTAGTATTTTACTTCACACTTTATAAGGCCATCGAATATTCGGTGGCCTTTTTTATTGCAATACAAAATTCAAAATACAAAATGTACACAATCAACCATCATGGACTTCCAGTAAATGACGCCGGTTTTTACGGCAAATTCGGAGGGGCGTATATCCCCGAGATATTGCATAGGAATGTGGAAATGCTTACTGAAGCTTATTACACGTATGTGGATACGCCGGAATTTCAAAAGGAATTCAATGATTTATTGCGCGACTATGTGGGGCGGCCCTCTCCTCTTTATTTCGCCAAACGTCTCAGTCAATTGTATGGAACCAACATTTATTTGAAGCGGGAAGATTTGAACCACACCGGCGCCCATAAAATAAATAATGCCATTGGGCAGGTTCTCCTTGCCAAGAGAATGGGAAAGACAAAAATTCTTGCAGAGACCGGAGCCGGGCAGCATGGAGTGGCGACAGCGACAGTATGCGCTCTCATGGGTATGGAATGTACCGTATATATGGGAAAAACCGATGTGGAACGGCAGCAACCAAATGTGGAACGAATGAAAATGCTTGGAGCCAAAGTGGAATCTGTGACATCGGGCAACATGACGTTGAAGGATGCGACAAACGAAGCGATAAGGGCTTGGTGCTGCAATCCCGACAGTTTCTACGTCATAGGCAGCACCGTAGGGCCTCATCCTTACCCGGAGATGGTGGCCTATTTCCAATCTATCATAAGCAAGGAGATAAAAGAGCAACTTAAAGCGCATATCGGCAAAGAGAATCCTGATTATGTCATCGCCTGCATTGGCGGAGGGAGCAATGCCGCAGGAGCATTCTACCATTTTCTTGACGATAAAGATGTAAAGTTGATCGCGGCCGAGGCAGCGGGCCTTGGAGTGGACACAAATATGACCGCTGCGACAATGCAAGCCGGGACGGAAGGTATTATCCATGGCTCACGCACAATGCTAATGCAAACCCCTGACGGTCAAATCATCGAACCTTATTCAATTTCCGCAGGGCTTGACTATCCCGGAGTGGGGCCTCTCCACGCTTATCTTGCTGAGTCAAAGCGCACGACTGTGGTGGCTGTTACCGATTCGGAAGCTTTGAACGCCGCCTTCCGGCTGACACGCATAGAAGGTATCATTCCCGCGCTTGAGTCAGCTCACGCGCTTGCAGTGCTCGACATGATGAAATTCAAGCCGGAAGATGTTGTGGTAATAAATGTTTCCGGCCGAGGAGATAAAGATATGCATACATATATGTCACATAAAAATGAAATAACTATTTGAAATTATGAAATACAATCTGAATGTAAAATCGTTGATGCTCCCGGCCGATATGGAGACCCCGGTAGGGATATATTTAAAAATTCGAGATCTATATCCTATGTCGGCCCTTCTTGAAAGCTCGGACTATCACACATCGCAAAATTCAGTGAGCTATATTGGAGTATGCCCCATCGCATCATTTACAGTCGTCAATGAAACGATCACATACACTTATCCTGACAGAAGGTCAGTATCGAAAAAAATAGAACACGGAGTTGATGTGATTGACGAATTAAAAAAATATAACGCCTCTTACGAACTCACGGGCAACACCGCTTCCGATATAAACGGCCTGTTTGGATATACCGCATACGATGCTGTGCGATATTTTGAATCAGTCAATGTCACCAAGCCTGATAAAAAATTTGACGGGATACCTGACTTGAAATATATCCTTTATCGATATGTCATAAAGCTTAACCACTATAAAAATCAGATGGAGATATTTGAACATCTGCCAGAAGGAGAAGCTTCAGCGATTGATGAAATAGTAAGCATAATCCGCAACAATAATGTTGCTCAATATTCATTCCAAAGCGTCGGCCAGGCCACATCTTCCATCACTGATGACGAGTATAAAGAGATGGTTAAGAAAGGTATTGCTCACGCATTACGGGGAGATGTGTTCCAAATCGTTCTCTCACGCAGATTCTCTCAGTCATTCTCCGGCGATGAGTTTAATGTGTATCGAGCTTTGAGATGCGTAAATCCCTCACCCTACCTCTTCTATTTTGATTTCGGATCATTTAGAGTTTTCGGATCTTCGCCTGAAACCCATTTAAAAGTTGAAAACGGGGTAGCCTATATAGATCCTATCGCAGGAACATTCAAGCGTACCGGAGATGACACCCGAGATCACGAACTTGCCAAAGCCCTGCTCGCTGATGAAAAAGAAAACGCCGAACACATTATGCTCGTAGATCTCGCCCGTAATGATCTTAGCCGTAGCGGCGGTAAAGTTGAGATTGATTTCCTCCGCCAAATTCAGTTTTATTCTCATGTGATCCACATGGTATCCCGCATTAAAGCTACATTGCCTAAAGATGCCGACGTATATCGCCTATACGCAAACACCTTCCCCGCGGGCACACTCAGCGGAGCGCCAAAAGTGAAAGCGATGCAACTTATTGATGAAATAGAGCCTCATAACCGCATGACATACGGCGGATGCATCGGCTACATCGGCCTTAACGGAAACCTGAATCAAGCCATCACAATCCGCAGCTTCTTAAGTTACAACAATGTGCTATATTCACAGGCCGGCGCCGGCATCGTAGCTCACTCTGTTCCGGAAAATGAGCTTCAAGAGACTAACAATAAGCTTGGAGCGTTAGTAAAGGCTGTCAATTATGCCGAAACATTCCAAATTTAAATCCGTGGAGAAATGAAATTACTTATAATCGACAACTACGATTCTTTCACATATAATATTTCCCATGCGGTCAAGGAGCTTGGAATAGCACCCACAGTATTGAGAAACGATAAATTTACCCTCGACAGTGTTGACGAATATGATAAAATAATTATTTCTCCGGGACCGGGGATTCCATCCGAAGCCGGATTAATGCCGGAAGTCCTACGAACATACGCAGGTAAAAAACCGATACTGGGAATATGCCTCGGCCATCAAGCGATAGGCGAACGGTTTGGAGCCGTGTTACGCAATCTTAGCGAAGTGTATCACGGAATCAAAACTCCGGTTAATATAATAGCGGACGATTATATATTTGACGGGTTTCCGAAGCAATTTGACGCCGGACGATATCACTCGTGGGTAATAGACAAACATGGACTTCCGGAAGAGCTTGAAATAACATCGGTGAGTGATGATAATGAAATAATGTCAATCCGCCACAAAAATTATGATATAAGAGGCGTTCAATTCCACCCTGAATCAATATTAACCCCAATGGGGAGCAAAATTATAGAGAACTGGATTCGCCATTGAATATCCATCAAATAACCCTAAAATAGAAACGAGATGAAAGCATTGCTATATAAAATGTTTGAGCACAAAAGCTTATCACATGATGAAGCGAGAGAGGTGCTCCTGAATATTGCCGACGGAAAATACAACGACGCGCAACTGTCAGCGTTTATGACCGTGTACTTAATGAGAAGCATAACTATTGATGAACTAACCGGCTTCCGAGACGCGATACTCGAACGACGATTGCCGGTAGAATTTGGGGACGTCAAATCAATAGACATTGTCGGAACCGGCGGCGATGGTAAAAACACATTCAATATCTCCACAGCGAGTTGCTTTGTAGTAGCAGGTACAGGAAGAAAAGTCGTAAAACATGGCAACTACGGCGCCAGCTCTGTTTCCGGAGCATCAAACGTGCTCGAACAGCATGGCGTCAAATTCACATCCGACACTGATAAATTGCAAAAATCGCTTGACGAGTCAGGGGTATGCTATCTTCATGCGCCATTCTTCAGCCCGGCGTTGAAAAGCGTTAGCGGAGTAAGAAAAAGTCTTGCGGTAAGGACATTTTTTAATATGCTTGGTCCATTAGTAAATCCCATGCTTCCCAAACATCAGTTACTCGGAGTGTACAACCTGAAGTTGATGAGACTCTATGAGTATATAGCTCAACGTGACGGAATACAATGCACCATTGTACACTCTCTTGACGGCTATGATGAAATATCGTTAACGTCACAATTCAAAGTGTCATCTCCGAAAGGTGAAGCTATTTATAATCCCGAAGATCTTGGTTGGGAGCGAGCGAGTCAAGAAAGTTTGTTCGGAGGGGACACCGTACAAGAAGCCTCGGCAATATTTGACAACGTATTGTCAGGAAAAGCTCTCAAGCCTCAACATGATTGCGTAATCGCCAATTCGGCATTCGCAATTCAAACTCTTGAACCGGAGTTGCCATTGCAGGAGGCAATCGCTGAAGCCGAGTATTCGATAAAATCAGGAAGCGCAATGGGCGCATTCCGCAAATTCATAGAGCTTAACAAATAAGATCTTGCCACTATACTATGAGTAATATACTTGATAAAATAGTTGAGAATAAGAAGCGTGAAGTTGACGCCAAATACGCCAATGGCGTGTATGAGAGCTACACTTCGCACGTGCATACCCCCAACTATAAAAAAATATCATTCACCAAAGGCCTGCTTGAAAACGATTATGGAATTATTGCAGAATTTAAGCGCCGCTCTCCGTCTAAGGGGGAGATTCATCCGATGGCTATAGCATCGGATGTTGTAAGAGGATATGCCTCTAATGGCGCGGCTTGCAGTTCCATTCTTACTGACACTCCATTTTTCGGAGGCTCTCTTGACGATTTTTCACAAGCAAGAAAATCAGCGCCCACCCTACCATTGCTGCGAAAAGAATTCATCATTGATAAAATGCAGATCCTTGAGGCCGCTTTTTACGGAGCAAACGCCATTCTCCTCATAGCATCCATACTTTCATCGGCACAGATTGAGGAATTCACCGCCTACGCACATTCTCTTAACTTGGAAGTTCTTCTTGAACTACATGGCATTAATGAAATTGACAAGACAATCAACTCTGTTGATATGATTGGCATTAACAATAGGAATCTTACGACATTCTCAACCGATACCTCGATGTCGGAAGAAATGATTTCTCATCTCCCTGACAACATTGTAAAAGTCGCAGAAAGCGGATTATCAAGTATAGATGAAGTGAAAAAATTACGAGACAAAGGATATCGCGGATTCCTTATCGGTGAATCCTTTATGAAATATGAAAATCCGGGCATCGCCCTCAAAAATTTTATAAATGGCACAATCTGAAACTCCCCGTCATTCTGACATGATGATAAAGGTGTGCGGTATGCGTGATCCGCGCAATATCGCAGATGTAGCCTCACTCGCGCCAATGCTTATGGGATTCATATTCCATGAGTATTCGCCAAGAAACGCTACAGGGCTATCGCCAGAAACCATAAAATCACTGCCACCATTCATCAGGCCGGTAGCTGTCACCGTCAACAAAAAACACGCCGAGATAAAAGAGCTATGTGATTTATACGGATTTAAAATTGTACAACTTCATGGAGAAGAATCGCCTGAAGAATGTCGCCAGCTTAAAGACGAAGGGCTAATAGTGTTCAAAGCTATAGGCCTAAAAGATGAATCCATTGACTGGAATACACTCGCTCCCTACGAAAACAATGTGGATATGTTTATTTTCGATTATAAATGCGACACACATGGCGGATCGGGGAAAAAATTCTCATGGGATATACTCCGCGACTATCACCTTGACACCCCCTATCTTCTCAGCGGCGGCATAGGGCCTGACGATATAGACGCCATAATCGAAGCGATGAGACCGGGAATGGCCGGCATTGATATCAATAGCAAATTTGAGACATCTCCCGGCTACAAGAATCTGAGTAAGCTAATAAATTTTATAGTATCATTGCGTAAATTTAATGAAGATGAACAGAATCCAGTCCCTTTTTGGGAAAAAACAAAATAATATATTATCCGTTTATTTTACCGCAGGTTTCCCGACTCTGGAATCCACACAATCCATTATTAAGGCTCTATCCGCTTCAGGTGTTGACATGATTGAAGTAGGAGTGCCGTTTTCTGACCCTATGGCCGATGGCCCGGTTATACAACATAGTTCCACTGTCGCGCTACGCAACGGGATGACGTTGCCTATTCTGCTCGATCAAGTTAAAGAGTCTCGTAAGAGTGTAGCTGAAACGCCGTTCATACTCATGGGATATTTGAACCCTATACTACAATATGGTATAGAAAATATCTTCATTAAATGTAAGGACGTTGGAATTGACGGCCTGATTATACCTGATCTTCCTTTTGATGAATATCTACACGTTTATAAACCGCTGTGCGACAAATATGATATACCAATGATAATGCTCATAACACCGGAAACATCGGCCGAGCGTATAAAGCTTATAGATGATAATTGCGCAGGATTCATATATATGGTATCAGCGGCCTCCACTACCGGGACTAAGGAAAAATACAACGACGATCAGATAGCTTATTTTAAAAAGATTGACGCTATGAATCTTAATCATCAGCGTCTTATCGGGTTTGGCATATCCAATAAAACCACTATGACCCAAGCGTGCGATTACGCATCGGGAGCCATCATAGGTTCATTCTTCATAAAATGTCTTGAAAAGCACCCCGAAGATTTCGACACAGCCGTACAACAGTTGAAAACAGCAATCGGATTATAACCAACTCAGCTTCATATTGTATGAGTAAGGAGACCCCGCCGGGCCTCCTTATTTTTTTTGTTAAAAATCGCTAAAACGCTTGTTATATATATATATCTTTGCTGTCACATTATGTTTAACCTAAATTATTTTTATGCGTAAATTTACTCTTTTAGTGGCAGCTCTTGCCATGTTTGCTAATGCCAATGCAGAACAAGTTATGCTTTCTTGGGATGGAGCAACAGCATCAGCAGTCGCAGTTGGTGATCAGGATGCAAATGCTGATAACAAGTTGACTTGGGACAATGGCTTCTCAATGATTCTTCAAAATCCGGCAAAAGCTTATGCAAGCGGTAGCAAAATGACTGTTAACGGAGAACAAATCGCTCCTATCAAATTGTCAAACGGTGCTGAAAACATCATCTATCTTCCCGCAGGCAATGTAGCCACCAAGCTGACAATTTATTCTGTAATCAACAAAGACGCCGCTACCGATCGTCCTTGCTACTATTCTGCTGTGAATGAGATCACATTTACCGCTGACGACGCTCAGATTGCAAAGTCTTACAAGGATTTTGAGAATCCCGACACTTACATCTTCGAAATCACTAAAGCCGGTACAATCTCTTTCAAGAATACAGGCGAACAGCCTTTCGTAGTTCTCGTAATTGATTATGAGAAAGGTGAAGCAGGGATCGAAAATGTAATCGCTTCTGAGAACGAAAACGCTCCTATGTACAATCTTCAGGGCGTACAAGTTGACGAAAACTACAAAGGCATCGTCATCAAAAACGGTAAAAAATTCATCAACAAGTAAAAATACATTATTCCCGTTAGGGTAATAATTTTTTTTCAAAGTGAGTGAGTGTGTTAATCTGGGAAAGATTGACACACTTTTTTTTGCGAACACAAAGTCTATGGCCCGGCAGGCCTACAGACCACTTCAAAGGCTATCGCCCAATCTACGGCTACTAATAGATGAATCCTTGCGGATTCCTCGCTTTATGCCAGGTGTTATTCGGTGAAGGGGTCGAATGAATCTATATCGAATTCTGTTCCGTTAGAAATAAACTGAAGCAGCGCATGGATGATGCTGAACGCTGCGCTCACAGAAAGTCTCTGTTTGAAATCTTCAACAACCACCGGTCGATCATCAATCAAGAAATTGGCAATTTCACGGAATTCCGGATAATGAGCAGAGCGTACCAACGCCAATGCCATGATAAACATGGGAAATAGTGGTTCTTCGGTATTTTTATAAACGTCACGTATACCGTATTCAGGATCGATGAAGAGTTCAGCAAGTTTATTATAATCTCTTATGCGGTAAAGGCTCTCAAAAAGCATATTCCAAACAGATCGATCCAACGGAGCGCCAATGAATGATAATATTATTTCCGCACAAGCGGCATAACAACCGTTATGAAATTGCCGCTCAGCCCATTCCATTTTATCCGGCACAATTAACTTTCTGGAAACAAAATAATCGTTTATAATACGCGCAATCACCGGGCGATTATTTAGTAAGAATAATTTCTCAACGAGATCGATAGCCAATGCGTTATTCTCACATTCATCAATACGCTGCATAATCATGTCAATAACCTTGGAATATTCTCCACGGTCAATCATAATCGCAAACAGAATATTTATCGCCTCGATGTTCTCCGGATCTTTTTCAAGTATCGAATACAATTGCGCGACATCCTTATCAGAGGGCGTTCCGCAATAATATTTCAATCTTACCCGCTGAGAGCGATACTCCGCTTTTTCCGGATCAATGGCAATCGCATAGTCAACGGCAGTCAACGCATTGTCAAGGTTATGATTCAGCACCTGCGTATCAGCAAGGCGCGACCACGCCACGGCATTAAACGGCTGTATCTCTGTGAGCTTTTCCAATAGTTCAATTGCCCGCACATAATCGCCTTGATTATAATACACTTCAGCGAGTTCAAGCAGAAAAGTGTCAGGATAGGAGCACTTTGCAAGAATTTTTTCGTAGTTATTATAAACCCAGTCTTGCAAATTATTGTCAACGCATAAATCTATCAACCTGAGCACGTCATCATCTTCCAACGCCAAGCCGCGATGCGCCAATGCGTGCTCAATGCCGTTCTTAATTTTATCAGTATCAGCTTCAAATGACAGGTCTAAAAGCGTCCAGATCAAAGAGTCATCTTTGTGTTGATCGGCCAAAGCTTTGGCTCCGGCTTGCTCGTCAAGTATTTCTTTCAGAAAGAATGCACTTCTTGCTCCAAAATCAGTACTTTCAGGGAACATACGCGCCGCCAGACGCAGAATTTCAAACTGCACAAAAAGATCATTCTCATCACCGGCAAAATCATATATGTTGAGAAGATCTACTTCATCGTAAAACTTCTCAACATCTCCGGTAAGCAATGTTTTCTTAAAACTTACGTACAGTTTTTTTATTTCATCCATTTCTGCATCCATCGGCATAATACTATTTCTTTTGTATTTTTTCCCAAGTATCTTTTAACTGCATCGTGCGGTTGAAAATAAGAGTGTCGCCATTACTATCGGGATCAAGAGTAAAGTATCCTATTCTTTGGAATTGGAAATGATCACCAACTTTAGCATTTTCGGCAATGAACGGCTCAATTTTTATGCCTTCCACCACTTTAAGAGAATCAGGATTCAACATATCGCGAAAATCACGCTCTTTCTCTTCCGCCGGATTCTCCACAGAGAAAAGACGGTCATAAAGCCGAGCAGTAGCATCCTTGGCATGAGCAACAGACACCCAATGAAGCGTTCCTTTCACTTTGCGCATACTTCCGGGCATACCACTCAATGTGTCGGGATCATAGGTACAGTGTATTTCAATGATATTCCCCTCCTCATCTTTCTTCACATCCTCACATTTAATAATGTATGCGCCTTTCAACCGAACTTCACCACCTGGCGCAAGACGGAAGAATTTCTTAGGCGGATTTTCCATAAAGTCATCCCGCTCAATGTATATTTCACGAGAGAACGGCATCTTATGAGTTCCCGCATTCGGATCTTCAGGATTGTTTTCCATTTCCACTATCTCTTCCTTACCTTCAGGATAGTTAGTGATAACAACCTTGACAGGATTCATCACGGCCATTACTCGTGTGGCGACTTTATTCAAGTCCTCACGCACGGCATACTCAAGCAAAGAAATGCTGTTCAGAGCCTCCACTTTGGTATAACCAATCATATCGATAAAATTTCGGATAGATTGCGGAGTGAATCCACGACGGCGCATACCTGATATTGTAGGCATTCTCGGATCATCCCAACCGGCCACAAGCCCCTCTTTAACGAGTTGCAGCAGTTTACGCTTACTCATGACCGTATAAGTTAAGTTCAGTCGATTAAATTCAATCTGACGCGGGCAATAAGAATCATCGGCAAGCTCTTTCACGAAATACTCGTATAATGGACGATGAGGGACAAATTCAAGAGTGCAAATTGAATGCGTAACACCTTCAAAATAGTCACTCTGACCATGGGCAAAATCATACATCGGATATACTTTCCAAGTTGTTCCGGTACGATGATGCGGATATTTGATAATGCGATACATGATGGGATCGCGGAAATGCATATTTGGCGACGCCATGTCAATCTTCGCGCGCAAAACATAGGTTCCCTCATCAAATTCACCCTCATTCATTCTCATAAAGAGATCGAGATTTTCTTCGACCGGCCTATCACGATAGGGGCTGTTCACGCCCGGCTGAGTAGGTGTTCCTTTCTGCTCGGCGATCTGTTCGGATGTCTGCTCATCCACGTATGCTTTGCCTTCCTTAATCAATCTTATCGCCAACTCAAAAAGCTGGGGAAAATAGTCGCTTGCATAATATTCCCTGTCTCCCCAGTCAAAACCAAGCCAATGGATATCCTCACGAATAGAGTCGACATATTCAACATCTTCCTTAGATGGGTTCGTATCATCGAAGCGTAAGTTACAAGTTCCACCAAACTTTTCAGCAACTCCAAAATCCATGCATATAGCCTTGGCATGACCTATGTGAAGATAACCGTTAGGTTCCGGAGGGAAACGCGTATTAAGCCGTCCGCCATTCTTTCCGGCTGCCAAATCATCGCTTACTATTTGCTCAACGAAATTCAATCCGCCTTTTTCTTCTTCGGTATTTTCCGCCATAGGTTAATCTGTTTTGATTTATTTTTATTACAAATTTAGTTATTATCTTTGTAACAGAATAACATTCTGCCAAAAAAACATTGTACCGGCGGAATATGACGGATTATTCCTATTTGAGTATATGAATTTTAGCAAGCTATTACCGAAATATATAATTCAACGGGCAAAGAAGCAACTCCTACGATGGGAGAGAAAGACCAAACATTACAATGTTCTGATCCGCAACATAAATTACGGATTGTCGAGCGTTGTATTTGCGGCATCGATCGTTTGCCTGATAATGCTCATTGCTTATACCGGCTATAACCACGACAGTTCGAGCGTTAAAAATATGTATCATTATTTCCATTTGATACAGTGTGTTTTTGTTATAAATGTTTTTTACAACATCATATTCAATCTGCGCAAGACATTGAAAGAAATGCGTCCGATAAAATGCATTGTTGATGTGGCAATCATTACGACGCTTTTCGCTATTCTATATCCGCTTCCAGAAAATCCATGGGTTCCTCAGCTTGCCACATTAGTATACAGCAATAAATTCTTTCTCATAACCTTATTCGCTTATTCAATAGTTGCGATAAGCCATGGTGTGACACACATAATGGGAAAACGCACCAACCCGTCATTAATCCTGTCATGCAGTTTTCTTTTCTGCATATTTGTGGGCGCATTTCTCCTTATGATGCCTAAGTGCACATATACGAGCATTAACTTTATCGACGCGCTCTTCGTGTCGACAAGCGCTGTATGTATCACAGGGTTGACAACGATTGACATTCCGTCGACATTCACTCCATTGGGACTTGCGGTGCTTGCCATGTTGATTCAGATTGGAGGGCTTGGGGTGATGACATTCACAAGTTTTTTCGCATTGTTCTTCAGCGGCAATACATCGGTCTATAGTCAGTTGATGATTAAAGATATGATTTACACAAAATCGATTAATTCATTGCTGCCTACCCTTCTTTACATCTTCATTTTTACTATTGTGATTGAGGCGATTGGCGCTATGTTTATATGGATGTCCATACATGATGTGCTTGCAATGTCTCTCCATGATCAGATAATATTTTCTGCATTTCATTCGATGTCGGCCTTCTGCAATGCCGGATTTTCAAATCTTCCGGGAGGTATGTCCAATCCGGCGTTGATGAATTCCAACCAATTGATTTATATAGTCATCAGCATAATTGTATTCGCCGGCTCAATAGGCTTTCCAATACTGGTGAATTTTAGAGACGTCTTTTTTGAATATGTAAAACGGGCGTGGAATTGGCTCCGAGGAAAGCGTAACGGATCTAAGGCTGTACATATATATAATCTTAACACCAAGGTCGCACTATATACCACTATAATAATTTTCTTCGTCAGTATTGTGGTTTTCTTCCTTCTTGAGCGGAATAATTCACTTGCCGGCTTAAATTTGTATGATAAGATCGCGCAATCTATTTTCAATTCAACGACACCGAGAAGTTCAGGTTTCATATCGGTAAATCCGGCAGGTTTTTTAAACGTGACACTTATTTTCATCTTATTTTTAATGTGGGTTGGCGGAGCTTCCCAGTCTACAGCAGGAGGAATAAAGGTAAACACGCTTGCCGCAATTTTCATAAATCTCAAAGCCATAGTTTTGGGCCGGGACAAAGTGACAGCTTTCAATCGCACGATTGCAACAGGATCTATCAGACGCGCAAATGCGGTTGTAACCATTTCTATCACATCATTTCTTATTTTCGCAATGATTTTAATGCTCTTGGAACCTAAGCTATCAGCAAAAAGCCTCCTTTTTGAGACCATGTCGGCTCTATTCACCGTCGGTTCGTCACTCGGCATAACTTCTCTTCTTTCACCGACATCAAAAATTTTGCTTGCGATCGCCATGTTTCTTGGACGAGTAGGCATAATTTCTCTTCTTATAGGCGTCACCGGCAATAAAAACGGCTCACCGGTGAAATATCCCACAGATAATCTGATTATAAACTAATACACTTTAACAATATGAGATATTTAATAATAGGACTTGGAATATATGGTTCCAATCTCGCAACCGACCTCACTGCGATGGGACATGAGGTGATTGGAGCGGATATGAACGCTACTGTAGTGGAATCGCTCAAAGATCGTATCTCTACTGCCTATATAATAGATGCGACTGACGAAGCCGCCCTATCGGTACTTCCATTGAAGACTGTCGACCTTGTTATTGTGGCGATAGGTGAAAACTTCGGAGCAAGTATAAAAAGCGTGGCTCTGCTTCGCAAATTAGGGGTGTCGCGCATATACGCCCGCGCTGTAGACGAGATTCATGAAACAATATTAGAGGGCTTTAAGGTTGACCGCATACTTACTCCGGAGCAAAGGGCTGCGAGCGAACTCACACGTGAACTTGAGTTGAGCAGCCGTGTAGACTCAATGAGAATAGATCACGATGTCTATGTAATTAGATTCAAAGTACCGGAATATTATATCGGAGCTGAAATCGGAAATCTCGACTTCGAGAAGGACTTCCAAATAAAGCTGCTCGCAGTATCACGCCCCATGCCCAAAAAGAACTTTCTCGGCATATCCACTGATACACTCCAAATGCTTCAAAATCCGGCGCCCGACACAAAGCTTCAGGAAGGCGATGTTATGACCGTTATCGGGCCAAATAATGGTCTCCGGGACCTCATGCGGCATATAAATTAATCGAGCATCCGAGATATTAACGAGCAAGAAGCTTTCGGATTCTTGATAGCGACAATGCGCCTGCCGCAATGCCAATTATAAGGACAACCCAAAAATTGTAATTAATTAATACTGCGGATATAACTGATAATAACAACACTATAATGACAAGTTTTCTAACTTGACAGGATAAAACTATGCCATATTTTTTACCGCATACGATAAGCACGATAGCCGTATATGCAAAGTACCATAGGAAGTAGGCATATCCAAGACCGTCAATTCCATATAATGAATATGCTGTAAAATTGAATAATAGATAGAATACACAGCTCAATAATTCAGTAAACAAATACAATTTTCCATCACCTCGCACAAGTATCACATACGCCATACACCAACTTACACCCCGCAATACTGACCCTACGGCGCCCCATGATATATAGTCGTATATGACTTCAAATTCAGAAGAGAAAAACAACGACACTATCAATTCCCGAAAAGCGATAAATAGTATTACAGCCGGCAGCATCGCGATCAAAACTATTCCGGTCTCGTGATTAGCATATATTCCAAGTCGATAATCGGATTTTGAAGCGGTGGAAAGCCGAGGGAAATATTCCATCGCAAGCGCAGTGAAGACAAGGCCTAAATAATGGTTTATCAGCGTGAATCCTGATTGATAGTATCCTACAGCAACCTCCCCTCCCACATTATTGACATAGGACATAAATATATAGGACGACAGTTGAGTGGCAAATGCAGAGACAGTTAAAAACGCCCCGAGCGTAATTAGACCGCGGCCTTTTTTCAATACATCGGTCATTGGCAATTCAATAGATACCGCCGGGTGGTACCTCACACATATAACAGCTATAAAATTAGCCACAGCATACACTATGATGGAAGGCACGATCGATTGTGTGCGATAGAAATAATATAGCGGAATCGATATGACAGTACCGGCGATTGTTCCCCATATCGACGCTTTCGCAAGTTTTTTAAGGCGTTGTGTTCCTTGAAGAATAGCTTGTTCTCCTCCAGTCAAAGAATACAGCAAGATCACAACTGACAACCACAAAAAAGCTGACGCATGGTCTTTATCCCCAAATGTCCATCCACTCAATATATGCGAGCAAGACAGCATAACGAGAGAACCAAACAGGCCTAATAGCCATGCCCACTTTCTGACCACTTTAACCATTGTATCAACGGCATTAGCGTCATTGCCGTCCAACGCAATTTCCCTAACTGACGTGCTTCGAAGATTGAGTTGCGTCACAGAAAACAGCATATCCAATGCGGTATTATATAATCCGAACAATCCGACACCGACTGGGCCTATCCATAAAGCCGCGAGCTTAGTGCGTAGAATAGAACTAAGAATCACAAGCACTTGCAATCCGCCAAAAAGCCCCATCGCTTTAAGTACGACAGCCGATAATCCGGAATGGCCGTTGGATATATTATCGTGCCTCATTAGAACAATTTAGAGATTATTTAACCCAAGCCATAGGATTAAGTTTATCCCTCTCCTTACGCAACTCAAAATGGAGTATTGAACGGTTTCCATCATCAGGATCGGCATATACACGGCCAATAGTTTGTCCGAGCTTAACCTCTTCTCCATTTTTAACAAGAATATCACCAAGATTAGCATACACCGTGAGGTAATTCCCATGGCGTATCATGACAATTGTATTAAATCCGGGTTGTCTAAATATGGCTGACACCTTGCCATTGAAAATAGCCCGTGTTGTACTTCCAGGCGAAACTTCAATATCTATGCCGCTATTTTCAGTTGTCACATGAGGCAAATCAGGATGCTGTTGCCGACCATACGCACGGACAATTTTGTAACGTCCGCTAACAGGGAAAGGCAGCTTGCCTTTATTGCTTTCAAAACTTCCTGACAACGCTTTCAATGATTCAGCATTGTCCTTAACAGAAGGTGCGGGTGTTATCTTTGCCGTAGGTTTTGAAGATGCTAATATCACTTCCAGATTTTTCTCGACATTCTTCGCATTCTTATCAGTAGCCTTGGATTTCTTTTCTTTCTTATCTTTTTTCTTTGAATTTTCAGCTAATTGTTTCTGACTTTGCTCTTGCTGAGCTTTCGCTTCAGCAAGACGTTTTTCCTCGGCGGCCTTTCGTTCTTCAGCAAGTTTCTTTTCCTCTGCAAGTCTAAGTTGTTCCGCTTTTTTGCGTTCTTCTTCCTGACGACGTTGCTCCTCTGCGATCAAACGGTCAAGTTCTTTATCAAGAGCTCTGGATTGCGCCTCTTTCTCTTTCAAAACCTCATTAATTGCAGACCCTTCAGATTTAAGTTCCGCTATCAGTTTTGATGTCGCCGCCTGTTTTTCAGCTAAAGCGTCATGTTCTCGTTTCAGTTTACTCAACGATTCCGTTTTTTCCTTTTGCAGTTTCGCCAAATCTCCTTTCTTTACTTCAAGTTCCGTCTTCACTGCTTGAATTTCATCGCTTTTCTTTTTTCTCCACGTTGAAAATTCTTGCAAATAACGCATCCTCCTATAGGCTTGCATAAATGAATCTGAAGCAAAAATGAATGCTAACTCTGACATTGAACCTGACTGGGCATTTTTAATTTTCTTCACTGACACGGAATAACTTTTTCTCATCGTGCCAAGTTTCCCATCAAGGACTGAAATAGAATCAGAAAGCTCGGACAATTTATGATCGAGAGCCAATATCTGACGGTTAAGAGCGTTTATTGAGCTTTTATGCTCTTTAACTTCAGCGGTTAGAGCATTCAACTCATTCAGAGTGCGAGATGTTTTCCTCTTGTTTTCTTCAAGTTGAAGAGCGGCTTTTTTTATCTGCTCTTCAGTCATTTTTTTCTCCTTCTTCACATTTTCCATGTTGCGTGGTTTACGCGGACGCGCGGCACCACAATCAAGACATAGCATCAGTGACAGAAACAGAAATATTACTTTTTTCCCCACCATCGCAATCTATTTGGGCAGATGATTCAAAATTTCCTGTGATCTCACTTTCTTATATCCATTAGGCATTGAAAATTGCGATGACAATCCTGTATTCCATTTTGCGCTTTCCCATCTCCAGTTGATTGAAGCTACAACAGGACGGCTCAGCGATACTTTGACATCAACCTCTGCCGGATAATTATGTGTATTAGCTGAATATCCGGAATAAGCGCATTGGATATTTTTTTCATCATTGCCACCCACAAAACGAATGATGTTATTATTGACAAAGAAACCGTACTGAAATTTATCGGACTGCTTTCGTGGCGTCATCACAACTCCCCCATCCTCTTTTTCTATAATAAAATCGTGCTCATTAGCATCAGACAGAGAAGTTTTACCAAGCAAAAACAATCCTCCTGTGAGCAACTCCTGGACATTAGAAATATTAATCGGAATTTGAGCAGTTAAATCACCGAGACTTTCCGCAATACCGGTCTTCGACATTTTAATATAGCCAAACACCGAATCGGCATTAATATACAACCGTCCTACTTCAAATCCAAGCATACGCAAACTGATATCCACCGACTTGCCATTTATCATTTTGGCCCGTCCCGATATATTGAAATTAACCGGAGATGATATGTCGATACTTATCGGCACTTCAATATCAGTCCATGCACTATGACGGTTCAACACACCAGCAAATGATGTTTCTGAACCGATAATACTACTTGATTGTTCAGTCGCTTTCTTAGAAGAATGACATCCTGACAAGAAAACTGTAATTACTATGCTTGTAAGAATATGTGATAATTTCATTGCTTGGTTCTATTCGTAAAAATATGTCTTATGTTTCACTTTGCGTTTCAATAATTCGTTGTCCGGTTCAAACTCTAAAGCTTTTTCCCAATATTCTAAAGCCTTCTGTGGCTCACCGTTCATGAAATAAATATCCCCCGCATGATGGCATAACTCTCCGCTCAATTCATCGGAATTGGCTATCGCCTTTTCTATGTAGGCTTGAGCCTCGACATAATTTTTTTTCTTAAACATGATCCATGCATAAGTGTCGAGCGACGTTGCATCGTCGGGCTTTTCTCTAATAGTACGCGCGCTCATTGTTTCCGCTCGGTCAAGATCACGGCCTTCCACAGCCAAATAATATGCGCAATTGTTCAAGGCTAACAAGTTGTCAGGATCTATAGATATAGCCTTGTCATAATATATAAATGCGGAATCCACTTCGTTTTTTGAATAATATAAATCTCCGATTGCCGAATTAATCTGCGAACGCTGTTCAAAATCAGCCGGATCAAGTTTCTCAAGGGCAGTATTAAAAGCCGACAACGCTTTGTCGTACTCTTTCAATTGGGTATATCCGGCGCCTAATATATGATAGAACGCAGGATTTTCCGGAAAGTAATGTAAAGCTTGTTTTCCCGCTTCCACTGATTTTTCATAGTCAGCGTCTTGAATATACAGAGTCATCAAAGTTCCCCATCGGTCTTCCCTGCTTGGATCAATATCTATTGCATAGCCCAATTGCTCGGCAGCTTGCTTATAATCTTGGACAGCCATTAGATAGGAGCAGTACAGTTCATGAATATCAACTTCATGCGGATGCTGATCTATTAATGTTGCGAAGAGTTCCTGTATACGAGGTTGCTGCGCCGGATTTTCATACAAAGCCCTTATATAACTTGTCATCAACTCCAATTTTGTGTCAAGGTCAAGGCTTTCTTGGGTCAGCGCCCTAAAGACCTCACGATCATATCCAACGCTATCCCCTGTGTTTTTATAAAAGTTTGCGCGGGCATAATAAGCAAGCCCAGAAGTCGAATCGATATCACACGCTCTGTTATAATAATTCAATGCGGAATCATTCGCTGAAAACATCGCATATATATCGCCCGCAAACACATTGTTTTCAACGCTTCGCGGCGAAGCTTTCAACAATGATTTAACTTCATTGAATATGGATGCCGTATCCTGGGTAGAGAAAAACGCTCTTATTTTACGGGTGGAAATAGGAATCGTTTTACCCTGTGATTTCTCAATTCTGTCATATACTGCAATTGATTTTGCAATATTGGCTGAATCTTTAGATGCGGCAAGAGCTTCGGCGAGCTTAAACGCCACTTCTGTTTTTGTCGGATATGCAGAATCAAGAGCTTCCCACACTCTCAGGGCTTCCCTATTTTGTCCCATGCGGTCATTTATAGACCCGTAGACAAAATTATTATAAAACTCCGATGGATTATCGTTGAAATGACTTTTCATGAGATTATATCCGTCATTGAATGCGATAGAATCTTCATTGGCTATCATAAATCCATAATATCCACAATAGAATGCAAGCTCTGAGTTGGAGGGATCAAGCTCATGTGCTCGATTGATCAATTCAAAATAAGCATCATCCGAATCACATTCATGGTGACGCAAGGCCTCCATAAATATGTAGTCAGACTTAAGCTTATCAGACGCTTCATTGCCCTTATTCTTTGAATTTGCGGCAAATATCGACCCAACGATAGCGACCGAAACTCCCCAAAAACAGATACTGCGTAACCCGAAACCCATATACGTAATTTATTCCAATCTTAATTAACCCCGGTATGACCGAAAGCTCCATCGCCGCGTTTAGTTTCATCCAATCGCTCTACAGGTTCCCATTCGGCCCTGGTGTATTCCTTAATAACCATTTGGCATATACGTTCGCCGTTGTTTATAACAAACGGTTCATTTGACAAATTAATCACAATCACTCCAATTTCACCGCGATAATCCGCATCCACTGTTCCCGGGGTATTTACCAAAGAAATACCATGTTTTAGAGCGAGTCCGGAACGGGGACGAATCTGACATTCATAACCATGGGGCAACTGGATATACAAACCCGTTGGTATTAATGCCCTTTCAAGAGGTTGCAAAGTAACAGGCTCCTTAAGAAAAGCCCGCACATCCATTCCGGCAGAAGATGGAGTTTCGTAGGCCGGCAAGTCATTGCCCGACTTATTTATGATCTTTATTTTAATTCTTTCCATTCTCTTATTTTAATATTCATATACTTTATTTATTAAACGCTTGCAGAGTATAATTGGTTTGGCTCAACAATTATCAATACGGTCCAACTATAATCGGGACACGTCAATCCTGATACAGATAGCGCTTTATCGAACGCTTGGGCGTTTTTTCAAATTCCTGATAATAGATTATCGCCTTCGTAATTTGAGAATAAGCCGGCAACTCCTTGTTAAGTTCATTTATATTCTCATCCATGACTTTCTCAATATTATCGATGACACCCTCCTTTGTTGCAAGTTCAATATCAGGATAGGCCAAGGCTACCAATTTCCCTGATTTTTCAACTACAATTGATTCAGCCACATACGGGAGATTATTCAACTTCTGTTCAATCTCTTCAGGATATATATTCTGTCCAGACGGTCCCAAAATCATATTTTTATTGCGACCGCGGATATATATAAACCCGTCAGAATCCATATTGCATAAATCACCGGTATTCATCCACCCGTCGTCATTAAAGACACTTTCTGTAGCCTCAGGATTTTTGAAATATCCTTTCATCACATTCATTCCCTTTACAAGTAATTCTCCCGGCACATTTTCAGGGTCTTGCGAATTGATCTTGCAACTCATGCGGTCGACACACCTTCCACAAGAACGCAATCTATGGTCGGAAGCTGAAGAGTAAGCGATCAAGGGACCGCACTCAGTCATGCCGTATCCGGCAGTTATGGGGAATCCTATTCTCATCAAAAATTCCTCCACTTCCTGATTGAGCCCGGCTCCACCTACGATAATTTCCCTTACATTACCGCCAAATGCTTCAATAAGTCCGCTTTTAATTTTTGACAGAATATGGTCATCTATTATCGGAAGACGCAAAAGCACCTTCATCGTAGGTGTCTCAAGTTTCGGGAATATTTTAGTTTTTACAATCTTCTCAATGATCAGGGGAACTGTGATAATTAACTTTGGTTTAACAGTGGCAAAGGCCTCCAATATCACGCGCGGAGAAGGAACCCTTGTGAGGAAGAAAAGATGGCATCCTTTCACGAAAGGATAAAGCATCTCAATGACAAGACCATACATATGGGCTAACGGCAACATACACACAATTGAATCTCCCGGGTCGAGAAATTTAATCCAATCCAGGCAATAGCGTATATTACTCCATATAGAGGAATAACGCAGCATAACCCCTTTGGAGAAACCCGTCGAGCCTGACGTATAATTGATGAGCATTACATCTTCCGGATCGGGTTTATAGTAAACCACATCTTCCGAAGTAAAACGCTCAGGATACTTCTTCCCGAACAATTCATTGAGATGTTCACGCGCCGTTGTCAGTTCATTGTCCCTCGACATCAACAAAGAAAAATCGCCTATTCTAATCACGCCCTGCAAATCAGGCATATATTCGGGATCCAGATTTTCCCATATAACATCTTCAATGAATAGCAATTTAGATTCACTATGCGCTACAAGATGATGTATATTGTCAGCTTTAAATTCATGCAAAATCGGGACTGTGACAGCTCCGTATGTAACCGATGCAATAAAAGCGACAACCCACTGCGAAGAATTCTTTCCACAGATAGCGATTTTATCGCCTTTTTTAATTTTAGCATTTTCAAACAAGATATGTAGTTTCGCAACTTTACGAGCGATATCCCGGTATTGAAATGAAACGCCGTTAAAATCGGTCAAAGCTTGACGTTCCCAATTATTTTTAATTGAGTCCTCTATATAATTTACTATTGTTGAAGTCATCTCTATATACTATTTATCTTACATTATTCCTCGCTCTCTAAGTCGCTTCTGCCATGCCCACGCAGATCTCAGTGTATCTTCGATAGGTGTCTGGGCTTTCCACCCAAGAACAGTGTTGGCATAAGAGGGATCAGCCCATACCTGTTCAATATCGCCGGCGCGACGCGGAGCTATGCGGTAAGGAACAGTCACTCCGGTAGTTTTTTCAAAAGCCGTTATAAGTTCCATCACAGATAGACCGGTTCCGGTACCGAGATTAAATATTTCAATTTTATTTTCCGACTTGTCTTGAAGCATACGATCCATCGCTATAACATGAGCCTTTGCGAGATCTACCACGTCAATAAAATCCCTGATGCAGTATCCGTCACGTGTGTTATAATCGTTTCCGAACACGCTCAATTCCTTACGGATTCCCATCGCCGTTTGCGTAAGATAGGGAATTAAATTTTGAGGCACACCATTAGGCAATTCCCCTATTTCTGCCGATGGATGGGCGCCAACGGGATTAAAATATCGTAAAATCACGCTTTTGAAAGAAGCTCCGGCGTTGATGACATCGGTGATTATCTCCTCTGAAATCTGCTTGGTATTACCATAGGGAGATGTAGCTTTTTTGATGGAAGATTGTTCAGTGACGGGATTCACGTCAGGCTCGCCATAGACCGTACATGACGAGGAGAATACGACTCCTTTCACGTCATGCTCACCCATTAGTTCCAAAAGGTTCAACAAGGTGTTGAGATTATTACGATAGTAGAGAATAGGTTTGCGCATTGATTCCCCAACAGCTTTACTTGCAGCGAAATTAATTATACCCTTTATTCCTTTATACTCATTAAAGAGTCTTATCATTGCGGGCATATCAGTGCAATCAGCTTCTACAAATGAAGGGCGTATGCCGGTTATAGCTTCTATACCGTCAAGAACCTCTCGATTACTATTGGATAAATTATCTACAATTACAACTTGATAGCCTGCATTTTGCAATTCTACCACAGTATGAGAGCCTATATATCCGGTTCCACCGGTAACCAGAATCAACGATTTTTCCATCTTTTATAATATTGTGAGTTACAAATTTAACAAATATTCTTCAAATAAGGATGTTATATGATAAAAATAAAAAGGAGACGTCTCTCGGCGGCTCCTTCCATCACATAAAATAAAGGCTTAATTACAAATCTATTGTACAGAGGTTGTTTTCGTTGTTTATTTCCACCCATGGGCAAGCATATAGTGTGCGATTTGGACAGCATTCAATGCGGCGCCCTTCTTAATCTGATCGCCAACAATCCAGAACGACAGACCGTTTTCACTTGTCAAATCTTTACGTAGGCGACCTACATATACCGGATCTTGATTCGCAATGTCAAGCGGCATAGGATATTTCTTATTGGCGGGGTCATCAAGCACTACTATTCCATCGGCTTTTTCAAACGCAGAACGAGCCTGTTCCACAGAAATAGGCTGTTCGGTCTCAAGCCAAATAGCCTCTGAATGAGCACGCATTACCGGCACACGCACACAGGTCGCGCTGACATCAAGTTTTGGAGCGTGCATAATTTTCTTTGTTTCATTATACATCTTCATCTCCTCTTTTGTGTAACCGTTATCTGTGAACACGTCAATCTGCGGGATAACATTATAAGCAAGTTGATATGCGAACTTTTCAATCGTAGGTTCTTCTCCGCGTACGATTTGAGCGTGCTGTTCTACAAGTTCATCCATAGCAGCCGCTCCGGCGCCACTTGCTGCTTGATATGTTGACACATGAACTCTCTTAATGGGCGAAATATCATTTATAGGCTTTAATGCGACCACCATCTGGATAGTCGTGCAATTGGGATTGGCAATAATGTTGCGCGGAGTGTTGAAAGCATCATTTCCATTGACTTCAGGAACCACCAGAGGAACATCTTCATCCATACGGAACGCGCTTGAATTGTCGATCATTATAGCTCCATGTTTTGTAATTGTTTGGGCAAATTCCCGAGATGTTCCCGCGCCTGCTGATGTGAAAGCGATATCAACACCTTCAAAATCATCATTATGCTTAAGTTCTTTTACTGTTATATCTTTCCCTCTGAATGCATATTTTCGTCCTGCGCTTCTCGATGATCCAAACAACAACAATTCATCAACAGGAAAATTCTGCTCATCAAGCACTCGGAGAAACTCTTGCCCAACGGCTCCGCTTGCTCCAACAATAGCTACCTTCATAGATTATTCAATTTACATTAATTGCAGCGACAAAGTTATTGTATTTTCGATATTTTTGCAAGAATCTGTCGTATTTTTACTTATTTCAATTCACATTTATTCTATAACATGGGTTCCGGCAGATAAGTCGCCAATTGAATCCGCTTTAGTTATTATAACCTCTTTAACTCCGGAATCGACGGCCTGCAGCGCATTTTCTATTTTCGGAATCATACCTCCGTTGACAACGCCCGAAGGCACAAGATCAGTAAAGCGCTTACGGTCAATAACCGGAATCACGGAGTTATCATCATTTTCATCCAAAAGCACGCCCGATTTTTCAAAACAATACACCAATGTGACATCAAACAGCTTAGCCATAGCCTTAGCGGTTTCTCCAGCCATGGTGTCGGCATTAGTATTTAACAGATGCCCCCTTTTATCATGAGTTAGCGGCGCTATCACCGGGACAGCTCCGATCCTCAATAAGCCGGCAAGCATATCGGCATTGACCTCATCCACATCGCCTACCCATCCGTAGTCAACATCTTTTATTGGACGTTTATGACTCTTTATGATATTAAGATCTGCTCCAGTAAGGCCGATGGCGTCAAGACCCATAGCTTGTAAGGCGGCTACTACCGATTTGTTGACAAGTCCTCCGTAGACCATGGTTACAATGCGCAACATCGCATCATCGGTTATACGTCGCCCGTCAACCATTCGAGTTTCCACGCCCATTTCGGCGGCCAATTTAGTAGCTGAACGGCCGCCCCCGTGCACTAATAATTTGAAACCGTCAATCGACGCAAAACCATGCAAAAGATTGTCGAGAGCCTGAGACTCTTCGACAATCTTTCCTCCAACTTTAATTATTGTAAGTTTATCCTTCATAGTTATTCGTTATCTCCGGCAAATTCCATCAGATATGCTTTTATGAACCCGTCGATATCTCCATCCATAACACCGTTGACATCGCTTGTCTGCCAGTTTGTGCGATGGTCTTTTACTCGACGGTCATCAAATACATAGCTCCGAATTTGCGAGCCCCATTCAATTTTCATTTTGCCGTCCTCGATTTTTCTTTGCTCGGCAAGACGATGCTGCAACTCCTTGTCGTACAAAATAGATCGGAGTTGGCGCATGGCATTCTCTTTATTTTTTGGTTGATCTCTGGTTTCCGTATTCTCAATGAGAATCTCCTCTTTCTCTCCTGTATAAGGATCGGTAAACTGGTATCTCAATCTGACACCTGACTCAACCTTATTTACGTTCTGTCCGCCGGCACCGCCGCTTCGGAATGTATCCCAAGATAATAATGCGGGATCCACCTTTACCTCGATAGTGTCATCAACCAAAGGCGTGACAAACACCGATGCAAATGATGTCATTCGCTTACCCTGGGCGTTGTAAGGCGACACTCGCACAAGACGATGCACACCATTCTCACTTTTCAGATAGCCGTAAGCAAAAGCGCCGTCAACCTCAATAGTCACGGATTTGATTCCGGCTTCATCGCCTTCAAGGATATTGGCGATAGCAGTTTTATAGCCTTTTGATTCGCACCAACGCGAATACATACGCATGAGCATTGAAGCCCAATCCTGACTCTCTGTTCCTCCTGCGCCTGAGTTTATCTTTAGCACCGCGCCAAGCGAATCTTCCTCTCGACGCAGCATATTGCGGAGCTCCATCGCTTCAAGTTTAGCGATTATCTGCTCATACATTTGGTCTATTTCCGATTCGTCAATCAGTCCCTCTTTCAAAAAATCCCAAGCCAGAGTCAATTCGTTGACAGCCTTATCTATCTCATCATATCCGTCAATCCATTGATGCAGCTCTTTTACTTTTTTCATCTGAGCTTGCGCCTTCTTCTGGTGTTCCCAAAAATCAGGGACATGGGTGCGCAGCTCCTCTTCTTCTACTTCGACACGCTTACTGTCGATGTCAAAGATACCTCCCCAGCGCATCCTTGCGCTCTATCGTCTCTTTTAGTTGCTCGAAAGTTATCATTTACTTCCTCTGTTTATTGTTAGACATTATATTAATTGGCATACATAGCCTCTATTTCACTTGCATAACGGCTGTTGATTACAGGACGTCTTATCTTCAACGTATTTGTCAACTCTCCCGCCTCCATTGTGAACTCTTTCGGCAGCAAAACGAATTTTTTGACTTTTTCATAATTCGCAAATCCCTTTTGAAGCTTATCGATCCTCTCCTGAATCATTTTACGGATTTCGGCATTATTCACAAGTTCAACAATCGTTTTGTACTGAATATGCTTCTGCCTGGCATATTCTTTTAATGCTTCAAACGCCGGAATTATAATCGCAGTCACATACTTACGTTGATCGCCTATAACTGCCACCTGCTCTATATATTTATCTTCGCCAAGACGACTTTCTATGGCCTGGGGAGCGATATATTTACCATTAGAAGTTTTGAACAAGTCCTTGATTCGCTCAGTAAGAATCAACGCTCCGGTATCATCTATTCTGCCGGTATCTCCGGTGCGAAACCATCCATCTTCAGTGAAAGCGGCTGCTGTCTCTTCCGGTTTGTTAAAATATCCCGCCATAACGGTGGGCGCCTTTACCAAAATTTCATTCTGCGGGCCAATTTTCACCTGAATTCGAGGCAAGACGGTGCCTATAGTTCCAATCTCATAGCCAATTTCAGGAAAACAAGACACTGACGCCGTCGTTTCAGACAATCCGTAACCAATGACGATATTTATTCCGCAAGAATGCATAAATTCAACAATTGATGCGGATAATGGCGCCCCTGCCGTAGGGAAAATATTTCCGTGCTCTATGCCGATGACTTTTTTCATAGGGGTAAATACATTCTTTTCATAGAAAGCGTATTCTTTTCCAAGCCAAAATGGTATTCTACGCCCTAATCGGCGATACTCGAGATGATAGCGGCGACCAACGGCCAATGCACGTTTAACCAATAATTTCTGCACTGGATTCATTCGCTTTATTTTTGCCAAAACGGCTGTATAAACTTTTTCCCAAAAACGCGGGACAGCGCACATACAGGTAGGCCTCACTTCCCTTATTGAATTTTGAATATCACGGGCGTCAAGATTCACATAGACCTTCATCCCCATCAGAAGACAAAAATGAGTCCATGCCTTTTCAAAGATATGACTAAGCGGAAGAAAACTTATTGAAGTGTCTTTGTCGCTCAACATAGTGAGCCGTTCAAGATGAATTTCCAACGCCGCATTAAAACAAGAATGTAGCAATATGGCTCCTTTTGGCTCTCCGGTGGTTCCCGAAGTGTAAAGCAGCGTCGCAGTATCAGCCGGTTTAGCTTCTGAACGACGTTTTGACACTTCGCTCTTGCAATCGTCAGTCGCCGCTTTTCCAAGCTCAATAAACTCATCAAAAGTCAAGGTTTCATTATCATCAGCCGATATTGCTGACGCATCATACACCACCACTTGCTTCAAGCAAGAACTTGATTTTTTCACATTTTTTGCAATGGCATATTGATCAGCGTCACCGACAAATAAAATTCGTATTCCGGCATCTTCAACTATATATCGAGCTTGCTCTTCACTGCTTGTTGAGTATATTGAAACGGGAATTGCGCGATTATAGAACGAAGCAAAGTCGGTCATAAGAATCTCCGGACGATTTGCCGAGAAAACCCCAATAGTCTCAAATGGCTTTATTCCAAGAATTTCCAATGCGCACGCCGCGGCATTAACCCCTTCCCGGAATTCAGTCCACGATGTATCGCGCCAAGGCTCCTGAAATGAATTTTTAAAACTATATGCGGCGCGATCGCCATATTTCAATGCTTGCTTTTCAACAAGATTTGTCAGAATATTTGGCATGACTTTTTTATTTGCTGCAAATTTAGCTCCGTTTGACTAAGCTAAAACATTTTTTCGCAATAAAATTGAATTTGTTTTAACACTCATTCACAGCTTTTTACTATTTCCATTTATATTTTAACTTATTTTCATCATTTAGAAGATGAGCATATATAAAAACACATCTCCGAAGCACGCTCCGGAGATGTATATATTTAGGCCATATTTTATTTATTCCATCAACTTGCGATAACGCTTACGCAGCAGCTCTTTCCCTCCGTTACGAGATTTTTTATATTCTTCATAGTCGGAATATGAGCCTTCATAAAACACAACATTGCCATCGCCTTCAAATGATAATATGTGAGTGCAAATACGGTCAAGGAACCAACGATCGTGGCTAACAACGACTGCACATCCTGCAAACTCTTCCAAGCCCTCTTCCAAAGCGCGTAACGTATTAACGTCAATATCATTGGTTGGCTCGTCAAGAAGCAACACATTTCCTTCCTCTTTAAGAGCCATTGCAAGATGAAGACGGTTGCGTTCTCCACCCGACAAAACTCCGATTTTCTTTTCCTGATCGGCACCTGTAAAATTAAATTTGGAAAGGTATGCACGAGCGTTCATATCTCGACCTCCCATTCGGAATGTCTCCACACCTTGCGATATCACTTCATAAACAGTCTTTTCCGGCAACAAATCATGATGTCTTTGGTCAACGTATGCTATTTTCACTGTTTCACCAACATCAAATGTTCCATTATCAGGCGTCTCCTGTCCCATTATAAGACGGAATAAAGTGGTTTTACCGGCACCGTTAGGTCCTATAACGCCGACAATACCATTAGGCGGCAATGAGAAGTTCAAATCACTAAACAATTGTTTTTTCCCAAATGATTTTGCAAGAGAAGTCGCTTCAATGACCTTATTACCAAGACGAGGCCCGTTAGGAATGAAAATTTCCAACTTTTCTTCACGGGTTTTCTGATCTTCGTTTAACAATCTGTCGTACGAATTCAAACGAGCTTTACCCTTTGCCTGACGGGCTTTCGGAGCCATCCGCACCCACTCTAACTCACGTTCAAGAGTTTTTCTACGCTTACTGGCCTGCTTTTCCTCCCGTGCCATTCTCTTGGTTTTCTGTTCAAGCCAAGATGAATAATTACCCTTCCATGGAATACCTTCTCCACGATCCAGTTCAAGAATCCAACCAGCCACATGATCCAAGAAATAACGGTCATGCGTAATAGCGATAACTGTTCCGGGATATTGTTGCAGATGCTGTTCAAGCCAGTCGATTGACTCTGCGTCAAGGTGGTTGGTAGGCTCATCAAGAAGAAGCACATCGGGCTGTTGCAGCAACAATCGGCATAAAGCCACTCGACGACGCTCTCCACCTGATAGAGTTGACACAACTTGATCGTCAGGAGGACATTGAAGCGCGTCCATAGCTCGCTCAAGTTTACTGTCGATATTCCATGCGTCAGCAGCGTCAAGTTTGTCTTGGAGCTCAGCTTGGCGCTGTATTAATGCATCCATCTTATCCGGGTCGTCAAGCACATCAGGATCACCGAAAGCTTCATTAACTTTGTCAAACTCAGCAAGGAGATCCATTATCGGCTGCACACCCTCGCGGACAATCTCTATAACCGTCTTATCCGGGTCAAGCTGCGGCTCCTGCTCAAGGTAGCCGACAGAATAGCCCGGAGAAAAGACCACCTCTCCTTGATATTGCTTGTCAATACCGGCTATAATCTTTAGTAACGATGACTTACCTGAGCCATTAAGACCTATGATGCCAATCTTAGCGCCATAGAAAAATGACAAGTATATATTTTTTAAAACTTGCTTTTGAGGCGGGTAAGTTTTACTTACTCCTACCATTGAAAATATGATTTTCTTATCGTCAGCCATAGCTTTTATTTTTTAGGAGCATATTTAACTGGATATGCCACTTTCTTTTTCCCCGACACAATATTATTTAGCTTACCTCTTATCAACTGTTTTCTGATTGGAGAAATATGGTCAATGTAAAGCATCCCTTCAAGATGGTCACATTCGTGCTGAACAATGCGAGCAAGAAAACCGGATATCTCTTCAGTATGTTCGTCAAAGTTTTCATCAAGCCACGTAAGGCGTATATGCTCCACCCGAGGAACCGACTCACTCAAATCAGGCAAACTTAAGCAGCCTTCATTGCGACTCACTGTCTCTCCGTCTAAAATTTCTATCTCCGGATTTATCAGAGTGTATTTTTTCCCCTCACATTCAGGAAAGACATCTGACACCGGAGATGCGTCTATTACGACAATGCGGTCATTACGCCCCACTTGTGGAGCGGCAAGTCCCACTCCCTCGGAATAATACATGGTTTCCCACATATTTTCTATAAACTTTTTAAGATCCGGATATCCGGGTTCTACGTCTTCCGACTCCTTGCGAAGCACAGGATGCCCGTAAAGATATATAGGCAATTTCATGATTGATATGATTTACTTTGTATATAATCATTTAATATTATTGTCGCTGCCATCTCATCCACAATCGCCTTGTCTTGACGTCGTGATTTACGCATTCCTCCCTCAAGCATAGCTCTATGAGCGAGCGTGGATGTGAATCTTTCATCCCAAAACACAATGTCAATTGTTTTTGGAATCTCTTTTCTAAGACGATTTATGCCCGGAATGATGTAACGCATCGACTCGGAGGGATTATAGTCCATTGTCGTAGGCTTACCCACAACTATGGCATCGACAGGCTCTTTGGATATGTAATCCCGTACAAATTCCGCAAGTTGCGAGGTTGAAACAGTAGCCAGTCCGGTCGCCACTATTCGGCACACATCAGTCACCGCAATGCCACATCGTTTACGTCCGTAATCTATTGCCAACAATCGTCCCATGGCACAAAGATAATATAAATCATTGAATCTTTATATCTATGTGTCAAAAACGGTCATCTCTTCCGTAAGTAATACATAGCACCTTGTCAACATTAGCTGTTACCGGATAATAGCTCGAAGTCCTGAGACCAACAACCCACAACAACCGTCCGTTGACTTCCAAGACACGAACCCTCTTCTTGTCGTTAAGCGACAATTTTGCATCTGTCATTATATCGCTAACCAATCGGGAGCCTTTCATGCCAAAAGGATGGAGACGATCACCATTTCGCCACCCGCGCAAAGTAAATACGGGAGCGTCGTTAAGCATCGAAGCGTCCAGATATAAAGTATTTCCGGAACGGTCTGGACGCATCTCTCCCCTGCTTACAAATTTTGACGAAAATGGAACAGGAGCGCCTTTTCCATCCTCTCCTATTTGAAACGTGATGATATTTTCTTGAATCTCTTCATTGTAAGATAAAATCAATATTCCTCTGTCAAGTAAAGCTTTATATTTTCGAGAATAAAATAATCTGCCTGACACCAATGGAAATCTAACCACATCTTGAGCCTGTAAAAATGAAAAACCTTTATCTCGAATCAACTCATATAGCAACATCGCAGAGTTTTCAATCTCCCCTACCATCGAAGCTACATTAATACGACCATTCTCATCCACATAACGCTTTCCCATAATGGATACAACTTCTATATAAAGCGAATTATTTCGGAGCAAGTCATCCATAGTATGCAGAATGCCGGAATCCGCATCTGGAAATTGCTCTCGAATCACAGGCAATATGACATTTCGCAATCGATTACGTTTGACATCATTCTTAAGGTTAGATGAATCTATTACAAATTGAATACCGTTACGCTGCAAAAAATCAAGAATATCCTTACGTCCGATATTTAATAATGGCCGAATAAAAATATCATTACGGTACTTCATGCCACAGAGTCCCGTAATTCCTGTGCCACGCAATAAATTCAAAAACAGGGTCTCCTCATTGTCATCTCTATGATGAGCCACAGCTACCGGAATCCCGCCATACTCTTCTGACAGCTTGCGAAACCAGTCGTATCTAAGCTCTCGACAAGCCATTTCCGCCGATATGCCATGCGTATTTTTGTAGGTTTCCACATCAAAATTTACACATTTGTAGTCTTTTGCATAGATTTTAGCCATGGAATTAGCAAATTCCATATCTCGATCAGACTCCGTACCCCTTAAATGAAAATTACAATGCGCGGCCACACATTTATATCCCAACGCCTTAAGAGCGATAAGCAACGCAACAGAATCAGCGCCCCCGCTAAGCGCCACAATAACATCCGCCGACGTGCAATCTGAGAGCGGGTCCAAAGAGTTAGAATCTATAGCACGTCCTACCTTCAAAATAAATTCATCCATACCGACAAAAATACATAAAAAAATTTGGACAATATTCAAAAAGTCTCTAAATTTGCACACGCAAAACAGAAACAAATTGCCTTGTGGTGTAATGGGAGCACGTCGGATTCTGGTTCCGCCTGTGAGGGTTCGAATCCTTCCAAGGCAACAAGTACATAAAATGCCTATTCATCTTAACGGTGAGTAGGC
>CAZELD010000020.1:0-31579 GCA_964512855.1 uncultured Muribaculum sp.
ACGGATAATACATATACCCCCATGGCGCCGCCGGAGAAATCCCTGCCAAACCGGTGGCGAGGAGGGTTTGAGCGCCGTAGGGTATAAGAGATTGAACTATACACGAACTTGTGTCAAGAAGCGAAGCCGCTTTTCGCGGCGCGATGTCATAGCGCTCGGAGATGGAGCGTGAGAGTGAGCCGACGGTAAGAATCGCGACTGTGTTGTTGGCGGTGCACAGATTGACCACACTTACGAGCAGTGCGATGGCCGCTTGCGCTCCTCTGCTGCCATGGATGTGCCGGCTTAGAGCTTGAAGTATATAATCGATACCTCCGGCATCCTTGATTAACCCAAGTAATCCTGCGGCAAGAAGAGTGACGATGATGAGCTGCCCCATACCGTCGATGCCTGTCCCCATGAATTCAAACAAGTCGAGCAGCGGATAATCGAGAATCAGTCCGAGAACAAGTGATGACGCTATCCCGAGCGATAACACCAATGTGACATTTATTCCGGCTATCGCGCAGCCTATAATCACGAGGTAAGGGATCACGAGCCATGGATTGAAGTTATCGGATATGTTAACTTCGGGAATTTCATGCCCGAAAAAGATATACAATACCAACGTCGCGATAGCGGCAGGCACGGTTATCCACACGTTTGCCCGGAATTTGTCGCTCATGTTGCACCCTTGTGTGCGTGTGGCGGCGATGGTCGTGTCGGAGATAAATGACAGGTTGTCACCGAAAAAAGCGCCTCCGAGCACCACAGCGACGAAAAACGGTATGGAACCGGTCTCCATTTGAGCCATTTCGACTGCGAGAGGAGTTAAAGCCACGACCGTTCCAACCGATGTGCCTATCGACAGAGAAATAAAGCATGATGCGATGAAAAGCCCCGGAACTATGAATTCCTCCGGCAGATATTTAAGTGTCAGCCCCACTGTGGCTTCGACCGATCCGGTTTCTTTTGCGAGCGATGCGAAAGCTCCGGCGAGGATGAAGATCCACACCATGTACATGACGTTTGATGAGCCGGCCTGCCGGGAAAATATTTCAATTCTCTTAGTCAGCGTCTTTCCATTTGAGATTACAACGGTCCATGCCGATGCGATGAGTAGAGCCACGCTTATCGGCATTTTGTAAAAGTCGCCGATGATGAGCGATACAGCGAGATAGAAAAACAAAAATACGATGATGGGCGATATGGCAAGCAGTCCTCTTCGTGTTGATATGTGAGCGTCGGGTATTGTAGGCATTGTTAAGTATTTTGCGCAAAAGTAAATAAAATTCGGCTTAAAATATATATCTTTGTGTAGTTTTAAACAAGCTATTAATCAATCATTATATGACGCTTTTATCTAATTCCATTATGAATTTATGCCGGCGTATGCTTGCCGTGGCGGCGATTGCTTGCTGTTCATTCCCACAACTCTGCGCTAAAGAAGTTATCGAAAAGCCCTGGACCCACGGCGCTTTGCGGGTCACAAATGACGGACATTATTTGCAACATACTGATGGAACGCCGTTTTTTTGGCTCGGAGATACCGGATGGCTCCTTCCTCAGCGGCTTGACCGTTATGAGGCGGCATATTATTTGAACGGCGCGCGTGAAGCGGGATTCAATGTCGTTCAAGTGCAGACGCTTAACGGTATTCCGGCCATAAACAGCTATGGGCAGATGTCCAATATTGATGGTTTTGATTTTTCAAGCATCGATCGCAAGGGCGTATATGGCTATTGGGATCACATGGATTATATAATCGACACTGCCGCAAGCCAAGGATTATATATCGGAATGGTGTGTATCTGGGGCGGCCTGGTTAAGTCGGGCGGCATGGATGTCGAGCAAGCGAGGTCATACGGCGCTTTCCTCGCCAACCGTTACAAGAATCGGCCCAACATTGTGTGGATTATTGGCGGAGATATCCGCGGCGACATTAAACCTGAGGTGTGGGAGGCTCTCGCCCTCTCTATAAAGAATATCGATAAGACCCATTTGATGACATTCCATCCATTCGGGCGCACATCGTCGGCCGAATGGTTTCATAATGCCGAGTGGCTTGACTTCAATATGTTTCAGAGCGGACACCGCGCCTACGACCAGATCAAGGGTGACGGTGACGACAATGCGTCGGCTGCGTTCAATGAGGACGGATGGAGATATGTCGAAGCCGGGCGTTCAAAAACTCCGGCGAAACCTATTCTTGACGGAGAACCGAGTTATGAAGATATTCCCCATGGGCTTCATGATCCGGCAATGCCGAGATGGAAAGGGTGCGACACCCGCCGATATGCATATTGGTCGGTATTTGCGGGAGCGTGCGGCCACACTTACGGGCACAACTCCGTTATGCAGATGAAGCGTGACGGTTATCTTGGGGCGTATAGCGCCGAGACTTCATGGATTGACGCTATGAAGGATCCCGGATATATGTCGATGAAGCATCTGAAAAATTTGATGGCTGCTTTGCCGTTTACCTCCGGCACGCCCGATCAAAGCGTTATTGCCGGAAATAATGGAGAACGCTATGACCGTGTAATTGCGACGCGCGGCGACGACTATATGCTGCTATATAATTATAACGGTAATGATGTGGAGGTCGATATGTCGAAGATTTCCGGAAAGAGGAAAAAAGCATGGTGGTATGATGTCGCTGACGGCTCATTGAAATACATCGGAGAATTTGAGGGGTCTAAAACGAGCGTATTCTCGCCTGAAAATCCTTCGCGCGCTGATAATAGCGTCGATATGGCTCTTATTGTTACCGATGCCGACGCATCGTATATACTCCCGGAGCAAACTCAATTAAGCCGGCAGCCATGAAGCGTATAGGCTTGTGTTGCGTCTATATGGCGCTTGCGGTGTTGTTGGCGCGTGGAGAGGTTAATGTTGGTGGACTGCTGACAGAAGGGTTGCGTGATCCGCTGAATGTGGAGCGTGAATCGCCAAGATTTAGCTGGACGATTACAAGCGACAGCTGCGACGTGATGCAGAAATCTTATCGTATACTTGTCGCATCGTCACCTGAAGCGCTTTATGCAGGTAAAGGCGATTTGTGGGATTCCGGAGAAGTGCAATCTGAACAATCGATATGGGTGCCCTACGGAGGAGATAAATTGCGTCCGGGCGCGCGCTGTTACTGGAAAGTTAAGGTTTCTACCAATAAGGGTGACGCATGGAGCGATGTCGCTGAATGGGGGCAGGGCCTTTCGGGTGAGGTCAATTGGCGTGGACGTTGGATAGGCTATGACGCCGCATCTCCATGGGATGTGGAGGACAGCCATAGCCGGTTGAGCTCGCGCTATCTTCGCACGGAGTTTAGTGTGGGAGAGAAACCTGTTAAACGCGCTACTCTCCACTTGTGCGGCCTTGGTATGTATGACCTGTTCATTAATGGCGACACCATCGGGGATCAGGTGCTCGCTCCTGCTGTAAGCGATTATCGACGCACTGTGATTTATAATACTCATGATGTCGCGAGCAATATTAAAAGTGGAGCTAATGCGATAGGTGTGACGCTCGGCAACGGACGATATTACACCATGCATCAGAACTATAAAAAACATAAAATCACCAATTTCGGCTATCCGAAACTGAGATTGAATCTTGTGATCGAGTATGCCGACGGGTCGGTGCAGCGAGTAAACTCGGATGAATCATGGCGGCTTACCGCCGATGGGCCGGTGAGAAGCAACAACGAGTATGACGGGGAGTGCTATGACGCGCGGAAATCGTTGGGGAATTGGACGCTTCCGGGATATGATGATTCTTCATGGCGACACGCCGACCGCGCTGAGATTCCATACGGGACTCTACGAGCGAACACTGCTTCCAATATGAAAGTGATGAAACGGTTGGCACCGGTCTCAATACGCCGCAACGCCAATGGTTATCTTGTGGATTTTGGCGAAAATTGCGCGGGGTGGGTTAAATTCCGTGTCCCGACTTTAGTTCAGGGGGATACAGTGAAAATTCGTTATGCGGAAATTTTGACGCGCGACAGTCTTAATCTTGATGTTGAGAATCTTCGTCATGCTCTCAGCACCGATACATACATAGCTTCAGGTGATGATGCCGGAGACTGGTGGAGCCCGAGATTCTCATATCACGGATTCCGCTATGCGGAGGTTACCGGAATATCTGTTCTTAATACCGGGGATATAATGGCCGAGGTAATTTATGACGAAATGGATGACGCAGGAACATTTGAGTCATCCGACAGCACGCTAAATAAAGTACTTGCCAATGCCCGCCGCGGAATATCATCCAATTATAAAAGCGTACCGGTCGATTGTCCGCAGCGAGATGAACGCCAACCGTGGACAGGAGATCATAATATGGGCGCATGGGGCGAAAATTTTCTTTTTGACAATTCCAGGCTGTATGCGAAGTGGGCTGATGATATGAGAGAGGCGCAGCGCGAGGACGGATGTGTTCCTGATGTTTGTCCGGCGTTTTACAATTACTATACTTCCGACATGACCTGGTCGTCGACTTTCCCGGTGGTATGCGATATGCTTTATCGGCAAACAGGTGACATTCAGCCTATTGCTAAAAATTATGCGGCAATCAAGAAATGGATGCGTCATATTCGAGACAACTATACCACTAAGGAGGGGCTGATACGTGCTGATAAATACGGGGACTGGTGCGTGCCCCCCGAATCGCCTGAGTTGATTCATTCGGCCGATTCGACAAGGATAACCGACCAAACACTTATAGCGTCGGCCTATTATTTTAAGATGTCACATTTGCTCGCTGATTTTGCGCGGTTGCTTGGGTTCGACAACGATGCTGACGAATGGCTTGAAGATGCTGATGCGGTGAAAGACGCATTCAATCAACGGTTTCTCACGGTGAAATGGGGGACATCGTTGGCCGCTGAACCGCATACGCTTTATCCCGACAGTGTGTTTTACGGGAATAATACTATGACATCCAATATTTTGCCGCTCGCTTTTGACATGGTGCCTGACTCTTGCCGCAAAGAGGTTGAAAAAAATCTTATTAACACCATCATTGCCGTTAACGGAGGTCATGTTAGTTGCGGCGTTATTGGAGTGAACTGGTTGATGAGGGAGCTGTCGAGGATGGGTCGCGGTGATGTCGCATATCTTCTTGCGTCAAGCACTTCGTACCCGAGTTATGGTTATATGATTGAGAAAGGGGCGACGACTATATGGGAATTGTGGAATGGCGACACCGCTTCACGCAAAATGAACAGTTGCAATCATGTGATGATGCTTGGAGACCTGATTGCATGGTATTACCGGGATCTTGCCGGAATCAATCCTGCCGAGCCGGGATATAAGCGGATAATGCTGCGCCCCGACTTCTCAATCCCCGATCTCAGCCATGTGGCGGCTACCTATAATACGCCTTACGGAATGATTGGAAGCGACTGGACGAAAACGCCTATGCGTCTTGACTGGACGATTGCGGTTCCGTGTAACACGGTTGCCGAAGTATGGTTGCCCGCCGGAAAGGTGAACGCTGACGGAGGAAAGTTGGCACGGCGTGACGGTGACTGCGAAGTGTGGGAAGTAGGCTCCGGGGAATATAAATTTTCGGTAGATATTGATCTGTCGGTTGGTGAGATGCGTAAAGGAATCGTCACTGATGAATTCCTTTATGAGGAAGCCGACTTTCCGCAGTGTCATGCGTCTACGATCACTGAACTTTCTAACGGCGATCTTGTGGCTGCCTATTTTGGCGGCACATACGAGCGGCATCCCGATGTATGTATCTATGTGAGCCGAAAGCCGAAAGGGAGCGACCGATGGTCTAAGCCGACGCTTGCTGCCGATGGCGTTTTTGATTTGAATGACCCTCTATGTAAAGTGGCTGGGTTGTCGGGCATCGATTCGACAACTACCGCAGTCTCAGTCGGCCCGGTTTCTGACACGTTTGACGGAGACATCGCGAATGCTCGCCGTAAAGCTTGTTGGAATCCGGTGCTGTTCCGTTATCCTGATTCTGATGAGTTGCTCCTGTTTTACAAAATTGGCTCAAATGTGGCCGACTGGACAGGCTGGCTTGCGCGTTCAACCGATGGAGGACGCACATGGAGCCGTCGAGAACCATTGCCTGAGGGTTTTCTTGGCCCGATTAAGAATAAACCATATTACTCCGATGGCAGACTCATCTGTCCATCGAGCCGAGAAGGAACAGGCGGCTGGAGATTGGTATTTGAAATAAGCGATGATCAGGGAAAGTCGTGGCGGCAAGCACGTCCTGACTCGGTGGCGTTGAGCGTGGAAACCAAATATCGCAAGTCAATGAAAGAGATCCTTTATAGTGATTCTCTTCCGATGGCGGCTGAGGGGAGAACCGCCAGGCCTATCCGCGTGATCCAACCAAGCATAATACGTCATGCCTATGGTCATCTTGAAGCTTTGTGCCGCACGTGCAATGCGCGCCTTGCGACCGTATCGAGCTACGACAATGGTGAGACTTGGGGCGCTGTCACCCTGTCATCTCTTCCAAACAATAATTCAGGCGCGGATGCCGTGACCCTTGCCGACGGTTCTCACGCATTGGTGTATAACCATTTTGCGACTGTGCCCGGCACGCCTAAAGGCCCGCGTACCCCGCTTTGCGTGGCCTTTTCTGATGATGGAGTGACATGGGAAAAGAAAGTCGTGCTTGAAGATTCCCCGATTAGCCAATACTCCTATCCGTCAATTATCCAGGGCGCTGACGGTAAACTGCATATAGTCTACACTTGGCGGCGCCAACGAGTGAAACACGTTGTGCTTGACCCCGAAAAGCTATAAAAAGTCAGGGCATACAATCGAAGCTGTATGCCCTGTTTATTGGAGTTTATTGGCCTAATAGGTCTAATTAGGCTTATTAGGCCAATGATTTAATCAATGACTTTTTAGAGGATTCCTTGAGCCATCATTGCGCGTGCTACTTTCATGAACCCGGCGACATTGGCTCCTTTCACATAGTTTACGAAGTCGCCCTCTTTGCCATATTTCACGCATTGCTCATGGATATTGGCCATAATCTGTTTCAATTTTTCGTCAACCTCCTCAGCCGACCACGACAATTTCTGTGAGTTCTGAGCCATTTCGAGGCCTGAAACCGACACGCCGCCGGCGTTGGCAGCTTTTCCGGGAGCGTAAAGGATCTTAGCATTGAGAAACTCTTTGATCGCTTCGGGGGTTGAAGGCATATTGGCGCCTTCACTCACTGCGATCACGCCATTGGCGAGAAGCGTGCGCGCGTCGTCGCCGTCAAGCTCGTTTTGGGTTGCTGACGGCATGGCGATGTCGCACTTATAGCCCCATGGGCGTCCGCCTTCCACATATTCGCATCCATATCCGTCGGCAAACTCACGGATACGTCCGCGGTACTCATTCTTGAGCTTAAAGATATAGTCGAGTTGCTCTTTTGTGAGACCTTCCGGCACATAGATGCATCCATCGGAGTCGCTCATGGTTATAACCTTGGCGCCAAGTTCGAGAAGCTTCTGTGCGGTATATTGCGCTACGTTTCCTGACCCGGAGATTGCGACAACCTTATCCTTTATGTCGATATTGCGCGTTTTGAGCATATTCAACAGGAAGTACACGTTTCCGTACCCGGTAGCTTCGGGGCGTATCAATGAGCCGCCGAATTCAATGCCTTTGCCTGTGAATGTTCCTGTAAATTCACGAGCCATCTTTTTATACATACCGTACATATATCCTACTTCGCGGCCGCCCACGCCTATGTCGCCGGCTGGGACATCGGTGTCAGGGCCGATGTGGCGCCATAATTCTTCGATAAACGCTTGGCAGAAACGCATAACTTCCATGTCGCTCTTCCCGCGTGGAGAAAAGTCGGAGCCTCCTTTGCCGCCTCCCATCGCAAGCGTGGTGAGCGAGTTTTTGAATGTCTGCTCAAAGGCAAGGAATTTGAGAATTGACTGGTTTACGGAAGAGTGGAAACGGATGCCACCTTTATACGGGCCGATAGCGTTATTGTGCTGGATGCGGTAACCCATATTGTTCTGAACCTTTCCTTTGTCGTCTACCCAAGAAACGCGGAAAGAGAAGATGCGGTCGGGTATGCACAAGCGTTCAATGAGGTTGTAGCGTTCAAATTCGGGATGCTTGTTGTATTCATCTTCAATTGTTGACACTACCTCCTCAACCGCCTGCAGATATTCCGGCTCATGGGGAAAACGACGTCTCAGATCGTCGAGAACTTCTGTTGCTTTCATTGTAACTTTCTTTCGAGATTAATAAATATTCGTTGACTAGGCTGCAAAGTTATGTCTAAATTGTGAAATATGCAACAAATTGGAATAAAAATGCGATTTTTAGTAACAAATAGCTGAATTGGTCTGATTTGGCTAATTCAATCAAGTGCAATGTTAAATTTTAATTATTTTATCAAGATTTAATGTTAAATGTGTTAAATCATAGAAAATTGTAAGGTGATGTTAATGATATTTAAAAATATATGCATTATCTTTGCGGCCATACGGATGAATGAACGATGATAAAATCGTGCTGAAATCCTAATTTTGCTACTATACTTACTTATTAATCCACATTTAAAAGTATGAAAAAGTTGTGTGTTACTAATGACAGTTTTCACTGTCGCGCTTGGCGCATTGGCTCAATCAGCTACCAATGTGTCAGGTATTGTGTTATCTGCTGAGGCGAACGAACCTGTTGTCGGCGCCACCGTCATGGTTCGCGGAACAAATGTCGGGACAATGACCGATATTGACGGTAGGTTCCGTCTTACAGCTCCCGCCGGTTCTAAAACCCTTGTAATTTCTTATGTGGGTATGCATACCCAGGAAGTTGCGATCGCCCCCACAGTGCGTGTGCTTTTGGAAAATGACGCTCAGGCGCTGGATGAGGTTATTGTGACCGGTTACGGCACGACGCGCCGTGCCGCGTTTACCGGAGCTGCGTCTATTGTCGACGGAGACATCATCGAGCGCAAGCCTGATGTGAATTTCGTGAAATCACTTGAAGGACAAGTGCCCGGTTTCCAGTACAACAACTCCACCTCAATGCCCGGACAATGGGGAGCGGTATATGTGCGTGGACGCGGTTCGCTCTCCTCCAACACTCAGCCCCTCTATGTGATCGACGGTATGCCGGTGAACTCTGACTATGATTATCTGAGCTCCACTTCCAACAACTTCTTTGACCCGATGGCGGCCTACAACCCTAATGACATTGAGAGCGTCACAGTGTTGAAGGATGCCGCCGCTACTGCGATCTATGGTTCCCGCGCCGCCAATGGTGTGATTGTCATCACCACCAAGAAGGGCGCTGAAGGAAAGTTCCAAATCAATCTTGACATTAAGCAGGGGCTTACTCACATCGCCAACAACAACATGAAGTATGCCAACGCTCAGGAAACACTCGACCTCTATGCCCGCGGTTATCAAGCTGCTCGCGGTGGCACATACGAAGATTGGTACACAACCCTGTCCAATAATTACATAAACAACTATGGATGGGATGGAGTATCGTCATACGACTGGATGGATGCCGTTACCCGCACAGGTTATTATCAGGATTATAACCTTAGCTTCTCCGGAACATCGGGCAATACCAATTACTATGTAAGCCTCGGTTACATTGACGCAGAGGGTATCGTGATCCGTTCTGACAACCAGCGTTACTCAGGCCGTGTGGGTCTTGACACCAAATACAAATATTTCACTGCCGGTGTCAACGCTTCTTACAGTTACTCCAGAAACCACACTTTCTCGCAATCGACCAGCGGCGCCAGTGCCAGCCCGTCAGTGGGAGCAGTCTCTTCCATGCTTCCGTTTTACCCATTCTATAACGAAGATCATTCCGATTATTGGATGGCCGGAGTTCTATATAATCCGCTTGCAGTAAGTGATCCCGATCTTGGTGACTTTTACGAAATCACTAATGAAACCTTGAATGCCAATCCTTATTTGCGTATTGATTTCCCTCTTGGCATCTGGGCTAAAACCAGTTTCGGCGCAAATATCATGAGCCAAACTATCTATGATTATTGGAGCGGTGTCTATAATCCCCAAGGTCTCTTATACAATGGTCTCGGACAGCAGACTATTTCACGCACCAGTACATTGACCTGGACCAACACATTTGGTTGGGACTATACGTTCAATGAAAAGCACTCCATCAATCTATTGTTAGGCCAGGAGATGCAGCGTTATGACTACCATCAGGATTACTATGGCCGTTACGACTTCCCATTCTGCGATTCCGGCATGAGAGATATGAGTACATCAGCCGCCGACTTAGGCGCGGAATATTACAAGTGTGAATCTCGTCTTGCCTCTTATTTCGCCGACGCTCATTATAATTACGACAACCGATATTATGCATCGGCATCTTTCCGTCGTGACGGCAGCTCCGTATTCGGTAGCGACAAGCGTTGGGGTAACTTCTGGTCGGTCGGCGCGAAGTGGCGTATTACTCAAGAGGATTTCCTCAAGGAGAATCCCATCGTCACCAATGCTGATATCCGCGCTTCTTACGGTACCGTAGGTAACCAGTCACTTCCCGACCTTTACGCTTCCCGCGGTTACTATGCTACCGGATATAATTATAACCAATCTCCGGGTATGGTTCCTGCAAGTATCGAAAACCCCGAACTTTCATGGGAAACTTCCAGAAAATTTGATGTAGGTTTTGACCTCTCGATCATCAATCGAGTTCACATGACATTTGATTTCTATAATGAAGATACTGCCGACGCTCTTTATGAAGTTCCGCTGTCAATGACTACAGGTATGGAATCGGTTTACAAGAATATCGGTAAAATCCGCAACACCGGTATTGAGGTTGGCGTCAATGGGACAGTGTTCACTAATCGAGACATCAATGTAAGCGCATTCGCCAATTTGACTTGGAATAAAAACAAAGTCATAAAGCTTGCTGAAGGCACTGAAGAGTCCACTTACACCATTCTCGAAGAGGGTCGTCCATTCCGTCAGTTCTATATGCCCGAATACGCAGGTGTAGACAAAGAGACAGGCCGCGCCCTTTATTATCTAAACGAATCAGGCAGTGAGCTTACTGATAATTATGCTGCCGCCGCCAAGCGTTATGTGGGCAGCGCTGAGCCAAAAGTATTCGGCGCGTTCGGTGTCAACGCTACTGCTTATGGTTTTGATCTCAGTATTCAGTTCAACTATCGTCTCGGTGGTAAGGTATTCGATACCGGTCACAATTTTACCGGTTGGTGTATGAACACAACCCGCACTCCTCTTAAAACTCTTGTCTATAACTCTTGGACGCCTGAAAATACTGACGCTAAATATCCTCAATTCATATATGGGGACCCGTATGGCGATTCTAACGGCAACTATTCGAGCCGTTGGTTGATGAGCGGTGACTACCTTCGTCTAAGCAACATCACTTTCGGATATACCTTCCCGACAAAATGGACAAAGAAGGCTCTTATCCAGAAGTTGCGTCTTTACACAACATTTGACAATGTTCACACTTGGACAAAAAGCGATTTCATCGGCTACAACCCCGACACTTATGCAAGCGGCGTGATTGCTTGGCAGTACCCGGCAGTGTTCACTTTCACCGGTGGTGTTCAATTGACATTTTAATCATTAAACAAATTTCAGACAGAAGTATGAAAAATTTATATATCAAAGCAGTTGCGGCTTTGCTGCTTGGTGGCAGCATGGTGAGCTGTGGTAACGATTTCCTTGACTCCAAGATGTATGATGCGATAGACACTGAGAGCGGGCTTGAGAATGTCAGCAATATTGGTTACGCGCTGAATGGTACATATTATCGCCTTTACCAATATTATTTTGCCGGCAACTATGCAATAAATATCGGCGACATTGCATCGGATATCGCTTATTGGAACGGCGAAACCGGTCACTGGACTGACATCTATCAGTTCACTCCGAAAGATACAAACAATTATCTGTACAATATTTGGAACTACGGATATAAAGTGGCCGACAACAGTGCCCGTATCATTAAGGCCGGAAACGAGATGTATGAAAGCTCTTCAACCGATGAAAAAACTGAGCTTGACATATATCTTGGTGAAGCTTACTGCTTGCGCGCTTACGCTCACTTTATCATGGTTAATGTGTTTGGGCACCAGTATAAAGTGAATGGACAGGATTTCGGTTCAAATCCGGGTATCGTGATTGTTGACAATCCCATATCGCCTAACGATCAAGTGTCACGCGCCACTGTGGCTGACACTTATACTCAGATTGTTTCTGACCTTAAAAACGCTATCAGCCATTTCAACGCTGCCGGCTATGACCGCGGTGATGTGCTTTATTTCAATCTTGCTGCCGCTCAAGGCCTTCTTTCTCGTGTGAGCCTTTTCATGGAAAATTGGCAAGATGCGATTGACGCCGCTGATGACGCGATCGCGACATCAGGCATCACCACGTTGGCCTACACCGATGCGTCATATAAGGCGTTATATAATGGCGGCGAAAGCAACACAGAGTCAATGTTCTGTCTTGCAATCAACTCGCAGGATAACTGGAGCGCCAACTCAAGCGGTAATCTATGGTCGGCATACAACTTTAGCCCGAGCCCTTACTTGCAGTCGCTGTATGCTTCTGACGATGTACGTCTTGCAGTTTGGACGTGGGATGATGCATCGACCCCTGCGGTTCCTCGTTTTGGCGGTGGTAAGCTCGCCGCCTTTGCAACCGGTAACCCAGCTAATGCCACGCAGTATCTGATTAACGCTCCCGAAATGTACCTTAATCAGGCAGAGGCTTATCTTAAACTTTCTAAAATTTCAGAGGCTCAGAACGCTCTGCTTGTCGTTGCAAAACGTAATCCGACGATTACATCGGTGAGCGATCTTCCTTCTTCTTCCGCTGATTTGTTAGCGTTTATCCAAGAAGAACGCGCCCGTGAGCTGTTCCAGGAAGGATTCCGTCTATATGACTTGCGCCGTTGGGATGTAATGGCTAATGTAGAAGCTGAAAATGCTCCCAATATTCAGTTTGTAGTCAACAACTATAAGATTTCCAATCTTGTGTATCCAATACCTGTTGATGAAATAAATGCAGGATTCGGTGTTACCCAGACTGAAGGCTGGTCAGAGACGCTGCCCCAGTAAACTCACCGTGACTTGGTGTCAAAATTGTAAATAGGCACAAAAGCGCATACTCAAACAAGAAACAGAAGATATTTTTAACTTGATGTTTTATCAGTTAAGCGTCTTCTGTTTTTTTGTTTTCTTTTTTCCTTTTGCGTCAATGAGTTTCTGACACATTCTGATTATTTCATTGCTTTGTATATGGCCGACATGATGGACTGGCGGATGTTAAGGCGTGAAAACGCTGCGTTCTCGCGGGTAGGATTTACTCTGTTGCTTAGAAATATAAAGAACATATCATACTCAGGATCGATCCAAAAGCAGGTGCCTGTAAACCCAAGATGCCCGTAGGTCATCGCCGACGCTTCGGGGGCTGTCGGCGATTGTGTGATGTTGACGATATCAGGACCGTCAAACCCAAGTCCTCGGCGTGAATTTTGGCTTTTTGTGGTGGTGAACAGTTCGACAGTCTCCGGCGACATTATCTCTTCTCCGCCGTATGAACCTTCGTTTAACCACATCTGACACAGTTTAGCAAGGTCGTTAGCGTTGGAAAACAAACCTGCATTCCCTTGCACCCCCCCTGAAAATGCGGCGAGCTCATCATGAGCATATCCTTTTACGGTTTGCTTTCTCAGGAAAGGGTCCTTCTCGGTCGGCGCGATTTTAGATGTGCTTCCTTTAAGCGAAGGATTATAGTGTGTGCTCGTAGCTCCGAGTTTCTTGAAAATTTCAGATTCCACATATTCATCGTGCGCTCTGCCGGTAATATTTTGCTCCATCTCCATCAGCAGGGCGAAATTCAAATCGGAATAAAAATAATTTTTGTTTGAACGCCTCGGGGCATTGTGAATGCGGCTCATAATCGTGTCGTAGGTCGCTTCGCTGGCATATATCCCGTTGGCGATAGGCTTAGTGAATTCTGAAGTTCGAGTAGTCGAAGTTATGTCTCGCCGCAGTTTCGCGTTACGGTTGGCATATAAATTCTTTGCTACCCTTATGGTGTTTTCTCCTCGCGGGCGCCCCGTGGTCAACGCGCCCTTGTAGGATGATGAGTCTGTGAGCAGCCGGTGAAGATTAAGGCCGGCTGGCATACCGCTTTCATGAAGAAGCAGTTCCCGCACCGTTATATCCTCCTTGTCAGTGTTTTCCAGCTCGGGAATGTATTTATACACAGGATCATCGAGATCGAAAAGGCCTTCATCGTAGGCGAGCATAAGCCCCGGAAGCGTTCCTGCGGCTTTACTGACCGAAGCAAGGTCATAGACAGTCGAATCGGTGACCGGTTTTGTTTTTGCATTATCAATGTAGCCATAGCTCTTGTCGAAGATGATGTCGCCCCCTTTCGCTACCAACACCTGGCAACCCGGAAACGCGCCTGTGGTTAGTCCCACTTTTACAAGCGAATCAATAGTCACAGCCATTGACGGGCCTATCCCTTCAGCTTCAGGAGAGGTGTAGCCGAGACGTGTTTTAATAATCCCTATGCAGCGTCCCTCTTCAGCTACGCCGGCGATATTAACCGGTAGGATTCCGTTGATTCTTTGACCACCGAATATGCCTTGCGCGCAATACTCCTGGGCGTATTTCGTCTTCTCTCCCACGAGCATTATGGCTGATGATTTTATAGGCGCGAATTTCGCTAATTTGTAAGGATTCATAAAGAACGCCGTGACAAGATTGTGACAGTCCGAAAGTTTTTTCAGGTCGGTGATCGATGAAGCGTTGTCATTATAGACTCCGGCGATTATGAGGTCGTGCTTTTTTATGGACGATATTTGCGCCGCCGTCAAAGCTCCGGTTGTCGAGTAAGTGTCGACATGGATATATTTTCCGCAATATTTCGAGAATGTGTTGGGCGCGCTTTCGCCTATATTCACCACGGCGACCGACAAATTTTCCAGATTGGCGACAGGGAGCAAGTTGCTGCTGTTGTCAAGGCATATCACTGATGCGGCAGTTAGGTTTCGGATCACTGCGTCGGCCTCCGGAGAATTAATGCGTCGTGCGAGCGAGGGCGAACTGACAGGCGCCGGGCGCGACGTCAATCCGAGCGCGTATTTATATCTAAGCATTTTTTTACAACGCTCCTCAATGACCGACATCGGGATTTCGCCGGAGTTAACGGCTGCGATTACCGCTTTTATATCGCTTAGCGGCGAGAGTGGTTCAAGAAGCACATCCATGCCCGCTTTCAATGCTGATACACAGTTGTTGGCTCCTTGTACGGATGCGCCTTTCATGGCGAGGCCGTCGCTCCATACTATTCCTTCAAAGCGAAGTTTATCTTTAAGGAGATCTGTGACTATGGCCTTTGAGAGTGATGACGGTACGCCGGAATTGTCGAGCACAGGCACGTTCAGGTGCCCGACCATTATGCCTGACATTCCGCTGTCGATATACATTTTGAACGGGAGGATGTCAACGCTGTCGAGCTGCTCCAACGTGTGGGTTATGGTCGGTAGAGCTTTATGTGAATCCACGTTGGTGTCGCCGTGTCCGGGGAAGTGTTTGCCGGTAGTCAGGACTCCGTTATGTTCCATCCCTTGAGCGAATGCGGTGCCGAGAGTTCCGCCTCTCAAAGGATTCTCACCAAAAGATCTGAAGCCGATTACCGGGTTTTTTGGGTTGGAATTGACATCAAGCACCGGGGCAAAGTCAACACGTATGCCCAATAGCTTACATTCGCGGGCTACTTCCGCTCCGAAGTCATGCAGCAGTTGCGGATCCTCAATGGCGCCTAAAGTCATGTTGTATGGGAACTTGGGAGTGTCTTTCACTCTCATTGCCAGTCCCCACTCACCGTCAAGCGTGATCAGCATCGGAATCGATGATACTGATTGAGCGTAATCGATAAGGGTGGCGTATTCATTAATGGTGCCCCGGCTGAACAGAAGGCCTCCGATTCCGTAGTCATTTACGAGCCTTGCGATCGACTGTTTCGTGGCTGCGGCTGTTTCCGGATTTAATTTAGGCACGAATATTTGTCCGATGCGTTGATTGAGCGTCATCGAATTGTAGACCGAATCGACCCATTTCTCCTGCTTTTGCCGGTCAGGGCTCTGCGACAGAATACGTGGCGATATTGCGTTGATTCCGACGATTGCCGACAGAGATAACGCAAGTGATAGAAGCAAGCGTTTCATGTTTTTAGGTTTTTGAAAAGAACAATCCGGAATATGCAAGAGTTTTCGTCCATTAACATTTGTTATGAGCCAACTCTTACAGGCGGCGTCTACTATCGCGATATTTAATATTTTTTCCCTTTTGGCTTAAGATATAATCGATCATTGTTTCATCAAGGCGGAGCTTGCTGCGGGCTATCACTTTTCCATTTGGCAAAGTGGATAGGTAGTCGCCGCCATTTGCGAGATAGTCGATTGTGACGAGGGTGTATGTGCGGTCAGGATCTATCTCCGCCGGGTTGAAGCCGGCGCTTATGCCGTCGCCGTTTTTCTGTGCGAACACGTCAAACGCCGCTTTCATGTCGCTCCCCTTAATCTCTAACACCACGAGCTTATTGTCAAATGGCAACATGGTCATGATTTGTTCCTTTGTGATGTGCCCGGCAGGTAGTCCACGGCGTATTCCGCCTTTGTTGACCAATGCGACGTCGACGCTCTTTTGGGTCAGATCTTTTCCTTTTTCAAGCATGACATCGGCCACCCAATTGACAAGCAAATGGCTTCCGTGGGGCATCTCCTGTGCCATTTTTCCTATCTTTTCTATTTTAAGGGCATCCACCCCTTTACGGTATTCGGCGAGTATTGCGGCGGCCTCTGAATCAATCCTGTCGTCAAGACGGCTGTCGACAGGTATTAACCGGTAATTCGGAGTCATTGATTCGAGATCGAGAGATATCTCTCCGAGATATAACCCTTTGCTGCCTGTCTGTACGACAAGCACAGAATCGCCGGTTGCATTACTGACATAATAATCGGGGGTGTTTGCCGCATCGGGGTTGATTGTGGTGTGGGAATGTCCTCCGATGATAATATCGATATCCTCTGATGCGTGCGCCAAGTCTACGTCGCTTGGGGTTGGCGGATTTGCCGAATCATACCCTACATGGGTCAAAGCAATCACTTCATCGACTCGCTCAATGTTTTTTAGGTACCAGGCGACTGAGTTAGCGGCCTTTATTCCGTCGAGATACTTCACGCCGCCGGTGTTGAAATCAGCGATCATTCCTTTCGGGTCGAGATTTATGGCGAGGAATCCAATACGCTTATCTCCAAACGCTTTTATTGTATAGGGCTTGAATATGGTGTCGAGGGGAGTGTCATGCAAATCATAGTTGGTGGTTATCTTTTCGGCGTTTAGGAGTCTCCATTCGCGTATAAGCGGTTCAATTCCGTTGTCGAACTCATGATTCCCGAGAATCTGAATGTCATATCCGAGATTGTTCATCATTACTCGTTCGGCCTCACCTTTATAAATTGAGAAATATAGGGTGCCTTGTACCATGTCGCCACAATCGATTAGCAATACATTGGGTTGCACGGCTCTAACGCTGTCAATGAGAACCTTTCGGCGCAATATGCCTCCGAGATTATCATCGTTTGGGTCGAGTTGGCTGTGGGTGTCGTTGGTGTGAAGGATTATCAGATTGTCGGCAGTGGCTGTCAAGGCTCCTACTGCGAGAACTGATGCTACGATAAGTCTATTTAGTCTCATTTTGATGAACAAATTTGAAGTTTACGAAATTAATAAAATTTTGGGAGATGTACAATTTGCCCTGAAATGATTAATTTTGTCATCATGAAAAATCTATTGACGCTAATAGCGGTATTGTTGGCTTTTTGCCGGTTGGGCGTTTCGGCTCAACCATTGAGTTTTAATGGCTCCGAAAACGCTTCTGTAGGGATATTTATAATGGAGTTGGGCAGTAAGAATGTCGTCGCTGATTATAATTCGGGACGCACGTTTATACCGGCTTCTGTCACCAAATGCGTTACAGCGGCATCTGCTATGCTTACGCTTAGTCCTAATTTCAGTTTTAAAACCGAGGCGAGAGCCTACGGGTCAGTGAAAAATGGAGTGCTTTACGGCAATGTTGTGATAATAGGCGGAGGTGATCCTACGATTGGCTCCCGTCACTTTCCCAATCGCTCGTCGATTGCCGGTGAATTTGTGAAATGGCTCAAAAATGCAGGTGTCGATTCGATTGCCGGTTCGGTATTGGTGTCGGAAGGCGGATTCCCTGAAATAGGAGTGTCGCCATACTGGCTTCTTGAAGATACTCCGTGGGAATATGGCGCGGGATATTATGGCGTTAATTACCGCGACAACAGTTTCAATATGACTGTTTCGCCTACGGGAATAGTCAGTATGTCGCCTAAGATAGAAGGCCTTTCGGTGGAGCTTGATCTGGCTAAAGGGACGATAGGCGAGGTGACGGCAATGCGCGGTGAAGGCTCTGACGCGCTTTATCTCTCCGGCACACTTTCTGAAGCGACTTACGGCTCGCGCTATTCCATGCCTCGTCCTTCCGAAGTGTTGGCCGATGATGTTTATGCGGCGATGCGACGTAGTGGAATCGGATGTTCGCAGGTGGATGTTACGGCTGACAGGGATGCCGGAATATCACCGTTCATATATCGTTCGCCGTCGGCACCCGATATCCTGCGATCGATGATGGTTAAGAGTAATAATCTATTTGCCGAGTCGATGCTTAGGGCTTTGGTGATAAGTAACAGCAAACGAATAACTGATAATGAAGCGCTCAAAGCGCAGAAGAAGCTTCTTGAGGGGAGGGGGCATAATTTTTCCTCAATACGAATTTTGGATGGTTGCGGGCTTGCTCCGGGAAATAAAATCACCCCGCGCTTTTTGGCCGGAATTCTTGAAGATATGGCTTCAAGCGCGCATAGTAAAGGATACGTAGGGCTTTATCCTTTGGCGGGGCAAGAGGGCACCGTCAGAGGACTGCTCGCCAATACACGGCTTGCCGGGAGGTTTGCGTTGAAATCGGGGAGTATGTCGGGGGTGTTATGCTATGCAGGCTATAAAATTGACGCCAATCATAATCCCACCCATGTTGTAGTTATAATGGTCAACGGCTTTGTCGGTAAAACGGCGCCTGTGAGAAAAGCCATCTCTGACTATCTTATTAAAAAATTTTGAAATCAGACATTAGTCCCAATTAGCTCGATTAGCTCCGGCGTTTTAATACCATGTTACTCCGTTGGAGTAAGATGAGCGTTTGTCGTACTTCAAGTCTTGAAGCAGAGATGACTTGACCGCAATGTGGAAGTTGTAGCTTTTATATGGGCCTACCGGCACGAAGCTTGCTGTCATGGTGAAGCAGTGTAAGTCACGTGACAGATTGCAGTTCATGTAAGCGATTTTCTTTGTGTCGAAATTGTAGCTTGCACTGAATCCGAAGTTCCAGTTTTTAGTGGGTTGTATATTTCCGGAAAAGCTCAGATTTTGGGTGATTTTCGGGTCATATTCCATCTTTCGGGTATTGAATTTGCCGTAAGAATAGTTGACTGAGTAGTTGAATGTCAAGCTCCATGGCACCTCCCATTTCATGTAACCTCCATCAATCAACTCCACATTATCGTTGTCCTTGTCACGTTGCGCGTCTCTCTGTCGCTTGCGTTCGGCCATCCTTCCGTCAAAATCATCAAGATCCTCCAGTTCATCATCATCGTTCTTGTTGCCTTTGCCGTTTTTATTTTTTGAATTATCCTGTTTCTTAAATGTGTTGTTGTTGAACGTGTAAGAGAATGATGTTCCTGTGCTTGAAAGACGTCCGATTCCTTTTCCGGCTTTCCATCGAGGCACATTCACGCGCACCGGGTTGCCTGATGAGTTAAGTTGGTAGGTGTACACGTCCCATGTGGCTGATAAGTTAAGGTTGAAGTTTTTAACAAGACGCAGCAGCAAGGAGGTATTGATGTTGCTCCAATTCATAGAGTCCGCTGCGAAATTGTAGCTTTGGGACACTGACAAGTTTTCAATCAATGATACTTTCTTTTCACCAACGCTGTCGTTGGTGTTAACCTTCATTTCAAGATTGTTGGACAATGAATAGCTCAGTGTCCCCGATTTGCCCTGCCCCGGCACTCCATAAAGAGAGTTGGGAAACAGGGAGTATTTGCGCGATATAGTCTCTCCGGCTGTGTTTTGATAGGAGTAGTTGCCGTAATATCCGAAAAATGATGATGAGAAGTCGGGAGCGCCTGAGAACGATAACGACGGTGTAGTCACAAGGCGTATCATCTTCACCTTTTTGCCGAGAAACGGCAACGGTTGGAAAAATCCGTAAATTTTTGTATCCATCGACACTGACGCGCTGAAATCCCACACGTTGTACAGGCTGTAGGTGGTGTCGCACACCTCGACCGATGCCGCCGGATCCCATTGCCTGCGCACTTTCGTGGTGTACATTCGGTCGGTGAGCGACACTGATGGCGTGATATTGAAGAATTTCAGCATATTGAATGTCGCTGATATCGGCACCGAATGTCTCATGCCGTTGTGCCAATCCTTGATTAGGCTTTTTTGAAAAAATTCATCCTGTTTAGCCGTAAGAGAGTTTTGAAATTGTCCGGAGTAGGAGAGCTTGATTTTTTCATACCATTTATCTTTACCAACGGCACGTTTGCGTTTAAACGGATAGGTTTGCGACATTGTCACTGTCAGGTTTGGGAATGATACCGCCAGAGTAGAGTCCTGTGTGCGTTGCGACAAGTTCAGGGTGGAGGAGAATGACCACTTGGAATTGGGAATACGATAGGTCATATTCACGGTCGAACTTTTTGTATTCTCCGTGAACGATGAGCTGTAATAGCTGTTCAAGTCATTTCGTGAATACCCGGTGGATGTGAAGTTTACGCTTGCCGACAAGGTCATGTTGGGATTGGCTTTCGCATCCTGTGAATGGCTCCATAGGACTTGGAAGTTGGTCATCTTTGAGTAGTCGGCGCTCCCTTTTTCGCCCAATATCGTGGTGAGATAGCTTATATTGAAGCTGCCGGAGAATTTGTATCGCTTCGCATAGCTTGAACGTCCGGTTAGCCCCCAAGAGCCTTTGGTGTATATCTCTCCGGTCAGCGCAAGGTCGATATTGTCGTTTATTGCGAAGTAGTATCCGCCGTTGCTCAAATAGAACCCTCGATTGAAGTCATCACCGAATGTGGGGAAAATTATACCGGATGAGTATTTGTCGGAGAAAGGGAAATATCCGAACGGAACCGCCAGCGGTAACGGAAGCCCTGCGAGCACCATATAAGCAGGTCCTGTCACAATATTGCTTTTGGGTTTCACCTTTGCTTTGGTGAGTTGAAAGTAGAAATGCGGATGATCATGGTCGGAACAAGTGGAATAACGCCCGTTAGCAAGGAAATATTCGCCGTTTTCCATTTTTTTTGTCTGTCCACCGGTGAGGTATCCTTCCCCTTGCTCGGTCACAACATTTGTTATGAATCCTCGTTGACTTTTAAAATTATACCTCATGGTCTCCGATTCATATTCGCCGCTTTTGTCGGTGAATATAGGTGTGCCCGACAACACGCCCGCCGAGTCAGGCATTCCGAATGCGTTAACATTGTTGGTCGACATTTCCATGTTGATTTTAGCCGCATTCAGCTTCATCGGGCCGTATGTCACTTCGCCATTTCCATACATGAATGCGTCATTTCTTCCGATAAGAACCATGGAATCGGAGGCTTTGAAATTGACTATATTGTCGAGATCTACTTTCTGGCGTCGTATCAAAGAACCGTCGGGCGGTGTCTCTCGATGTATTGCAAGACTGTCAGAGTCAATCGCTGAAGAATCTGCGATCGCAATAGAGTCCATCGGAGGAAATAAAGTTGCTGTTGAGGCGGAGTCCAACGTAGAGACCAGAGTGCGTGGCTGTTGGTCGGACAATTTCAAGGCCGTGTTGTCATCTCGTTGAACTTGAGGTGCGGCGACGGTTATGAAAGCCCAAAATAAAACAGTTAATATTATATATAGATGAGAATGTCTCAACTCCTAAGCAAAATGAAAATTCTGTGCAAAGATACGACTTGAAGTGGTTAAAAAAAAATATTATTGACAAGTTTGGGTGTTGTTAAAACCAAAAGATGTAACTTTATGTTGTATTTTGTGAAAGGACTATTTATTTTTGACGTGGGACACCTTATTAAGAATACAATCATACGAAGAATCCTGAAAGTGTTGCTCTGCATCATTATCTTCATCCTTTTGATCCCGGTGTTACTATATGTGCCTGTGGTTCAGCGGACTGTTGTCGGCTTTGCTCTCGGGGAGATCAATAAGTCGTCAGACATGAAGATAGGGGTGGAGAGTTTCCGCCTGCGTTGGCCGCTTGATGTGGAACTCGGCGGCCTTACGATTATAGAAGCTTCAGGAGATACTATGATTGCCGCCGCCCATGCCAATGTAGATGTTAAATTGCTTCCACTTCTTAAGCTTGATGTTCAAGCTGAGGCTCGGCTGCATGATGTGGCATATCGTCTTGGCGGCCCTGATTCGCTGATGTTCCTTACTGCGAAAGTTAAAGAGTTTACCTTGGGGCGTGCGAGTTATAACTTGGCGACATCTGACATTGATGTTTCACGGGCAGTGCTTGACGGAGGTGATGTGGCGTTGCGGTTTAATGGCTCCGATACCACGGCGACTGATGTTGATACAACTGCGGCGCCTGTGACAATGGTTATAAAAGCCGGAGATCTGGAGCTGAAAAATATAAAGTATATGATGACGATGTTGCCGACTATTGATTCTCTTGGAGTGGATATAAAGGCGGCATCTCTGAAGAATGGTATAGTTGATATGGGCGCCCGACGGATTCATGCCGTATATCTCGGCATCGACAGCGTGTCGGCAACCTATTTTACTCCATCGGCGAAATATCTCGCCGCGCATCCTGTTGAAGAGGCTCGGGCTGACACTGTTTCCTCTGATTCAAGTGAAATGTGGGTTATTACCGGCGACAGCGTACGTCTTACCGGACGGAACGCAATATATGCCGTGCGTGACGCAGTGCCTCAAGCTGGACTTGACATGAATTACATAGCTGCTTCCGATATTGAAATTAAAGTGGATTCATTTTACAATCGAGGAGCTGAAATAAAGGTGCCTCTACGGAGATTTAAGGCTACGGAGCGTTGTGGAGTCAAGCTCGACGCATCAGGATATTTTTCGATGGATTCTGTGTTGATGAAAGCGGAAAATTTTGACATTTCCACGCTTTTTTCGTCAATTAAATTTTCAGCAGAAATGGGCATGGGCGATATGGCGGTCGATCCGCATCTTCCAATAGACGTAGACGCTGTCGCAATAATAGGGGTGCCTGATCTTGAAATGATAATGCCCGCAATGAAGCCAATGTTAAAAACTATTCCGCGGTATAATGATATCAAGGTTGAGGCAAAAGTTGACGGTTCTATCGGGGATATTGATGTGGATAAAGTGTCAGTGTCGCTCCCGGGATATGTGTCAATGATGGCTCACGGCAATGTCGCCAATGTTATGAATCCTGACCGTCTGGAGGGGGATGTGACGATTAATGGGCACCTAAATAACGTGAATTTTATCAAGCCCACATTGCTTGATGTGAAGATGGCTAAGCAGGTAAATATACCACCGACTTCATTGGCCGGCGATGTGAAAATGCGTAAGGGCGTGATTGCCGGGAATCTAAAAGCAGTCACCGGTGGCGGTGACATATTGTTGGACGCGATGTTTAACGGAAAAGCGCAAATGTATAAGGCTGATTTGAATTTGAAAGAATTTCCCATCAATTCAATAATGCCGGAAATGGGCTTTGGCAAAATCACTGCCACAGCGAAAGTTGACGGACGAGGATATGACCCATTCTCAAACCGAACATCTATTCATGCGGATGTAAATCTTTCTTCGCTTGAATATCAGGGTGACTTATATTTCGATATCAAAGCGAGCGCGTCGCTTGACAGCGGATATGTAAAGGCCGATGTGTTATCGTTGAATCCGAATTTCGATGTGAATTTTGCAATAAACGGTATTGTTGCTCCTGACGATATCGACGTTAAGTTCAACGGAGCTGTGCGAAACATTGATTTACAGGGGTTGAAATTGTCGGAAACGATGTCGAAAGGCTCGTTTTCTATTGACGGATCCGGACGATTTATGCCTGACAGGAATTGCTATGTCGCCGATGTGGCGATAAACGATATAAAATGGGATATGCCCGATATGGAGATCGCCACGCCTCAGGTAGCGCTTGCGCTTGATGCTACTGACACATTGACGACAGCGAAGCTTGTTAATGAGTCCTTGACCGCTGAGTTTGTCGCGAGAGGAGGCATCGATTCAATTGCGACTAAGTTTGGCGATGCGATGACGTTGCTCAATCAAGAAATAGCTCACCGGCGTATTGATGTGGATTCATTGCAACACGCATTGCCTGTTTTCGCTCTTGCCGTAAATTCGGGGCGTAATAGCGTAATTTCAGATTTCCTGTCCTCTTCAAAGGCGTCGATAGACACTCTTAGCCTGACGGCACGCAATGATTCGTTGATTTCACTTCACGGCTATTTCAATAAAATCACCGTAGGCGAAACCAAGATAGACACAGTGACAATAAGCGCGCTGCAACATCGTAAATTTTTGATTTATAAATTGTCAATGAATAATCGTCCGGGGGTGTTTGATGAGTTTGCCCATGTCGATGTGAATGGGTTTCTCGCAAATGAAAATTTGGCGATATTCATCAATCAATCAAATATAAAGAATGAAACCGGTTATAAACTCGGTTTCAATATAACGGGGGTTGATTCTATCTTGTCTTTGCGCATGGTGCCGTTAAATCCTGTGATCGGTTATCGGGACTGGACGCTCAATTCCGACAACTTTATAAAGCTTAATATGCAAAACAGGCATCTTGACGCTGATCTCGAGCTTGAAACAGATAGTAGTATGCTTAAGATTTTCACAAAGCATGACGACCATGACTCGTTGTCGGTCTATCAAGAGGATATAACAGTTCAGGCATCGGGTATACGTCTTTCTGACTGGTTGTCGCTTTCTCCGTTCGCGCCGCCCATAAATGGTATAATCGGAACGGATATAAATGTGGGGTGGAATCCTGAACTGAAATCGATATCGGGAGCAGGAAAGGTGTCGTTGGATGATTTGACATACGGTAGAGATAGGGTCGGTTCATTCCTTTTTGGGGTGGATCTCAGCACTACATCGGCCGGTGTGATTAAGGCGAGCACGTCTCTGCTTGTCGATAGCGTTAAGGTTATCACCGCAACAGGCGCTCTTAACGACAGCACTGCCCCTAATCCGTTCATGCTTGATTTTTCAATGATAAAATTCCCGTTGAATATTGTTAATCCGTTCTTGCCTGAAGGGATTGCCAAGCTTAGTGGCGCGCTCAATGGAGAGATGGATGTTACCGGCACGTTGGCTAAACCGGTGTTCAACGGATTTATAGACTTCGATTCGGCATCAGTGTTTGTTGATATGATAGGGAGCGCTATTAGTCTTTCAGAGGAGAAAATACCGGTTGACAGCAGCATAGTGAAGTTTGAAAATTATGCCATCCATGGTAAGAATGACAATCCTCTCAGAATTAACGGGACAGTGGATTTGAACGAGCTTGTTTCACCGAAAATCAACTTGACGGCAAAAGCTGAGAATATGCAAATTATTAATTCGGAGCGGGCTAAAGGGAGCGATGTCTATGGAAAGGCGTTTATTGATCTCGATGCCACAATCAAGGGGAATATGGATTTCCTTGCGGTTAACGCTACGTTAAATCTTCTTGAAGGGAGTGATGTCACATATGTTATGGCCGGTGTCGATAATTCCATTACTACCGGGTCGTCAAATAGCGATATGGTAAAGTTTGTTCAATTTTCTGATACCGCCGCAATGAATGAAATGGACACAATCGCCACCTCGGGTATGGCTATGATGCTTAACGCGCGGCTTATAATTTCAGAAGGAACCACGCTTAATGTGGATATCTCTTCGGGTGGAAAAGATAAGGCTCAGGTAAAGGGCTCGGGATCCTTAACTTTCGCAATGTCGCCATTCAGCGACATGACATTGACCGGACGTTACAATATAAGCAGCGGTTTTGTGCGATATACTCCACCGCTGATGAGCCAGAAATTGTTCGATTTCATCGATAACAGCTATGTGGCATTCAATGGCGACATGATGAATCCGACATTAAATATTCATGCCCGCGAAACAATGAAAGCTAATGTGACGGAAGAGGGTCAAGATTCTCGATTGGTAAATTTCTTGATTACTTTGAATGTTACAAATACACTTAACAATATGAATGTTTCGTTTGACCTTGCGACAAACGATGATATTTCAATTCAGAATGAGCTTGAAACCATGAGTCCCGAGCAGCGAGTTAATCAGGCGATGAATCTGTTGCTGTATAATGTCTATACCGGCCCTGGGACAAAGGCGTCGGCTAACCTTACCGGTAATCCGCTCTTCTCTTTCCTGTCATCTCAACTCAATTCATGGGCGGCCAATAATATCAAGGGCGTGGACATAAGCTTCGGTATCGACCAGTATGACCGTACCGCTGACGGAGCTACTTCTACCACCACGAGTTATAGCTACAAGGTGAGCAAGACATTGTTCAACGATCGTGTGAAGATTGTGGTGGGCGGAAATTATTCCACTGATTCTGATATGGACGAAAATTTCTCTGAAAATCTGATAAATGACATCTCCTTTGAATATATGCTCAATCGATCAGGATCGATGTATGTGAGATTGTTCAGGCACGTAGGATATGAAAGTATTTTGGAAGGTGAAGTTATTCAAACCGGCGTGGGCTTCGTTTACAAACGTAAGATGACCCATTTCAAGGATTTGTTCCGCTTACCGGGACGGAGAAAGAAGTTCGATTCCGACAAGACTTCGGCGGTGGTTAATGAAAATAACACGAAAACGGATGACAATGACTCTTCAAAATAAGATAGCCGCAATAGGCGTGAAAGTATGTGTCGTTGCTACTCTCATAGCCTTCGTATCGTCATGTTCCACGACAAGTCGTCTTGGAAAAGATGATGTGCTTTACACCGGCCTTAAAAAGATTGAATATGTGCCCAATGGCGCGCAAAAGGATATTCCGGCCGGCGTGAAAAGCAAAGTTAAGGATGCCGTCGATGTGCCACCCAATAATTATATCAGTCTTATTGGCATGAGATCGCCGTTTCCCGTAGGCCTATGGGTGTATAATCACTGGACACAACCGCAGAAAGGGTGGACACGAAAATTGTATGATAAGCTTGTCGAGGAGCCTGTTCTGGTGAGCGATGTGCGTCCGCAGCTACGAGTTAAAATGATTGAAAATGAACTCGCCGACAACGGATTTTTCAATAATAGCGCGTCATACGAGTTGATAACCAACAAGAAAAATTCAAAGAAAGCGAAAATATCTTATATGATAAGTGCAGGAGAACCGTATTTGTTGGATACTATAGAGCTTCTCCCTGACACATCCTTTCTATATCATAAGATCGATTCTATAGCGGGGAAGATAGCATATTTCACGCCGGGAGAACGATATTCTGTCGATTCGCTAAGCGCTGCGCGTATGAGGATCGCAAATGAATTACGCAATCGAGGATATTATTTTTTTCAACCGGACTATATTGAATATTTGGCCGATAGTACGATTACAAAAGAAAGGATAGCATTGAGATTGACCGTGGCCCGCAATACTCCTCAATTTGCGTTGGAGCGTTTCGCAACAGGTAATGTGACTGTTATTGTGAACCGCAATGCCGGCGGTGGCACGCCCGACACTATTCAGGAACCAAACTTGACGTTGGTGAGGATGACGCCGTTGAAATTGCGTTCGGCGATTATTCCGGAGTGTGTCACTTTCAGACCCGGACGCACATTTTCGGTGCAGGATATGAATCGTACGCAGACTTATCTTTCAAGGCTTGGCATTTTCAATTCCATCCAAATAGGCGCTTATCCCGATACAACGAGTGTTGACCGCTGTTTGAATGTGCTTGTTGAATGTACCCTCGACGCTCCATACGAGGCGAGTATTGAAGCTAATGTATCATCAAAATCCAACAGCTACATTGGACCCGGTGTGACAGTGTCGTTGACGAACCGCAATATGTTTGGCGGCGGCGAGCAGTTCCGTGTAGGCTTGACCGGCTCATACGAATGGCAGACGGGACATAACCGCAGTTCGGTCTTCAATAGTTATGAAGTGGGGCTTAACACATCATTGGCGTTTCCCCGATTGCTTGCTCCAAAGTTTGTTCGGGTCTCGCGGCGCAATCTTAATTGGACGCGGTTCAATCTCGGGTTGGATTTGTTGAATCGTCCCCACTATTTTAATATGTCGCAGATAAGCGCGTCAATCAATTATGATTGGCAACTTAGACGATATTTTTCTTATACATTCACTCCGCTGAAACTTACGTATATCAAGGTCGTGCGCACTACGGAGCTATTTGATTCCATTATTGCGGCTAATCCGGCGGTGGGCCTTAGTTTCCAGGATCAATTTATTCCGCAGATGTCATGGTCTATGTTTTATGACCGGCAGATGGATCGAGATAATATTATTAATTTGCAGGCTACTGTTGCCGAGGCCGGTAATATATCTTGGGTTTTGTGGCGGTTGTTTGGAGTGAAGTCGGAGAAACCACTTTTTGGAATGCCGTTTTCCCAGTTTGTCAAGGGCACGGCTCAAGCGGTTTATTCACGTCGCATCGGGTCAGGCGACCATTGGCTTGTTTCGAGAATTTTCGGCGGTATAGCCCATGCCTACGGGAATTCTACGGAAGTGCCGTATAGTGAGCAGTTTTATGTGGGCGGGGCCAATTCAATAAGGGCATTTGCCGTAAGGAGTATAGGCCCGGGTAGCTATCATCCGGAAGGAACTAATGGAAATAATTTTGACGAAACCGGTACGTTTAAGTTTGAGTTCAATATGGAGTACCGTTTTCCGTTGTATGGCCCGCTTCACGGCGCTATGTTTCTGGATTCAGGAAATGTGTGGCTGCTGAAAAATGATCCTATGCGTCCGGGTGGAAAACTTGATGGGCGTAAATTCTACAAGGAGCTTGCTGTCGGAACCGGCGTAGGGCTTAGGTTTGACATCAGTATGCTCGTAATCAGAGGCGATTTGGGCATAGGCATCCATGCCCCTTACGATACCGGGAAAAGGGGATATTATAATATGACGTCATTTAAAAATTCACTTGCCTTCCATCTCGCAATAGGGTATCCTTTCTAACGTCACCTGATGGATAGGATTTTGTGGGTTTGAAGCGACAGTTTCCATTTCGGATGCTCAAGAATGTATTTTACGCATGACGCCACATTTGTTTGGTTGTATATTGTGTCGTTACGGTCGCATGGTTGCAGATAGCGCTGTGACGCTGCGATATTGTCAAATATGGATAGCTCTCCGGCGTTTCGGTAGTCAAATACAACTTTAAGCTCGTCGATGCGCTGTAATGCGGGGAGTTTCCCATATTTAGGCGAACAAGTGATCCAATCAATCGATCGTAACAACTCGTGGGACAGCGGAATAGCGCCATTGGTTTCGATTTGTACGAATTTTCCGGCTAAATGGAGTTTTTCGACTAAAGATGCGGTTAACTGCAGTGTCGGTTCCCCTCCGGTTATGACAATGTGCGCGGTATTGTATTCCGCGATCCTCATTATGATCTCCTCTTCGCTAATCTCTGTGTAAGATTGGTGTTGCGTGTCGCAGAAATCGCATTTTAAATTGCATCCCGACAATCGGATAAATATTGCCGGAGTGCCGGTAAAGTGCCCTTCGCCCTGAAGGGAGTAAAAAATTTCATTTATTTTCATAGCTCTCCCTCTTCCGATGTGTAGACGGCTGTATTTCCCTCGGATTCTTGAACCATTACTTTATAGCATTCCGGAATCTGATCTGCAATCCATTTAGCTATATTCTCGGCGGTGGGATTGAAGGGGAGAAGCTCGTTGAAATTTCCATGGTCAAGATAGGAGTGTATTTTCTCTTTTATGTGTGTAAAATCGCATACCATGCCATCTTGATTAAGCTCTGCCGCTTTACAGAATACTGTTATGATCCAATTGTGGCCGTGAAGGTTTTCGCATTTACTTTTGTATGATAGCGTTAAGCGATGGCTTCCGGCGATCTCCATGCGTTTGGAAACGTAGTACATAATTTTAAGAGGTTGTTTAAGGGTGGGGCTGATGAATGACTGTGATATGTAAGGACAAAAGTACATAAAAATTTTCTAAGCATAGTTTATTTAGTGGAATTTTTGAAAATGAGCATTTATTGGATAATTAGGTTTAATTTATGTGAAATCAAAGAAACATTCACGACAAAATGACTGGATTGATTGTTTTTAATGCAGACATAAGTAGTGAACCCATATATTGCTAACTGCTAATCTATGAAAGCACACGCAAATCAGCGGATTCTTTATGAATCCGCCGATTTTGTTGAGTTGATGAATTTTGAGTTGTATCAACATTCGTTATAGCTACAAATAGACATACGAAGACAAGAAACAGAGTGGAATTAATTAGTTAAAAAGCATCAAATTAAAAATGTCTTTTGTTTCGTGTCCTGTTTTGATCATTTGTACCCATAAGTCCTAATATTGTCTTCCTTCCGGGCCAATGTTATTTAGTTCTTTAGTCTCTTGTTTTACATTTTCAGGTGTGGCGTTTTCGTATGCGCTGTCCTGTAATCCCGGTGTCGCTTTGGTTTGTATGCTTTTTTTCTTGTTATCGTCTTTCATAATGCAAATATTTAATAGTTATTATTAACTAAAACGTGACATCCAACACTAAAGTTCAAGCTATTCCGAGGATCATGTCGCATATTTTTGACACGGCTACCCCGCGCAATACCGGGGCAAGGATCAGATTTTTGCGTCAGGGGAGGGTAAAAGAAAAGCCACAGTCATTTTTAGTGGCTGAGACTTTCATTAGCAAAGTAGAGATTTGGTAGCCCATAGGAGAATCGAACTCCTCTTTCAAGAATGAAAATCTTGCGTCCTAGCCGATAGACGAATGGGCCCTGTTCATCGGTTAAATCCGATGATTATAGGAACCGAGTCTCAATTACGCAGCGTTAAGCTTATTAACGTGGCGCGACAAAGAACTCTTGAGGTTGGCTGCTTTGTTCTTTGAAATAGTACCTTTTGCTGCAAGACGGTCAAGGAGTGAGCTAACTTTGATATAAGCTGCGGCAGCTTCAGTTTTGTCAGTCATAGCGCGAAGACGGCGCACAGCGTTACGAGCGGTTTTTGCGTAGTAACGGTTGCGGAGTCGGCGTGACACTGTTTGGCGGATTCTCTTGATAGATGACTTATGATTTGCCATTACAAAAAATAATTCTATTTGTTGTTACTGTTTTGTTTTTATCGTAGCCCATAGGAGAATCGAACTCCTCTTTCAAGAATGAAAATCTTGCGTCCTAGCCGATAGACGAATAGGCCATACGGTCTTGCCGTAAAAGCGAGTGCAAATATAGACACTTTTTTTCGTTCACGCAAATTTTTTT
>CAZELD010000021.1:0-19010 GCA_964512855.1 uncultured Muribaculum sp.
TATTACATTCCGAAATATTGATTTTGAATGTCCGTTGGCCAATAATTATGGTAATATGATAGCTGGTGATGGAGATGCGACAGGCAACTATTTTATCAATAGCTATTATACAGCAAGCGCAACATTACGCCTTGAGGCTCTGAATATTGAAAATTGTAGTTTCCAGGGCTTTAAACGCGGATTTCTAAGAATGCAAGGCGCTTCTGAGAAGATTATCCGGTCTTTGAACTGTGATGGAAATTTGTTCTATAACTGTGGGTATTTCGACAACAATGGTCGCGGATACGGATGGTTTGCCGGAACCGGGAATCTATTTCAGAATATGTATGTCGATTTTAAGTTTGTCAACAATACCATATATGATTGCCCATTCGTGTCTTTGATACAGGATCTTAATAAAAATTTGGCATGGCCGGAGGATTTTAAATGGAACATCACAATAGAGAATAACACAATTATTAATTTCTCGACACGTTCCTCTAATTATCTGATTAACATGAGATATGTACCCGACGGGTCGCATTTTTCGGTACAGCGCAATCTATTCTCACTGGCTAAAAATGATGAAGACGGGCGTTCGCTTAATTTTTGCGGAGCGTATATAAGTCAGGGGCGATTTCACATTTGAGGTAAAGGATAACTACTCTACAGGGTGTCTTGACTCCCATTTGACTGATGACGGAATTTTCTCCGGATCGGCATTTTCGTCAATGTCAAACTCGTTTGGAGCCGCAAAATTTGCAGGTGGCAACTGCCGATGACCTCGTAGTGAAAGTCGGCTCAACTCCGTTGAAAACGACCGATTTGTTCGTCAATCTGAATCCTCCCTACAATCAGGTGAGCGGAGAAAACAGCCCACTTGATCATAAGGCTCCGGAGAATATCAAGGAAGCTCTCAAATATAAGCAGACTTCCGATGTGTTGAATCATGAAATTTATACCAAAAATATCGGTGATCCGAGATGGCGTGAATAATCTTGATTGAAACTTAGATCAGGTTTAGATAATAATGGGTCTGTGTCAAAATTGTAAAAATATACAAGAATACATAGGTGCACAAGAAACAGAAGATAATTAACTGACTATAAATCGTCAAGTTGAAAATGTCTTCTGTTTCTTGTTTTCTTTCGGCATTTTATATCAAGATATATTTGACTGCTCTCTTACTTTTTAACATTCTTTAATTGGATTATTATCGGGCTTTTAGGTAATTTTATACACTCATAGAAACAAAATTATTCCATTATGAAACGTAGTATTTTAATAATCATGCTGCTATGTATTCTTTCTCCGTTTACCGCGTCAGCGGTAATATCGAGGGCGAAGGTGGGCAGCGTGCAGCCCGGCCTTACGGAACAACAAGTGCAGAAGATATTGGGAGAACCTGATTTCATGCAGTTTAATGAGAATTACAAACAGTTGGGATATCGGAGGGATGTCGGTAGCCTGCTTGACTGTGTCAAGCAGATGATTGTGGTGACTTTTAAAGATGGAAAGGTGGTGTCGATGACATCACAGCCTGTTCCATCCACCAGTGGAGAGCATCCCACACCGAGGTATGCTCCGATGCCGCCAATAGAGCCGAGCACAGTTGATCCTGAACAACTTGTGATGTCGACCGGAGATTTCCAGACATTGGTTGGTCTGGTAAAAAACGCTCCAAGCAATGACAATCGATTGGCATTAATCGAGGCCGGTAGTCTCGACAGCCATTTCCTTGCATCGCAGGTGGCAATTATCATGGCTCTCTTCCCGAATGAAAATGACCGTATGGCGACACTCCGCTTCATGGGACCTCATATTGTGGTTAACGACAATACTGCGGCGATTATGGATCAGTTGTCTTCGGCGAACAATCTTATCGAGGCGGCTGTGATATTGGGCGAATAATCGTTGCGGACTGTATTTTGGAGTACGCCTGCGGTGATATTGATATTTGGCATGGCCTACCGGTGAATTAAACGTACAAAAAATCTGATTTTGAGATAAATTGCGGAATGTTGGGAATGTTCCGCAATTTTTTGTATATTTGCACGATTTTTTGTACACGACAAAACAGAAGTATAATTTTTATGGCAAACCCAATTAAGAAAACCATCGAGCTAAGTGATGGACGCACCATCACACTTGAGACCGGTAAGCTGGCCAAGCAAGCCGATGGAGCGGTAGAGTTGCGTATGGGCAATACGATGCTCCTCGCAACCGTAGTATCAGCCAAGGAGGCTGGTGAAGGCGTGGATTTCATGCCCTTGCAAGTAGAATACAAAGAGAAATTCTCATCTAACGGACGTTTTCCCGGCGGTTTCCTCAAGAGAGAGGGGCGCGCTTCGGACTATGAAATTTTGACCGCGCGTCTTGTTGACCGTGTGCTACGTCCCCTTTTCCCTGACAATTACCATGCCGACACATTTGTAAACATCACAATGTATTCGGCCGATGGCGAGGAGATGCCCGATTCATTGGCCGGTCTTGCCGCATCAGCCGCATTATCTGTCAGCGACATTCCTTTCAATGGGCCGATCTCGGAAGTGCGTGTAGCACGAATAAACGGTGAATTTGTAATCAATCCCACATTCCGGCAGCTTGAAAATGCTGATATGGAATTGATGGTAGGCGCCACCTACGATAATATTATGATGGTGGAGGGTGAAATGAAAGAAGTGAGTGAGAGTGATCTCCTTGCCGCCTTGAAAGCTGCTCATGATGCCATAAAAGTTCAATGCTTAGCCCAAATAGAGTTTGCTAAGGAAGCAAACGCCACCGTAAAGCGCGAATATTGCCACGAGGTCAATGATGAAGATCTCCGCAAAGATGTTCATGATAAATGTTACGATAAGGCTTACGCTATCGCAAAGGCCGGCAGCGCCGACAAGCATTGGCGTCAGGATTCGTTTGACGCTATCTGCGATGAATATATCGAATCACTCCCTGAAGAGGAGCGTGACGAAAAGGCTCCGCTCGTTAAGCGCTATTATCACGACGTTGAGCGTGAGGCTGTGCGCCGTTGTATTTTGGACGAAGGTGTGCGCCTTGACGGACGTAAAACCACAGACATCCGCCCCATTTGGATTGAGACCGACTATGTTCCGGGGCCTCACGGATCGGCAGTGTTCACGCGCGGAGAGACTCAAGCTCTCGCCACAGTCACTCTTGGCACTAAGCTTGACGAAAAGATTCTTGATGAAGTGCTTATTCAAGGAAAGGAGAGATTCCTTCTCCACTACAATTTCCCTCCGTTCTCAACCGGCGAAGCCAAGGCTTCACGCGGCGTAGGACGTCGTGAAATAGGCCACGGCAATCTTGCGCACCGCGCATTGAAGGGTATGTTCCCCGAAGGATTCCCATACGTATGCCGCATTGTCAGCGATATTCTTGAGTCAAACGGTTCATCGTCGATGGCTACCGTTTGCGCAGGCACATTGGCCCTTCTTGACGCCGGCGTTAAGATGAAGAAACCGGTGAGTGGTATCGCTATGGGGCTTATCACTGATACCGACGGTAAGAAGTATGCGGTTCTTTCCGATATTCTCGGTGACGAAGACCATCTTGGCGATATGGACTTCAAGGTTACCGGAACGCGTGACGGTATAACCGCAACTCAGATGGATATCAAGTGCGACGGACTTTCTTATGAGATTCTTGAAAAAGCTCTTTTGCAGGCTCGTGACGGACGTATGCATATCCTCGACCTTATCGAACAGGCAATTCCGGCGCCTCGCGAGGATTATAAGCCCAATGTTCCAAGAATTGTTACAATGACAATACCGAAAGATCTTATTGGAGCTGTAATTGGCCCGGGCGGAAAGATTATTCAGGGTATTCAGGAGGCGTCAGGCGCAACTGTTTCTATTGATGAAATAGACAATGAAGGTTTCATTGAAGTCGCCGCCACTAATAAGGCTTCTATGGATAAGGCTCTTGAGATGATTAACGCCATCGTTCAACTTCCTGAAGAGGGCAAGACTTACACCGGTAAGGTGCGTTCAATCCTTGATTTCGGAGCATTTGTTGAATTTATGCCTAATCGTGACGGTCTTCTCCACATCTCTGAAATAAGCTGGGAGCGTCTTGAAAATATGGAAGCTTCTGGTCTTAAAGAGGATGATACCGTTGAGGTTAAACTGATTGAGATTGATAAGAAGACCGGCAAGTTCCGTTTGTCAATGCGCGCTTTGCAGCCGAAGCCGGAAGGTTATGTCGAGCCGCAGCGTCGTGAACATCCTCGCCGTGATGAACGTCCTCGCCGTGATGAACGTCCTCGCCGTGATGAACGTCCTCGCCGTGATGAACGTCCTCGCTGTGATGACCGTCCGCGTCGTGACGATCGTCGTCCACGCCAGGAACAACAGCACAACGAAGAATAAATAATTTGTTCTGAGGGTGTGTCAAAATTGTAAATAGATACAAAAAAAGACATACACATACGAGAAACAGGAGATAAGTCTTTGACTTGGTAAAGGTTAAAACGTATCTTCTGTTTCTTTTTCCCTTTTACGCTTTTAGTTTAATCTAAATTACTCATGCTAATTGATATAGTATTTCTGATTATCGGACTTGTCCTGATTCTTGGCGGGGCAAATGCCCTTACTGACGGAGCGTCGGCTATTGCCAAACGCTTCGGTCTAAGCGATCTTGTGGTGGGATTGACCGTCGTGGCTTTTGGGACTTCGGCTCCTGAGCTTGCCATTAGTGTGGTTTCTTCCATCAACGGTAGCGCTGAGCTGGCTATCGGAAATGTCGTCGGCAGCAATCTTTTCAACACTCTTGTGATAATCGGTGTTACGTCTATAATTACTCCCCTGGTTATAACCAAAAGTATAATGTCAAATGAGATTCCGCTTGTGTTGCTCTCTTCGCTTGTGTTGCTCGTTATGGGCAATGACCCGATTCTTGACGGAAGCGGATCAATGATGCTCTCTCGCAGTAATGGAATCGTGTTATTGCTGTTTTTCGCCATATTTATGCGTTACACTTTTTCTCAGGCAAAACATGGCGAAGCCGACGACCCTGTTTCAGAAGAAGCTTCAAAGAAGAAACCGATTACGCTGTTTAAGTCTATTATATGGGTGTTGGGCGGTCTTGCTGCACTTATATACGGAGGCGATCGTTTTGTGGCTGGAGCGTCGGGAATAGCCAGAGGTCTTGGCGTCAGTGAAGCCATAATAGGATTAACTATTGTGGCCGCAGGAACGTCGCTCCCTGAACTGGCAACGTCAGTGGCGGCGGCGCTGAAAGGTAAAACCGGTATAGCGCTTGGCAATGTTATAGGAAGCAATATTTTCAACATATTCCTTGTGTTGGGAACATCTGCTACTGTGCGCAGCCTGCCATTTGGCGGTATCGGTAATTTTGATCTTCTTACGCTTGTTTTCTCATCTGTTCTATTCTGGGTGTTCGGTTGGATAATTAAAACGCGCACGATCACCCGTATTGAAGGGGCGTTGATGGTTCTGGTTTATCTTGGCTATTTGGGCATATTAATTGCAAATGTTAATTAAATTTTGTTGACGCTTTTGTTTTTTTTGCTATATTTGCAGCGATAAACCAAGATTCAACAGATATAAAAATAGCGAATTTTAAAATTAGATTAGAATGAAAAAGAAATTTATCTGTACCGTATGCGGTTACGTTCATGAAGGTGATGAAGCTCCGGAAAAATGCCCTCTGTGCGGCGCTCCTGCAAGCAAATTCAAAGAATTGGAAGAGAATCCGTTGCTTCAATTCGTTACAGAACATGAGATTGGTGTAGCAAAAGACACTGATGATCAAATGAAGGCTGACCTCACCGCGCATTTCAATGGAGAATGTATGGAAGTGGGAATGTATTTGGCTATGTCACGTCAAGCTGATCGTGAAGGATATCCCGATGTCGCTGAAGCGTTCAAGCGCTACGCATTTGAAGAAGCGGAACACGCTTCAAAATTTGCGGAACTTCTTGGTGAACACGTTTGGGACACCAAGACCAACTTGGAAAAGCGTATGGCGGCCGAAGCAGGAGCCAATGCCGACAAGATGCGTATAGCACGTCGCGCTAAAGAACTTAATCTTGACGCTATTCATGACACTGTACACGAAATGGCTAAGGATGAAGCTCGTCATGGTCAAGGTTTCCAGGGCCTTTATAACCGTCATTTTGGAAAGAAATAAACGTAAAGGAGGTCTGATAGAAACCTGATATTCGCACGTAAGAAACAATCTAATAAAATAGAAGAGCCGGTCTTGTAGGGGATCGGCTCTTTGTGTGTGGCTGTGTCAACGAATATATGATGCAGCCGTGATGGATGATTAATTGTTTTCGGGGCGCAGTTTGCGTACGGTGACAGCAGTTTGCCACATTTCGCTTTCACGAAGAGCTTTCAATTCTTCTTCCAGTTTCTCGCGATAGTCGGGTTTTGAGTTGCTGTCGATAGAAATTTGTGCTTCGTTACCGCATTTTACGCTTGCGTAAAGTTTCTCAACCACCGGTTTGATAGCGTCGTGGAACGGGCCCATCCAGTCGAGGGCGCCGCGCTGCGCGGTAGTAGAACAGTTGGCGTACATCCAGTCCATACCGTTCTTTGCAAATAGCGGCATAAGTGATTGTGTAAGCTCCTCGACAGTTTCGTTGAACGCTTCAGAGGGAGTGTGTCCATTTTCACGTAGCACCTCATACTGGGCAAGTAGAAGACCCTGTATTGCACCCATTAGTGATCCGCGTTCGCCGGTGAGATCGGAAGTGGCTTCGCGCTTGAAGGTGGTTTCAAACAGATAACCTGAGCCGATGCCGATACCAAGCGCGATGGTGCGTTCAAGCGCGCGTCCGGTATAATCTTGTTCGATGGCGTATGATGAGTTCAAGCCGCGTCCTTCAAGGAACATAGTGCGTAGGGAAGTCCCGGAACCTTTAGGAGCAACCATGATTACATCTATATCTTTCGGAGGTACAACGCCTGTACGGTCGCTCCAGGTGATTGCAAAACCGTGAGAGAAGTACAACGCTTTACCGGGAGTGAGATATTTTTTAATAGTTGGCCAAACCGACATTACTGCGGCATCGGAAAGAAGGCACATTATTATTGTGCCGCGCTCACAAGCTTCCTCTATGCTGAAGAGGGTTTCACCCGGTTTCCAACCGTCGGCCACTGCCTTGTCATAGGTTTTGCCCTGTCGTTGTCCTACGATAACATTGAATCCGTTGTCGCGTAGGTTCATGCTTTGGCCGGGGCCTTGAACACCATAACCGATCACGGCTATGGTCTCGTCATTAAGCACTTCTCTTGCTTTCTCCAATGGAAATTCTTCGCGGATGATTACGGTTTCTTCAACTCCGCCAAAATTCATTTTTGCCATAGTTTTATTGATTATTATAGTTAAAAATTAATTGTTATCGGTAAATATGATTCTCGCTTTAGTTAATGGATCTGCGCCTGCTGATATTACGCACTGCCATACGTTTTCTTCCGCTTTCTGACGTTTCACGGAAATCTCCTCGCCATATCTCGCCTCATGCATGAATGCGATGTCGAAACGCTTCACACGATGGGAATCGTAAAAATCCAAGTCCCACTCATTGAGCAACAGTTCCACATAGCGCACGGTGTTTACGTGGCGGTTGAAATCGCAGTCGCAATAACGGAAACGGTATGTGTCGCCGCATGATATTTCGGCGTCGGGAAGCAGATTGATGCGAGGAAATTTGTCGATGGGACACCTCCTGTCGGAAATTACATCTCTCATTGATTCAAGGAGTGACAGGTCGCCGCTTTGTCGCTTGCGGATGTCAATCCCCATCCACACGGAAGATGCGTGTCCGAGAACTTCGTCGCCCGACTTTATTTCAAAATTTCGTTGCGAGAAATGCCGGTTCACGTCTTCCACCCACGTTGTAAGTGAATACTTTTCATTCACTCCGGGCCACCGGTTCATCTCAAGCGATACACGAGAGAGAACCCAAGCGAGTCCTTCACGGCTTAACCGCTCAAAGCCCACATCGAGATGATTCGCATGAAATGTAGCGACTTCGATAATTCTCGACACAAGCAGCGGCACCGGCATTTTCGCTTCAGGATTGCACTCTCCGGCAGTGAGAAGATATTCTACGGTGAATTCTTTTATGCGTTCTGTCATAGCGAATTGTATTTACGCATATTCTGTTCGGTCAGATATATTGAGAGATGCTCCTTTGTGTCCTTTGTAACCGCCACTCTTCCCGATCTTACAAATTGCAGAATGTCATATTTTTTCAGTTCTTGGAAGAGCGCTTCGGTCTCCTCTGTGTGGCCTGTTTTCTCGATTACCACATATTCGCGGGTTATTTCGAGAATACGCGCGTTGTGACTTCGTATAATCTCCTCCACGTTTCGGTCATCGAGCAGGCGCCGTGTAGGTACTTTGTAAAGAGCTACTTCTTGATATACTATTTCGTCATCAGTGTACAGGTAGGCTTTCAATACATCGATGCGCTTTTCGATTTGCTGTACTACCCGCTCCATCATGGCTCGGTTGCTGTAGCAAGTGATGATAAATTTATGGATGCCCTCGATTGATGACGGGCTTACCGAAAGACTTTCTATATTGAGGCAACGGCGGGTGAAGATGATTGAAATCTGATTTAGCAGACCAACTTGGTTCTCTGAGAATACCGCCACAGTAAATAATTGCTCCTCCATCGTTATAATCGGTTAGAATTTGTAAAATTCGGTTGCGTTAAGCATGATATTGTCCACATCGCCTCCTGCCGGGATCATCGGGAAAATCATATCGGTTTCATCTATGTTGACATTAAGCAGGTAAGAGGCGTTGTGTGCCAACATCCGCTGTATGGCTCCGTCGAGCTGTTCACGAGTTTCTACATTTTCCGCTTTTATGCCGTAAGCTTCGGTTAGTGCTACGAAGTCGGGATTGATGAGCGGTGTTTGTGAGAATCTATCGTTGAAGAACAGCGACTGCCATTGGCGCACGTTGCCCAAGAAGTTGTTATTTAGCAATACAATCTTAACATTGGTGCCATATTCAAGTATTGTGCCCAACTCTTGAATTGTCATTTGTAGGCCGCCATCGCCGACAAACAGGCATACCGTGCGTTCCGGCGCTCCCATTTTAGCGCCTATTGCAGCCGGTAATCCGAATCCCATTGTGCCAAGACCTCCGGATGTTACCATTGAGCGAGGCTTGGTGTAACGGAAGTATCGCGCCGAGAACATCTGGTTTTGTCCCACATCTGTCACAACAATCGCATCATGTCCTGTAGCTTCTGATACCTTGTTCACGACCTCGCCCATATTCATTCGTCCTGATGTGGGATATACTTCACGTTTCACCACTTTTTCGTATTCCACCTCGTCGGGACGGTCAAATGTTTTTAGCCAATCGGTGTGCTTGGCGCTTTTCACCTTTGGTATGAGATGCTGCAACACAGTGCGCGCATCGCCGTGAATAGCTAACGTAGCGGGGATATTTTTATTGAATTCAGATGAATCAATGTCGATGTGGATGATTTTTGCGCTCGGAGCGTATGTTTTCACGTTTCCGGTCACTCGGTCGTCAAATCTCATTCCTATCGCTATCAGCAGGTCGGCTTGATTTGTGTTTACGTTGGGGCCAATGTTTCCGTGCATACCGAGCATTCCTTTGTAAAGAGGATGGTCGGAAGGCATTGTTGAAAGGCCGAGCAGCGTCGCCGCAACAGGTATTTCGGCGGTCTCAGCAAGACGGGCGAGCTCTTTTTCCGCATTTGCGATCATCACTCCGTGTCCGGATAAAATCATCGGACGCTTGGCCGAATTTATCAATTCAGCGGCTTGGTCGATCGCCAATTCATTTATTTCAGGAGTCGGTTGATAGGATCGAATGTACTCACACTTCTTATGAGAATATTCGGTCATTCCCACTTGTGCGTCTTTAGAGAAATCGAGCACTACAGGCCCTGGCCGGCCGCTTGATGCGATGTAGAATGCTCGTGCCACAGCCCACGATACATCCTCGGCTCTGCGTATCTGATAGCTCCATTTTGTCAATGGTTGGCTGACTCCTACCACATCGGTCTCTTGAAATGCGTCAAACCCTAAGAAAGGAGTTGCTACCTGTCCGGTTATCACAACCATGGGGGTGCTGTCCATTTGAGCGTCACCGATACCGGTTATCACATTGGTAGCCGCCGGGCCGGATGTGGCGATAACCACGCCCGGGCGTCCTGTTACTCTTGCATAACCTTGCGCTGCGTGGGTCGCGCCTTGTTCGTGGCGTACCAATATGTGTCGTAATTGATCTTGATAATCATATAATTTATCATATACGGGCAAGATTGAACCGCCAGGATAACCGAAAATCAAGTTGACGCCTTCGGCTATAAGCGATTTCATCAATGCGTCCGCACCTGAAATCATTTCACTCATATAATCTTATTTTTAACAAGCTCTTGTTTACCTGTGGTAATTATAATTCTCTTACGCCCCCTTTGTCGGCTGATGTTACCATTGCCGCATAAGCGCGAAGCGCCTTTGATACTTCCCTATCTCTATCGGCTGGAGTGAAAGCCTTTTTGCCTCTTGCTTCTTCAGCCTTTCGACGTGCGGCAAGCTCTTCATCGGAAATAAGCACATTGATTGTACGTGCCGGGATATCTATTTCAATTATGTCTCCGTCGCGCACTAAACCTATATTCCCTCCTGCGGCAGCCTCGGGAGATATATGTCCTATTGACAAGCCGGATGTGCCGCCTGAGAAACGCCCATCAGTGATAAGGGCGCATTCTTTACCGAGGTGCTTTGATTTAATGTAACTTGTGGGGTAGAGCATTTCCTGCATACCAGGGCCCCCTTTTGGACCTTCGTATGTTATCACTACAACATCGCCGCTCACCACTTTGTCACGTAGGATGCCGTCAACTGCGGCTTCTTGAGAGGTAAATACTTTAGCGGGACCGCGGAAACGGAATATGCTTTCATCAACACCTGCGGTCTTCACGACGCATCCGTCTATTGCGATATTGCCTTTCAGCACGGCGAGACCGCCATCTTTCACATAAGCATTGTCAAAATTGCGGATACATCCTTTCTCTCGGTCGGAATCAAGAGTTGGGTAGGTGTTGTTCTGGCTACCCAATTTGAGATTTCTGCCGCTGCCAGGGGCGCTATGCCATAACTCGGCGGCATCATCGGAGAATTGTTCTCCCTCAATAGCGTATTTGTCGATAGCCTCGCCGAGAGTCATACGGTCAACTCGTTTCACGTTGGTGTCGATTATGTTGTGGTCGGCGAGCTGTTTCATAATCGACATAATGCCGCCGGCTCTGTTGACATCCTGAATGTGGAAGTGTGAGTTTGGAGCCACTTTGCATAGTACCGGTGTTACGCGCGAAAGTCGGTCAATGTCGGCCATCGTGAAATTGGCTCCTGCTTCGTTGGCAACCGCAAGTAGGTGTAGCACCGTATTGGTTGATCCACCCATCGCAATATCGAGTGTCATGGCGTTGAGCATTGCTTGCCGTGTCGCTATGTTACGCGGCAATACGCTTTCGTCGCCGTCATTGTAATAAACAAAAGTATTTTCAACAATTTGGCGGGCCGCCTTGCGGAAAAGTTTCTCACGGTTGACGTGGGTGGCAAGTACTGTGCCATTTCCAGGTAAGGCCAAGCCTATCGCTTCATTAAGGGAATTCATGGAATTGGCAGTGAACATACCGGAGCATGACCCGCAAGTGGGGCATCCTTTTTGTTCAAGGAGCTTGACTTTGTCATCGCTCACGGTGGAATCGGCGCTTTCAATCATGATGTCGATCAGGTCTACAAATCGTCCGTCTACTTCGCCGGCTTCCATCGGCCCTCCAGAAACGAAAATAGCAGGTATGTTGAGACGCATTGCCGCCATCAACATTCCGGGTGTCACCTTGTCGCAATTGGATATGCACACCATAGCATCGGCTTTGTGAGCATTAACCATGTACTCTACCGAATCGGCGATGAGATCGCGCGATGGTAATGAATAAAGCATCCCGTCGTGTCCCATAGCTATTCCGTCGTCAATGGCTATTGTGTTGAATTCAGCGGCGAAACAACCGAGTTTTTCAATTTCTTCTTTTACGATCTGTCCGATCTGGTGCAGATGTGTGTGCCCGGGCACAAATTGGGTGAACGAGTTTACTATGGCAATAATTGGTTTGCCAAACTGAGATTCTTTCATTCCATTAGCGCGCCATAGCGCTCTTGCGCCGGCCATTCGCCGTCCGTTTGTGCTTGCGGAGCTTCTTAATTCCATGCCCATTATTATAATTGCTTGTTATATTAATATTAACTGAAATGCCTCCCGGCTCGCTTTTGCGACGGAGAGGCATCATGTATTGGAATATCTTTGGATGCTAACAATCGCCCCTCCTTAATTCAAGAATGGTGATGACGACAGAAATTATAGATAGGGATACAATGTTAAACATCTAAGTATCTTTCAATTTTTAGTTTGTGGATGCAAATTTATGGCATTTTGCAATAAAAAACAAATTATTTGGTGATTATTTTTAAATAAGGTGTTAAAATGACCTTTAACTTCTCATGTTAACTAACGGTTGCCGTCTGAGGAGGCTAAATCCTCTGAAAAATTTGATAAAGCAAGTATTTGAGTGTTATTGTAGCTTTATGTCTTTGATATCGATAAGTTGGTGTATAATTGCGAATATCGCCAATCCTGATTGCGAATGAATCTGTAATTTTGCGGCGATATTGCGGCGATGGGTAGTTACTGTGTTGATTGACAGGCATAGTTCGTCGGCTATCTCTTTATTGGATTTTCCTTTAGCCACACAAATTATCACCTCCTTCTCCCGTTCGCTTAGAGAATCGGGCGATTTCACTGCATTGTTTTCGTTATCAATCTTTTTGGGCACAAAGCTCGCTTTATCGGCGATGCTTTTCTCTAGTTTTCTCACCGCCGGGACGAGCAATTTGTTCTCAACCATACAATGAGATACGAGATCGGCCTGACAGTTTATTATATCATAAAGAGCCGAGTTCAGGATATTGTTGTCTTTTTGGCGATAGTGTCTTATTATAATATCTTTCAATTCGTTGAGCTTGTCGCCCATATCGGTGTGCGTTGCGGAGTATTCTTCGATGCTGAAATCGGGAGTTTGTGTTCCTGCGGTAAGATTTGAGATGTATCCGAAAAGAGTCTCATTCTCATATTCCATGTGTCGGCGCACTTCAATTACATAATCATCAAAGTATTTGATTATGAGAAACGCCACGTCGTCTATGTTGGAATTGTTGACAGCCTCTATAAGCTTACGTCTTATTAAGGGAAGGTTGAAATCGATGAAATATGTATGAGCCTTTTTTAGATAGCCGATTAAGGAGTCAAGTGACACATCTGTGGGCGATGATTTTTTTGAGCAAACCAAATTGGCTACGGCCAAGAATGTTGGGCTGTCGATATTATTTTCTTTGCAGACCTCCCCAATAGTGCTGTCGCCAAATCCGAAAGGGATAGAGAAGCGGTTTATGACTAATAGCAACAAATTGTTATCATCGATTGCGTCACGCAACCGATCGGTTGTGCGATATTCTGTAATTCCCTTTCCCATAATTTCCTTCTTAAAGATTTTCATTGCAAATATAGATAAAAATACGCTTTTTGCAATGAGATTATGCCTATAAATGTGAATCTTAAACGAAAAAAAAGGTTATGTCGAAAATAGGGTGTGGCGCTAAAGCTGAAAAAAAGCAAGAAACAAAAGATATTATTTGCCGATTTTAAAACGGTCAATTATCTTCTGTTTCTTGTTTGCGGATGGTACTCTTAGTATCTCCAGTTACAATTTTGATACGGCCGAGGCCGTTTATGCGTCTTTATTTTTTCGCATCAATGTCGGCGACTTCAACATCGAACACCAACAATTGGTTGGGGCCGATACCGGCTTGAGGCATTCCTTTAACGCCGTAAGCGAGATCGCCTGGTATGTAGAGCACATATTTAGCCCCTTTTTTCATCATTTGTAATCCTTCGCCAAATCCAGGAACTACACGGCGAGGGCTGAATTTGCGAGCTTCACCTTTACTGTCGTCAAATACAGTGCCGTCAGCAAGGGAGCCCTTGTAGATAACTGATGCCATGTCGTTTTCACCAATATTATCTCCTTCGCCTGTGGCGATTACTTTGTAGGCGAGGCCGCTCGGAGTGACTTGTATGGAGGGATCGGCTTTGCGGATTGAATCGATGTAGGCTTCTCCGGCGGCACGGTTTGCTATAGCTTCAGGAGCATTGTTTAACTCGGCCTCTTTGCGCTCTTGAGCGCGCTTTTGAGCTGCTTCCATCATCTGATTTAGCAATGTCTGCTCTACCATTATATTGCCTGACACAGAATCGGCCAAAATAGCTTTCTTGAATTGTTTAAGGAACAGGTTGCGGTCGATGTCAACGCCCATTTCAGAGTAGAAATACTGGAATTGCTGAGCTAAACGTGCTCCTTGTGACAATCCTTGAACATAAGACATATCTGATGTGTCGGCAAGAACTGCGGTTGATATACCGCGTAGGAATGCCTCCTTGTTCATCTCAGGCATACGGTTGATTTCTTGTGCGAATTGATTGCCGACAACGGATCCGAACAGCTCGGATATTGAATCATTTGCGGCACGGTCAGCCTCCGATGCGTTAGATTTGCCACAAGCTGTGGCTGAAATGAGCATAGCTCCTACGCCGAAGGCAAGTAATACTTTTTTCATCATTCTTTTTATTGATTAATTTACTTTAATGAGTTCTACGTCGAAAATAAGAGTAGAGTTAGGCCCGATGATGTTTCCGGCTCCATTTGGCCCGTAGGCAAGGTTGGAGGGGATGAAAAGACGCCATTTGGCTCCTTCTTTCATCATTTGAAGCGCTTCCACCCATCCTGGAATTACCTGTGTCACTCCAAATGTAGCGGGTTCTCCTCGTTCAACAGAGCTGTCAAATACAGTTCCGTCGATAAGTTTTCCGGTATAGTGTACTGTCACCCGGTCGGAAGCGGAAGGCTGTTTGCCGGTTCCCTCGTTCAACACCTCGTATTGAAGTCCTGATGCTGTGGTTTTAACTTCGACGCGTTTGCCGTTTTCATCAAGGAATTGTTTTCCTGCGGCTTCGTTCACTTCTACCATCTTTGCTGCGGCGGCACGTTGTTCAGCTTCAAGCGCCTCAAAGAATTTCTTTATTTCAAGTTTTGCCTCGTCGTATGTCATTTTTGGGCTCGCGTTGTCAAATACAGCGGCTACGCCGTCGGCAAAATCTTTGATGTTTAAGGATTTTATTCCTGAACTGCGAAAATTATTGCCCATGCTCAATCCTAAAGCATAGCTTATGCGATCTAAATTTTCTGATTCCATAATTTGAATATTTTGGTTATGTTAATTGAATTACAAATTTATAGAGAATATTTGGATTGTCCAAAACATAACGCAATCACATAATAGCCTGTTTAATAATGAGTGTTAACAATCATTTCTAAATAGCCGCTTATTGCTTGGATTCCAATGAACGGGTGTCGCCGAATAGCTTGTAAAGCTCATCGAATCGGTCGAGAGAATCCCCACCGTAGCGAGCTATTGAATTTCGCACTCGTGTGAACGGTTTCTTTTCCATTGATCCGCTTTTTGAGTAAAATTTGTCAGCGTAGCACACGAGTTTTTCCAACATCGACACTGGGCAATAATCTTCCAGCGGCAGATCAAGATTCTGCGCGAGGATGTCTTTCTTTGTTATTCCGTCGCCTGTATGTCGCTCGGCGACGCGCGCCCAAGCTTCCGGCGCTCCTTCGTGTCGAAGTATTTCAGCGCCTATTATTCCGTGTTTTATATATGATTCAGTGCCATGACAATGGATTCCCGGCGCATTTGTACGGAAAATCCCTATGTCATGAAGCATTGCGGCACCCTCCACGTCCAACGGGTCAAGTGCTATGTCGCGCTCCTTGTTTATGGCAAGAGCGAGATCGGCAACTTGCCGAACGTGTTTCAGATATATTGCCCTAAGCTCGTTGTCGTCAGGGTAATATTTGTCGATTATCGCCTGAAAATCTGTATTGGGCATCAATCCAAGACTGTGTTCCAGTTGTGTATGTCTTCTTCTTCGCCGAGCTGTATGCCACGTAGCTTATTGTAAAGCGCAGTAACCACCGGCCCCGGGTTTCCATCTTTGCTGACGATATATTTCACTCCGGTGTCAAGATCGTCAATTTCAGCGACGGGAGATGCCACGGCGGCAGTGCCGCAAGCGGCGGCTTCCTGTATTTCAGCCAATTCTTCGAGCGGAATATGACGCTGCTCCACTTCTATACCCATGTCATGCGCGAGCTGCATGAGACTGTTGTTGGTGATTGACGGCAGAATTGATTCTGATGCGGGAGTTATGTATTTACCATCTTTGATGGCAAAGAAATTGGCGGGGCCACATTCGTCGACATATTTTTTCTCCTTAGGGTCGAGATAAAGAACCGCTGAGTATCCAAGTGAATGAGCGCGTTCACCTGCGTCCAGACTTGCGGCGTAGTTGCCTCCTACTTTCCAACGTCCGGTTCCTTTTGGCGCAACACGGTCAAACTCGCGCATAATGCATATATTTGTGGGTTTGAATCCTTCTTTGAAGTATGGACCTACGGGAGTGACGAGAATTAGAAAAAGGTATTCAGAAGCTGGTTTTACCCCTACTTGAGCCGACATACCGATTTCAAGAGGACGTATGTAAAGTGACGCTCCGCTACCGTAGGGAGGAACGAAACGCTCGTTTAACTTAACAACCTTTTTCACCATCTCGGTGAATAGCTCTACAGGCATTGGAGCCATCATTATTCCCTTGGCTGATTCAATTATGCGTTTGGCGTTCTCTTCAAGGCGGAATATGCGCACTTTGCCGTCTTTGCCGCGGAAAGCTTTGAGCCCTTCAAAAATTTCTTGTCCGTAGTGCAGAGATGTAGCGGCTATATGCATCGTTATTGTTTCAGACGACGACACCTCTATTTCTCCCCATTTACCATTGCGGTAATAGCAACGCACATTATAATCGGTGGGGATGTATCCGAACGACAAATTTCCCCAATCCAGTTCCTTATCCATATCTATTGTAATTGTGATTTTATTCTTAAATCAGTCTTGTTGTGGGTCCATTCACAACTATGTTGCTGCGTTTTTGTCATTAACTCTGCGAAATTACTTATAATTCCCCAATTTTCAAAAATATTTTGCTCCATGTTGTTATCATTGGCGCTCTGTCTGTAATTCAATCTCAAGCTCCGGTTCTTTTTATTTATGATAGAAGAATGAACTGTGCAAATTGAGCGGTCAAAAGACACATTTCTTTCAAAAAGTGTCGAGCTTTTGACGAAATTCTATCGGATAGTTGGATTAACGGTTGATATTAGCATCTTTTGACTTATGACATTGGTGAGCCATAAGAAATTTGTATACCTTTGTTTTCGTAAAAACAAAAATTAACTATTATAATCATCTTTTTGTGAAAGATGTGTTGTATAGGCGATGTGACGCAAACAATTCTCTTTTTTGTCATTACGATCGTGTATAAATTTATTTATTAAACCAATTCACTAGTGTCCCATAAAAATGGACACTAGTGAATCAAGACAATAATTATGACACTCAATAAACTTTGTATGACTGCTTTTGTCCTTTTGGGGGCTTCTCTGATGCAGTCGTGCCTTAAAGATCAAGAAGACGTTTTTGGCGAGTCGCCTTCGTTGCGTATGCAGGCTATGCTTGACAATGCAAAAGAAACATTGATGAGTTCTCAATATGGATGGGCGTTTGACTATTACCCTGACAGCTATATTCAGTATGGCGGATATGCTTATACTGTGAAATTTGACGCAACTCATGCCACTGTAGGTTCGGAAGTGATGCCGGGTGAATTTTCAACAAGTTTGTACTGTCTTACTGATGACAGCGGTCAGGTGCTTTCGTTTGATTCATACAATGCCTTGATGCATTATTTTGCCACTCCTGATTCCGACAATCCTCATGCTTATGACGGTGATTTTGAGTTCATCATCATGAATGTCACCGATGACTTGATCACGCTTAGGGGCAAACGCACAGGCAATAATATGTATATGCATCGCCTTGATCGTAGCGCTGAATCATATCTTGATGATGTAGTGGAAATGGCTCATGATATTTTTCTTCCGACCGTTGTCGGTACGGTTGACAATGTGCCATTGAACGGCTCGATTTCGCTTGACAGCCGCTATATGGAGCTTTCGTGGGGCGAATCAGAAGACGAATCTGACGGATCGTTCTTTGTGCCGATTCCCGGAGGAATACGTTTCCTTGAACCGATAAATGTGTATGGCGACACAATCACATCGTTGTCATATTCTCACCGTGATCTTATGTTTATTTCCGATGCGTCATCGACGAAAGATATAAAGTTGTCATATACCGTAGGACCGGAATATACGCTGTTTGAAGATTATGAGGGCGACTATGAACTCGTTTATGAGAATGGCGCCGCCACTCTTGATATGCACCTTGCTCCTGATGCAGTGAACAATTGCTATTATATGAGTGGTCTTAATCCAAATTATGAAGTTCAGGGGAGATATGACCGTACTCTTGGTTGTTTGAATTTTACTTCTCAGCAAATCGGGACTGATACGGTCGGCAATGAAAAGGTGTTAGTTTGGTTCACCGGAAAGGAAACCGGAGGGAAATATTCGGTGAATACCGAGTGCGGTGTATATGCGATTAAAGATTTGGACAACCCAGGCACATATTATTTCACTCCCAATACGTATGCCACTGTTCATGCCAACTCGTTTTATATATGCCAGATCAAGAGCTTGCTTTATGAGGATGCTCATGATGGTGATTCGCCTGCGGTGTGGCACGTAAACGGTAGTCCCGATATCAAGAACATCGTTTGTATCCGTAAGAATCATCTTCTTTAGCCGCTCTGCTTGCAGAGTCATCTTCTTTAGCCGCTCTGCTTGCAGAGTCATCGGCTTTAGCCGCTCTGCTTGCAGAGTCATCTTCTTTAGCCGCTCTGCTTGCAGAGTC
>CAZELD010000021.1:19110-30749 GCA_964512855.1 uncultured Muribaculum sp.
CTTTAGCCGCTCTGCTTGCAGAGTCATCGGCTTTAGCCGCTCTGCTTGCAGAGTCATCGGCTTTAGCCGCTCTGCTTGCAGAGAATCATTCCCGTAGGGTGGTAGCCGTTTTACGGCAGTTTATTACCTCTTTCTAATTTTGACTCTTCTAAATTTTGCTTAATAATTTTAAAAATAAACGGAATAACAATTTTTTTGCGATTGGAAAAATTTTACTAATTTTGCCGAGCATTTGGTTTGCCAGCAATGGCGATTAAAAGGGAACTCGGGTGTGAATCCCGGACAGTCCCGCTGCGGTAATTCTCATTTCAGTTGAAAAACTGAACGGCTGCGGATAAAATGCCACTGGAACATAGGTAGTTCCGGGAAGGTGTCCGAAAGTTTTAAGAGATAAGTCCGAAGACCTGCCTTATGTGGATTGATAATGTTTTTCTTCGAGGATGAGAAGACATATAATGAGTTTAGGAATACTGCTTTATGCGTGCGCGGCGTTAGGAAATACCGTGCAACTTGATACTGTCCAAGGAAAAGTTCATGTTTTGGATGGTGTCGAGGTCATTTCGTCGCCGGCATCCAAATCGCTCACAAGCAGTGCCCCTCTCCACTCCCTCGATGCTGAACGAATGAAAGTTACCGGCGTCACGGATATCTCGGATGCGATGCATCGCTTACCGGGTGTCACATTGCGCGATTATGGCGGCGCCGGCGGCCTGAAGACTGTGTCGGTAAGGGGTTTTGGCGCAGGGCATACGGCAGTTGTATATGATGGAATTTCCCTGAGTGATTGTCAGAGCGGGCAAATTGATGTGTCGCGCTATTCTCTTGACAATGTGAATTCATTGTCGATGATTATTGGTGACAATGACGATATATTCATTCCGGCTCGCGCTGCGGCATCGGCGGCCACTCTTTCCATATCGACAATCGGTTTGCCTGAAGCTGATGACAGCTTGCTCCATGTTGTAACTCAAATGCGAGTCGGTTCATTCGGTAATGTGAATCCATTTTTCCGCATTGGTAAAAATGTGAGCGATAATGTGGCATTGTCATTTATCGGAGAATTTATCCACACTGACAATGACTACCCCTTCACCCTAAAAAACGGTTCACTGGTGACGCGGGAAAAACGCAATAACAGCATGATGAATTCGGGTCATGCGGAATTTAATTTAGGGTGGACTATTTCCTCAAGATCGTCTCTTAAAGGCAAGTTGTATTACTATGATAACGGACGTCGATTGCCGGGTCCGGTCATTTATTATAATGATGTAAGTAAAGAAAAATTGCGTGAACGTAATCTGTTCGGCCAATTGCAGTATCGGAATGTCATAAATTCTAAATGGTCGGTGCAGGGGAATGCGAAGTTTAATTGGGCGGCATCTTTATATCATGATGAAAAGGGCATATATCCCGGAGGTGTGCTCAATCAAAATTATTGGCAGCGTGAAGCGTATATTTCGGGCTGCGCGCTTTTCCTTCCTAATGAAAAGTGGGCGTTGGATTATTCCGCCGATTATGCCTACAACAATCTCAACAGTAATCTTCGTGATGATAGCCGCCCTTTCCGCAGCACGATTCTTCAGTCGCTAACAGCGAGATATCGCTACAATCGTTTGACGTTAATGGCTCGGGCATTGTATTCCATATATGTCAACGATGTTAAATCGGGCGATAAAGGGCGTAACGCCTATCGTCTATCACCGTCGATGAGTGTGTCATGGCAACCGTTTTCAAGGCATGATCTTTTTTTAAGAGCTTCGTATAAAAATATTTTCCGCGCGCCATCGTTTAATGAGGCCTATTTCGACCATTACGGGAGCACTGATCTTAAGCCGGAGAGTACCGATCAAATAAATATCGGCGCCACATACCGAATGCCCTCTTCGTCATTCATTCCCGAATTGTCGGCGACTGTTGACGGCTATATGAACCATATAAAGGATAAAATAGTCGCAATTCCGTATAATATGTTTATCTGGAACATGATGAATCTTGGTAAGGTCAGAATGTTCGGGCTTGACGTGACTCTGAATGCGACTTTCCAATTTAATGAAAAGCAATCGGTCATTTTAGCCGGGAATTATAGCTACCAACGAGCTCAGCCGCGCACCGACCGTAATTCTACAGAATGGATGAAGCAAGTGGCCTACACGCCATTGAATTCGGGCGGGGTTTCACTGAGTTATGAGAATCCATGGGCGAATATGTCGGTTCATACGACAGGCGTCAGCGCCCGATACGCTACGAATAATAATTTGCCGGCAACGAGGATTCCCGGATATATGGAAGCCGGAGCTACGGTTTACCGAACATTCAACATCCGCAATCACGCATTGGAATTGCGGGGCGACATTATAAATATGTTCGACAAGCAGTATGAGATAGTGGTGCGTTATCCGATGCCTGGACGCTCATGGCTGTTTTCTGCGAAATATTCATTTAATTAATTATATAAAAACAATTATGAGAAAAAAACTTTTTTTATGTGCAATTCTTGCCATAAGCGCTGTGGGCTTTGTGGCTTGTAGCGATGATGATGACAAGTATAGTAGCGATGATGAAACGTCTAATCCAGATAATCCCCAAATTAGCGAGGGCGTATTTGTTATCAATCAAGGAAATATGAGAAACAAGATTGACGGCAGTCTGTCTTATATTGATTTCTCTACTAACCAAGTGTCTCAAAATGTGTTCTATAATGCCAATATTCGTAAAATAGGGGATACTCCTCAAGCTGCTGTGGTTTATGGCTCAAAGATTTACATAGGCGTATATCAATCAAACACTATCGAAATCGTTAATCGTGAAACATTGAAGGCTGAAAAAACAATATCGCTTTCTGATGCCGAAGGTCAAAGCCCGCGTTCGCTCATCGCAAAGGGTGGAAATGTGTATATCTCAATGTATAATGGCTATGTGTCACGTCTTGACACACTCACCTTGTCTATCGACAAGACTGTGCAAGTGGGACCCAATCCTGAAATCATAGCAATTGTGGGCAATAATCTATACGTACCCAATTCCGATGGTATGAGCTATCCCGACTACGGCACAACAGCCACACGCATAGATTTGACTTCATTTACCGCTGCTGAGACGTTTACTGTGCCATTGAATCCATGTCAATTCCTTTCAAACGGCAGCGATCTGTTCCTACTCGCTAAAGGAAACTATGGCGATGTCGCTTCCAAAATCTACAAAATGAATTCCGATAAATCATTTACTGAGATAGCCGAAGCCACTAATGCTGATGTTCAAGGAAATTATCTGTATTACATCAATGCACCCTATGGCGCCGCTTCAAATGAATATAGCATCTATGATATCCTCAATGCTACTACGTCGGATATGATCAAGGGCGATGCAGATATCGACAGTCCGGCCGCTATCGGCGTAGATCCTATCACCGGAAATATATTCATTACTTCTTACTCAAAAGATGCCGGTAATGTCAGCTATACTATAGCCGGATATTGCAATGAATATGACGCTCAAGGTAATTTCTTACGCAAATACACTGTTGGTGTAGGCCCGGCGGCTCTATTCTTCAATTATGAGTAATTCATGAAACTTTTAAATACTTTTTTTTCTGCGTTTGTGGTGTTGTCGCTCTTGTTTTCGTGCAAGAGCGGCAATGCTCATTTTTCGGAGGAGCATGGCGACACTGTTCCGATATCATACGCCGTCAATCTTAAGATGGTGGATTTTCCTGGATATACGAAGGTTGAAATCCGAAATCCGTGGGACACGACGCGCCTCCTCCACACTTATCTTTTAGTCCCGAAAGAGGATAGCTTGCCAAAAGATATGCCCAACGGCACTGTAGTTCGGACTCCATTGACAAGTTCAGTTATATACTCATCGGTACATAATAGCCTCGTTGCTGAACTGGGTGCGGTCGATGCCATAACAGGGATATGTGATGTTCAGTACATCCACCAGCCGGAACTTGTAGACTGTCTTGTGTCAGGCGTGATTGCTGATTGCGGAAATAGTATGTCGCCTAATATCGAGCGAATAATAGAATTGCGTCCTGGAGCGATACTGCTATCGCCTTTTGAAAATTCCAATGGATATGGCAAGTTGTCGCAGCTCGGTATTCCTGTAGTGGAATGTGCTGATTACATGGAGACTTCGCCTCTTGGTCGGGCTGAGTGGATGAAATTCTACGGACGCCTCTATGGAAGAACGGAGGTTGCCGACTCTCTATTCTCTGATACAGAAAAATCATATCTTTCCACAAAGCATCTTGCCGATGGAGCAGTAAGCCGTCCAAGGGTTTTGATGGATCGTATATTCGGGGCGGCGTGGAATGTCCCCGGCGCTTATTCGACAATGGGACGCTTCATAGAGGATGCCGGAGGCGCCAATCCCTTTGTGGAATATAAAATATCAGGCAGCACCGGGATTGCTCCCGAACAGGTATTGTATCGCGCGGGAAATGCCGATATATGGCTTATGCGTTATTCTCAGAGAGAAGATATGACGCTTTCTCAGCTTAAAAGCGATAATGCAATATATGGCAAATTCGCTCCGTTTATTAATAATAATGTCTACGGATGCAATACGTCGGTGATCTATTTCTACGAGGAGATTCCTTTCCATCCGCAGTGGTTGTTGAAAGAATTCGTGTCTCTTATTCATCCTGAATTGGTTACCGATTCATTGCCGACGAGATATTTCAAAAAGATGAAACCTTGATGAGATTTGTACTCTTGACACTTGGCATAATGGCTCTGTTTGTGCTGAATCTGTTTGTCGGTTCGGTCAGTATCCATTATGACGAGGTGTGGGGAGTGTTAAGGGGCGATGCCGCTTCCGACAGCACTGTGGGCTTCATCGTGTTGGGTAGTCGTCTACCTCAGGCTGTTACCGCTCTTCTTGCCGGCGCCGGATTAGCGGTGTCGGGGCTCATGCTTCAGACAGCGTTCCGCAATCCTCTTGCAGGCCCGTCGATTCTTGGTATAACCTCGGGAGCAAGTTTGGGAGTGGCATTGGTTATGCTATTTCTTGGCGGCACTATTGTAGCAGGAAATTATACTTGGAACGGATATGCCGCTATTATAACAGGCGCATTTGTCGGCAGCCTCTCCATAATGGGGCTTTTGCTCATTTTCTCCACATTGCTCAAGAATGATTTAATGTTGTTGATCTCTGGTATAATGATCGGATATCTTACCTCGTCAGCGATAACATTGTTAAACTTTTCCTCCACAGCGCAAGGGGTGCATGGCTATACTATGTGGGGTATGGGGACATTCAATGGCGTTTCGATGGATCAGATGCCGTTATTCGCATCGATAACCGTATTAGGGATTGTGATGGCGGTGTTGTTGATCAAACCTTTGAACTTGTTGCTTCTGGGAAACAATTATGCAATAAATTTAGGCCTTAATGTAAAAAGTGTAAGAAATAAGCTGCTTTTTTCAACCGGCATATTGACTGCGGTTATTACCGCTTATTGCGGCCCGGTGTCTTTCATTGGACTTGCCGTTCCACACATCGCGCGTATGATATTCCGCAGTGACAATCATCGTATACTTGTCCCTGCAACCCTTATGTGTGGCTCTATTGTGGCGATGCTTTGTAATCTAATAACAGTCATGCCCGAGAGCGGTGTTATGCCTCTTAATGCAGTCACTCCTATTATTGGCGCTCCGGTCATAATTTACGTAATTCTCCGGCGGCGCAAATAATGCGTTTAAACAAGCGGTTATTGGTCGCATTTCTAAGGAAATGTGTAATTTTGCGATATTAACTCAATAATTGTGCTATTTATGAAAAGATTTTTGATCGGTATATGTGTGCCGACTTTATTGCTTTCTACAGGATGTAAGACTACGGAAGCTAATTATAGAGCGGCATACGAAGTTGCAAAGGAGAAATCGGCGGAAAAATCGCTTGTCGATGGCACAATATATGACCAAATGCGAAGGGAAGCGATTGATTCCCGTTTGGTAGTCAACGGGGATTCTATTCCAATGGTTACCGTGCAGGTATCCACAGTGGCCGATTATTCCACTCCGCAATCGGTTAAACGATATTCTGTGGTTGTAAATCAGTTCAAGCAGGTGTTTAATGCCAAGTCGCAGGTCAACCGATTGCGTACTTCCGGCTATCCCGAAGCTCTGCTTGTGGTTACTGCCGAGCCGTTATACTATGTCGTTGCTGTGAGTGTGGATAATCCTGAAGAAGCCGCTGCGGAATATTTTAAGGTTTTGGACGATAAATCGATCGTCAAAAAGAACCCGTTTCCATGGATTCTGCGGCCGGCGAGTTACCCTGTAAAATAGTTAAAATATGTTTTTCAGCATAAACGCTTGTTAATGATGAGTCTTTTGCATATTTTGGGAAAACAACATACTTGACTTTTTTTCAAAATATATGTTTTTATAGATTGTAGATTAAACGGGTGTTGTCGTGAGGCAACACCCGTTATTTTGTATGCAGGTTGAAATATTTCGGTGCAGGTATGCGCTAAAGATTGTATTGCAGATCAATTACATCAAGAAGCCTCCCAAATTTACATCCTACTTTTTCAAAATGAGATACCTGTTTAAATCCGAGTTTTTCATGAAAAGCGATACTTGATGAGTTTTCCTCTGTAACACAGGCGATCAATACTCTGAACCCGCATTTGCGACATTCGCTAATCAGTTTTTCCATCAGCAATGTTCCAATTCCGCAGGATTCAAATTCCGGTTTCAGGTAAACAGTGGTCTCCAATGTGCTGTTATAGGCGGCACGTTCTTTCCAGGAATGTACATAACAATAGCCTATAACTTCACCATCACCGTTTTCATATACGAAAAAAGGAAAGTTGGAAGATATTGAAGATATGCGTTGTCGCATCTGCTCTTCTGTCACAGGCTCTGTTTCAAAAGTAACCGTGGTTTCTACTATGTAGTGATTGTAGATCCGGGTGATTACCGGAGTGTCATTTTCTACTTTAACAGGTCGTATCATTTTATGGTAAGATGAAACAGATTAACTGCATTTTGAGTCGTTATATCAGCCAGTTCTTCAACCGTCATGTTTAAAGTTGTTGCTATGTGTGCGGCTGTGTGGATTATGAATGATGATTCATTGCGTTTACCTCGATGCGGAACCGGTGCGAGATATGGCGCGTCGGTTTCAAGCAGAAGTCGTTCGGCTCCTATCGCCGGTAACGTATCGCGGAGTTTTGAATTTTTAAAAGTGACAATCCCGTTTATTCCGAAATAGAAGTCTCCACGGCGTCGTATTTTCTCCACGTCATCAATTGTTCCGCCAAAGCTGTGGAACACGCCTGTCGGGATTGAGGACATAGCGTCAAAAACATCAAGCGCTTCATCAAGCCCTTCGCGGCAATGTATTATAATTGGGATCTTTCTCTCCACTGCCCACTCGCATTGAATCCGGAAGGCCTCCATTTGTTCTTTGCGGAACGTCTTGTCCCAATATAAATCAATGCCTATTTCTCCAATCGCCACATATTCTGAAGTCCCTGAAAGTTCTGATTTTATTATCTCAAGAGCCTTTTCCCAATTTCCGTCTATTTCGGTCGGATGCAATCCCATAGCCATCGAGGTTTTATCGGGAAAGAGTGAATTCAGCTCTTTCATTGGCGTTATGGTGCTTATATCGACGTTTGGGAAAATAAGGTGTCCGACTCCATTGTCAATTGCTCGAGTGACAACTTCAGCCGGATTCTCGAATTCCGGAAGATACAAATGAGTGTGAGTGTCGACAATCATGAGCGGCGTGTGAGTGACTTTTCAGCTAATGTGCGGAAAAATTCGTTGGCTTTATCGGAAAGTTCGGCTCGATCAAGGGCTTTTATTGCATCATCCGTGGCTTCATCAATGAGGCTTCGACAGGCAGTTGCGGCACCTGTTGCGTCATATATCGCACGTACTCGGTCGATTTTTTCTTGAGAGCGTGTTCCCATTAAGGATAGTAGTTCCGACTTTTGCTCGCCGGTGGAATTGGTGAGGGCCTTGATTAGAAGGTACGTTTTTTTATCATTCAATATGTCGCCGCCGATCTTTTTCCCGAACACAGCGGGATCGCCGTATGTATCGAGCCAATCGTCCTGCAATTGAAATGCTTTGCCCAATGCTTTTCCGTAATCATTGAGCGCGTCCTTTCGCTCCTGATCGGAATTGGCGAGAATGGCGCCCATCAAGCAGGGGGCGGCAATTAATGCTCCGGTTTTTTGTGAGATCATGTCAAGATATTCCTCAACAGAAACATCCATGCGTGATTCAAAGTCCATATCTTTTTGTTGCCCCTCATAAACTGCAATTGCGGTTTCATTGAAAAGTCGCAGAATGTCGAGCGCTGATTTGTCTCGGAGTCCTTTTATAGCCATCATTCCTGCCATGGTAAGCATAGTGTCGCCCGAAAGTATAGCGGTTGGCGCGTTCCATTTTATATGGACTGTGGGTTTGCCGTGCCGCATATCTGCCCGATCCATCAAGTCATCGTGCAATAGTGTGAAATTATGAAACATTTCGATGGCGAGAGCTTGGTTTATAGCCATTCCCATCGGAACGCCGAGCGATTCAGCGGTTGCAAGCAGCAACATAGGACGCAGTCTTTTTCCACCGGCGTCAAGGGCATATTTTATAGGCTGGTATAAACCTTCCGGTGATGAAGGGTATTTTATTGCTGAAATTTGGTCGTTGATGTAATCAACATATTCCTGAACAGTGCGCATAAATAGGTTATTTCAGAAAATCAAAGAAGATATTGAGTCTGAGTTGGCTTTCAGATAGTATTCAAAGCCCTGTATGTATGACACGGCGGCGGCCGAATCGCCTGAGGCTATATATTTATGTTCATTGGCTCTCACGTTGAGTATATAGCCTTCGAGTTGCAGCTCCGACATTGAATTGATTGAATCGATGAGCCTTGTAGCATCGGCTTCGCCGTGAACGTACGCTTCATTTTCAGTGGCGCTCTTTCCACACCCGATTAATAAAAAAGCGAATAGAAATGGTGAAATTTTTCTCATAATAGTTTCATTGCTATTTTTGCGCAAGCCTCTGCGTCGGCAAGCGCGTTATGGTGGTTGTTGAATGGTATTCCCATGAAGTCACATAGCACAGGCAAGGAATAGCTGCCTATCAGTTGTCTGGGGATAGTACGTCGCGCTTTTTGAAGTGTGCATAAAAACACATTATCACACCAGGTCATTCCATATACCCGATGAGCTTCTTTCAGGCACTTTTCATCGAAGATTTTGTTGTGGGCGACGAACACCGCTTTTTCCGGATGGCTATCCAAACCAAACTGTTTTAGCATATCGACCCATACATAATCGAAAGTAGGGGCATCTTCAGTGTCTTCTCTGAATATGCTGTGGATATTTTCGGAAAAATGTCGAAAGTAGTATTCCGGTTCAGGCTTTACGAGCTTGTAGAATTTGCCCACAATCACTCCTGCTGACACTTTAACCGCGCCCAATGCGCAAATACTTGACGGGTGGTTGTTGGCGGTCTCTACGTCTATAGCGATAAAATCATTCATCGGGTGTGATTTTTTGCAAATACTCTTTTACGTTCTCCATTAACCACCGTGGAGTAGACGTGGCTCCGCATATACCAACGCTCGAAACTCCCTCGAGCCATGAAGGCTCTATTTCGTCAGGATTAGATATGAGATGCGTATTGGGGTTAACTTCCTCACATTCTCCAAACAAAATTTTGCCATTGCTGCTCTTTTTCCCGCTGACAAACAGAATTAAATCATGTGCGGCGGAAAATTCCCGAAGTTTTGGCACACGGTTTGCCACTTGGCGGCAGATTGTGTCATAGTACCGGAAAGTCGTATCTGGCGACTTTCTTGACTCTATGGCTGAAATCATGTCGGAAAGACCTTGTAATGACTTTGTGGTCTGAGAATATAGCACAATGTCGTTGTCATAGTTCAATTTTTCCAGGCCCGACATATCTTCGACCACAATAGCTTCGCCGTTGGTTTGTCCTACAAGGCCGTTCACTTCGGCGTGACCTCGCTTTCCGTATATTACGATGGTCTCATTCCCGGATCGACCGTCATACGACTCTCTGATCCGTTTTTGTAGGTGAAGCACCACAGGACACGTGGCGTCAATTATGGTAATATCGTTCTTGCGAGCTATTTCGTAGGTGGAAGGAGGTTCGCCGTGAGCGCGAAGTAACACTTTTACGCCGTGAAGCTGTGAAAACTCTTCGTGGGTTATGGTTACGAGCCCGCGTTTTCTAAGCCGTTCCACCTCATCGCTGTTGTGCACGATGTCGCCAAGGCAATATAGTGTGCCGGTACGGTCAAGCTCATCCTCGGCTTTGCGTATAGCCGACACAACGCCGTTGCAGAATCCCGATTCGTTGTTAATCTCGATGCGTATCATGCATTTATTATGCGGTGATATAAGTCAAGCAGCCATTGGTTTTGTTCTTCAACCGACATTGTTGAATTGTCGAGCGTTACAGCGTCAGGCGCTTTTCTTAGCGGACTCTCTTCCCTGGTTTCGTCGATATGGTCACGACGTGCTACATTTGCGAAAACCTCTTCGTAGGAGGTGGAATGGCCTTTTGCTATGAGTTCTTCAAGACGACGTTGGGCACGCGTCTCTACCGATGCGGTTACAAACACTTTCATTTCGGCGTTGGGAAACACAGTTGTGCCTATGTCTCGGCCGTCCATGACAATCCCTTTTCCGTTGCCGAGCTCCTGTTGTAGATCAACAAGTTTATGCCGCACTTCGGGAATTACCGATACTTGCGACACATTGGACGATACATCCATGCGGCGTATCAGCTCTTCGACATCCTCTCCGTTGAGAATTGTGTGCTGGGTTCCGTCGGGCATGACACGGAAATCAATATTTATGAGCGGTAAGGATGATATGAGGCGGTTTCGGTCAACCTCGCCATTCTTGACGAGCCCTTCCCGCATAGCCCATAGAGTTACGGCTCTATACATGGCTCCCGAATCAATGTATCTATATCCTATTTTTGAAGCTAAAGCTTTAGCCATCGAGCTTTTGCCTGATGATGAATATCCGTCGATCGCAATTATAATTTTGTCGTTAGGCATAGTTTTTCGGAATGAGGTTTCAAGTGGCAAAGATACGACATATCGCCGATACCCCCTCGAAAAAAATCAAATATTTTGCCACGTAAGGACACAAAAAAGGGTAAGCTTACTACATCGCACCGCTACAACCCGGTACCGTTGCTCCGGTCAAGGCCTGGCGGAGTTCCCGGGGAGCTGGTCGTGTAGGACTTACCCGGCACAAAGTTACAACTTTTTTCTTTAACCGCAATACTTCCATGAAATAAAAGTGAAAATAGAACCGCAGAAATCAGCCGTAAATAAGCCGTTGGAGTAGCAATTCAGTGGCGTTTCCTCCTTTTCCCCATTTTCTTACGCATTTTCTTGAATTAAACACTTCTTAATACAAATATTATTTGTTAATTTTGGAAGAAGCTTATAACCTCCTTAAATATAGAAGATTTGGAAAGATGGCAGAGGTTGGGGTAACGAATTGGCAACCGTGCCTATTTCTGCGCTTTGCGGCGAGTCGCTTTCAAGTAACTCGTTTCAAGCACAAAGATAAGGGGGACTTCTATAAATTAAGTGCTTGTAAATTAGAAAAATAATTTGTATCT